>JADYZH010000086.1 GCA_020853215.1 Sulfuritalea sp. | reverse complement strand
CGCCGGAAACCGGCTCAACGAACAATGAGGTTTGCGACTTCCTCGAAGCTGGCCACCGGTACGCGAACGCTGCCGTGATGGCAAACGCAGTCGATGATCTGGCAGTTGTGGTAGACCTGCCGCAGCTTGCGCTGGGCGTCGAATTCGTCGATACCGTGGATCATCAAATTATCCACGACCACTCCCTGCCGGGTCCGGATCCGGAACGCGTATTTTATGAACTGATGGGATTGCATAAAACCCCTTTCACTTCAATGAAGTTGGGTAAGTATATGCAGTGACTTCGTGAAACTCAAGCTATTTGTCTAATTTAAAGCGACATTTCAATATATATTATGCAAATAGTGGTATTTCGCAAAGCCGAAAATAAAATTCCGTCGCCGGAAGAAATTTCAGAGAGGCTTGCCGCGGAGCCCCATCGGGATAGGGGCGGCCAGTATTACCCGGCCGGCCCCTCCCACACCACCCGGCATGCGGGTCCGCACCGGGCGGTTCGAGGAGGTGAGGTCATGAGAGACGGGGTACGCCAAGTTTGTCGAAATAGGCAATGGTCAGCACCCGTTTGATGTCACCATTGCTGTTCCGCCACCAGCAGCGTGCGTTCTGCGCCACCCGCTTGGCGACGTGGTCAGCCGCGCCCCGGTGGGTCAGTTCCCGGTAAATTGTGCTACCCCGCCGCCAGTGCTTGAGTTGGATCGCCCGGAGCCGGTGCCGCAGCCATTCGTCCAGCGTGCGCCAGACTTGCGGCGTTTGCGCCAGCCCAAAGTAGGCTTTCCATCCCAACAGGTAAGGCTTGAGCTTGTCGATGACCTCCGCCACGCTGCGCCCGCCCGAGCGTCGGGTCAGTTGCCTGATCCGTTGCTTGAACGTCACCAACGGCTTGTCGGCCACCCGGCGCTTCACGCCATCCTTGGCAAACCAGAAGCTGTAGCCCAAGAACTTCCTTCCCTTGACGCTCGCCACTGCGCTCTTGGCCTCATTCACCTTGAGCTGTAGCTTCGCGTAACACCGCCGCAACAACACCATCACCCGCTCGCCTGCCTTCCGACTGCGTACATAGACGTTGCAGTCATCGGCATAGCGCGCAAAGCAGTGGCCGTGCTTCTCCAACACCTTATCCACTTCGTCCAGCAGCACGTTCGCCAGTAGCGGACTCAGCGGCCCGCCTTGCGGCGTACCCTGATACCGTTCCAGCACCACGCCATCGCTCATGATGCCGCTGTTCAGGTACGCTCGAATCAGCCGGATGATCCCGGCGTCGTCGATGCGTTTCCGTAGGCGGTCAATGAGAATGTCGTGATTGACGCGATCAAAGAATTTCTCCAGATCGCCATCGACCACGATCCGCCGTCCCGATTGGACGTAGCCCTGCGCCGCGAGGATCGCGTCATGGGCTCGCCTTCCCGGTCGGAAGCCGTAGCTGTGTTCGCTGAATGTCGGGTCAAGCATCGGTTGCAGCCCTTGCAGCAGTGCTTGCTGGATCAACCGATCCGTGACCGTCGGGATGCCACGCTCGCGCTCGCCCCCGTCCGGCTTCGGGATCGTTACCCGTCGTACCGGTTTGGGCCGGTACGTCCCCCGCAGCAGTTGGTCGCGAATCGCCGGCCACGCCGTGACGAGGTGGCGTGCGGTCTGTTCTATGTCCAGACCATCCACGCCCGCCGCCCCTTTGTTGGCTTTGACGCGTTTCCATGCTTGCCGCAGGTTCTCTCTCGTCAGAACCGCCTGAAGCAGCCCTGACCCTGTGCTCTCGGTGTCCCGTCGCGGGTTGGCCGCTTCGTCGCTGACAGGATCACACCCGGCTTCACCGGGGGCTACGCCTGCCCGCTCTGCTTGCGCAGTCATCTGACGCCTTGCGTTCAATATCGACATGGTCTCGAACACGTCTCCTCGTTCGGCCCTTCGCCCCCTACTGGCAACTACTACGGCCTCTGCTGACTTCTCGCTCCGCGTTTCCGTGTCGGCCTTTCAGCCATCAGGCGAGATCTCCCCGGGTAAGAACGCACTCCTTCGCTGCACAACCGCCGGATTTACGCCACTCCGCCTTGATCACGAGAGCTTCGCGGAATCATGCCCGCTCGCCCTGCTCGGCGACGCCTTCTATCCGGTTCTTGTCCATCGGCTCGCAGCTTCGCTCCACGCTTCCTCCCCACACTCGGTCGCCCTCATGCAGTTGCGCTTCGCTTCGTTCGCTGTGATCAACTTACGGCGGGACTTCCACCCGCAAGAGTGCGCCCGTGCCGGGCGCACATGAAAAAAGGCTGCCCCGTACGGGACAGCCTTTTTGTCTCAGCGCTTGTGCGCCGGTGGGGTTCAGAGTGCCTTGATCGCGGCCGAAAGGCGGCTCTTCTGGCGCGCTGCCAAGTTCTTGTGCACGATCTTCTTGTCGGCGATGGAGTCGATCACGGCCTGTGACTCCTTGAAGACGGCCTGTGCGGCACTTTTGTCGCCAGCCTCGATCGCCTTGCGTACCTTCTTGATTGCGGTGCGCAACGTGGAACGCTGGCTCATGTTGTGCGCACGCTGCTCGGTCGCCTGACGGGCACGTTTGCGGGCTTGGACGGTATTGGCCATGGAGATATCCGGTAGATCTTGGAAAACGCGAGATTATAGGGGGGTCTTCCTCCCATTGCAAGCGGCTTCTGCGGGCGACATCCCGGATACCATACCGGCATGAATCTGCTCCGAGCCTTGGCCACCGTCAGCGGGATGACCCTGCTGTCCCGCGTCTTGGGCTTTGTCCGCGACTTCGTGATCGCTAGGACCTTCGGCGCCGGCATGATCACCGACGCCTTCTTCGTCGCCTTCCGCCTGCCCAACCTGCTGCGCCGGCTGTTTGCCGAGGGAGCGTTCTCGCAGGCTTTCGTTCCCGTCCTGGCCGAGTATCGCGGTCGTCGCGGCGAAATCGATACCAAAACCCTGGTCGATCGCGTCGCCAGTATGCTGTTTCTTGCCCTGGTCGCCGTCAGCGCACTCGGCATGGTCGCGGCGCCGGTTCTGATCGCTGTCACGGCCCCCGGTTTCAGCGCGGATGCAGAAAAGTTTCAGCTCACGGTGGAGCTGACCCGGATCACCTTCCCCTACATCCTGTTCATGTCACTGGTCGCACTGGCGGCCGGCATCCTCAATACCTGGGGCCGCTTCGCCCTGCCCGCCTTCACGCCGGTGCTGTTGAACCTCTCCTTCATCAGCATGGCGCTGTTCGCCGCGCCCTGGTTCGATCCGCCCGTCCTCGCGCTGGCTTGGGCGGTGCTTCTGGGCGGCGTGCTGCAACTGGGAATCCAGCTGCCCGCGCTGGCGAAGATCGGCATGCTGCCGCGCTTCGACCCGGTCTGGCGCGACGAAGGCGTACAGCGCGTCCTCAAGCTGATGGCGCCGGCCGTACTGGGCGTTTCGGTGGCGCAGATCAGTCTGCTGATCAATACCATCTTCGCGTCTTTCCTTGAAACCGGCAGCGTTTCGTGGCTCTACTACGCCGACCGGCTGATGGAGTTTCCCGCCGGCCTGCTCGGTGCGGCGCTGGGCACCATCCTGCTGCCCAGCCTGGCCAAGACCCACGCCGCCGGCAATTCCGGGGATTTTTCGGCACTGCTCGACTGGGGCTTGCGCCTGACCCTGATGCTGACCCTGCCAGCCTCGCTGGCGCTGGCAATGCTGGCTGTCCCCTTGCTATCTACGCTGTTCCAATATGGGGCCTTCGCTGCGACAGACGTACTGCGCACACGGGAGGCACTAGTGGCCTACTCGATCGGGTTGACGGGCCTGATCCTGGTCAAGGTGCTGGCCCCCGGCTTCTATGCGCGGCAGGACATACGTACGCCAGTGAAAATCGCCCTCATCACCCTGGCGCTGACACAACTGATGAACGTCGCCTTCATCGGCTGGCTCAAGCACGCGGGGCTGGCGCTGTCGATCGGCCTCGCCTCCTGCTTCAACGCCGCAATGCTCTGGCGCGGCTTGCGCCGGCGGGCGGTGTACCGGCCGCAGCCTGGCTGGGGGCTCTTTACGGCAAAGCTGCTGGTGGCGCTGCTGGTGCTCGGTGGCGTACTCTGGTTTGCCGCGGGTGCCGACACAGCATGGCTGGCGATGGGCGGCGAACAGCGCGTTCTGAAACTCGCCGGCGCAGTCTGCGGCGGCATCGCCAGCTATTTCGCGACCTTGTTCCTGCTCGGCTTCCGTCTGCGCGACTTCCGCCGTCTGGCCGCCTGATCAGTTGCCGCGGGCGCTGCCCTCGCGGCGGGGATCAACGGCACCCACCCAGCCACCGCCGCGACGCACGATCAGGTGCAGGCCGCTGGTCATGTCCGTGCGCTGGACCGCATGGCCGAGCTTTTCGAGTTCCCGTACCATGTCATCGCCGATCCGCCCGCGCTCAACTTCGGTGGCGCCGTTGCGATTGCCGGCATGGCCCATGGCCAGGGCGGCTGCCGGCTCCATGCCGCCATCGAGCAAGGCCTGTAGCGTACGCGCCACGTAATTGATGATGCGGCTGCCGCCGGGCGAGCCGAGCACGGCATGCAGCCGACCCTTTGAGTCGAACACCAGCGTCGGCGCCATCGAGGACAGCGGCCGCTTGCCGGCTTCCGCGCGATTGGCCACCGGCTTCCCCTCGCGTTCCGGCGTGAAGGAAAAATCGGTGAGTTGGTTGTTGAGCAAAAAACCGTCGACCTGGATCCGGCTGCCGAAACCGGCCTCGATCGAGCTGGTCAAGGCGACAGCATTGCCCTGGCCATCGACGACCGACAGGTGGGTAGTGGCAGGCAACTCCGGCGCATCACCATCGGCCTGCACTTGTGTGGAAGGAACGCTTCCAGGCGCGGCAGTGCCCATGGCCCTGCCCGGTTCGATCAGGCGGCTGCGCCGCTCGAGGTAATCGTTCGCCAGCAACTCCCGCTGCGGGACCCGAACGAAATCTGGATCGCCGACGTAACGGGAGCGATCGGCATAAACCAGCCGTCCGGCCTCGGCGAAATGATGGACTGCATCGGCGCGTTCCACGGGGCCTGGAGGCAGGCCGCTACGCTCGAGGATGCCGAGCAGTTGCAGGACGCCGATGCCGCCCGACGATGGCGGCGGCATGCCGCAGACGCGCCAGCGGCGGAAACTGCCACAGACCGCCTCGCGCCGGAGCGGACGATAGTCGCGGAGATCGCCGAGCGTGATGCCGCCGCCGCGATTGGCCACCGCCGCGACGATGCGCCGGGCGGTCGCTCCCTGATGCAATGCGACACTGCCCTCCCGCGCGACCCGGCGCAGCATGAGCGCAAGCTCAGGGTTGCGCAGGGTGTCCCCGACCTCGAGCGGTTTGCCATCGGGCCGGTAATAGAGAGCGCGTGCCGCCGCATCGTTGCGCAGCAGGGTATCCTGGTGCAGCAATAGGTTCAGGCGCGGCGAAACCGGAAACCCGTTCTCGGCAAGCCGTATGGCAGGGGCGAGCAGGCGTTCCCACTTCAGTTTGCCATGCCGGCGATGCGCTTCCTCCAGCATCGCCAACAGGCCGGGGACACCGACCGACCTGCCGCTCGCCACCAGTTCCGCAAATGGCGCCAGGCTGCCGTCGGCGCGCCGTGCAAAGTCGGCGCCGGTGGCACGGGGCGCGGTCTCCCTGCCGTCCCAGGCCATGACGCGCCTGCGTGCCGCATCCCAGTGGAGCAGGAAACCTCCGCCGCCGAGTCCCGACGATTGCGGCTCGACCAGGTTGAGCACCCATTGCGCGGCGATCGCGGCGTCGAGTGCATTGCCACCCAGTTGCAGAATTTCCACGGCGGCATCCGTAGCATGGGCATTCGCCGTGACGACCATGAAGTCGGCGCTGGCTGCCGCGGACTGCGGCGCAAAGCCGCTGGCGGCCTCGGATTGGGCGGACTGCGACCAGACCCCGCCAGCGCCAGCCAGAACGGCCAGCGCCAAGAAAAAACGGGCAGCCCGCAGGCTGCCCGTTTGCTTGATAGCTCCGCCTGAAATCACACGACCAGCGGCAGGATCAGCAGCGCGACGATGTTGATGATCTTGATAAGGGGGTTCACCGCGGGGCCCGCCGTATCCTTATAGGGGTCGCCCACCGTGTCGCCGGTTACGGCCGCCTTGTGCGCCTCGGAACCCTTGCCACCGAAATTGCCGTCCTCGATGTACTTCTTGGCATTGTCCCAGCAACCACCGCCGGTGGTCATCGAAATCGCGACGAAGAGGCCGGTGACGATGGTGCCCATCAGGACGCCGCCCAGGGCACGAACGCCGGCACCGACGCCGCCCACGGCCGGCATCAGGAAGTTCATGACGACGGCGACCACGACCGGAACCAGTACCGGCAGCAGCGACGGAATCATCATTTCCCTGATCGCGGCCTTGGTCAGCATGTCGACACAGGTGCCATATTCCGGCTTGGCCGTGCCTTCCATGATGCCCTTGATCTCCTTGAACTGGCGGCGCACTTCGACCACCACGGCACCGGCGGCGCGACCCACCGCTTCCATGCCCATCGCGGCAAACAGATAGGGGACCATGCCGCCGACGAAGAGGCCGATGATGACAGCCGGATCGGACAGGTCAAAGGCGAACTTGATGCCGGGCTTGAGCGACTCCAGGCCGTGCGTGAAGTCGGCGAACAGCACCAGCGCGGCGAGGCCGGCGGAGCCGATGGCGTAACCCTTGGTCACTGCCTTGGTGGTGTTGCCCACGGCATCGAGCGGATCGGTGATGGCGCGCACCGAAGGCGGCAGTTCGGACATCTCGGCGATGCCGCCAGCGTTGTCGGTGATCGGACCGTAAGCGTCGAGCGCGACGACGATGCCGGCCATCGACAGCATCGACGTGGCAGCGATGGCGATACCGTAGAGGCCGCCCAGCGCGTACGAGGCCCAGATCGCGGCGCACACTGACAGAACCGGCCAGGCGGTTGCCTTCATCGAAACGCCGAGGCCGGCGATGATGTTGGTGCCGTGGCCGGTGGTCGACGCTTCGGCGACGTGCTGCACCGGCTTGAACTCGGTGCCGGTGTAGTACTCGGTGATGTAGACCATCAGGCCGGTCAGGACGAGGCCGATCACGGCGGCACCGTAGAGCGCCATCGCCGAAATCGTCTTGCCATCATCGGTCGGTAGGCCGGCGCCGACGATCCAGGTCGTCAGCGGGTAGAAGGCCACCAGTGCCAGCACTCCGGCAACGATCAAGCCCTTGTAGAGAGCGTTCATGATCTTGGCTCCCGGCGAGGTCTTGACGAACATCACGCCGACGATCGAGGCAATGATCGAGAATCCGCCCAGTACCAGCGGATAAAGCACGGCCGCCTCGGCCGCCGCTCCATTCGCCTTGAACAACAGCGCGCCGAGCAGCATGGTCGCCACCGTCGTCACCGCGTAGGTCTCGAACAAGTCGGCTGCCATGCCGGCGCAGTCGCCGACGTTGTCGCCGACGTTGTCGGCGATCACGGCGGGGTTGCGCGGATCATCCTCGGGAATGCCGGCTTCCACCTTGCCCACCAGGTCGGCACCGACGTCGGCGCCCTTGGTGAAGATGCCACCGCCAAGACGGGCGAAAATCGAAATCAGGGAGGAGCCGAAGCCGAGGCCGATCAGCGGATGGATAATGTCTTCCATCTTGACGGCGGAGCCGCCCATCATCTTGAGGACCGCGTAATAGCCGGCAACACCCAGCAGGCCGAGACCGACCACCAGCATACCGGTGATGGCGCCGCCCTTGAAGGCTACATTCAGTGCTTCGTTGAGACCGACCGTGGCGGCTTGGGCGGTACGCACGTTGGCACGCACCGAAACGTTCATGCCGATATAGCCGGCAGCGCCCGACAATACGGCGCCAATCACGAAACCGATGGCGGTTTTCGCGCCGAGGAAAACCAGTATCGCGACCGCAAGCACGGCTCCGACGATGCCGATCGTGGTGTACTGACGGTTGAGATAGGCTTGGGCGCCTTCCTGAATCGCTGCTGCGATTCCCTTCATGCGGTCGTTGCCCGCCGGTTGCGCCAGAATCCACTGGCTCATGATCCAGCCGTAGGCGATTGCCGCCACGGCGCAGACCAGTGCAAAGATCAGTCCTGCTGCCATAATTCCCCCGATTGATTGATGAACTAAACAGCTGATTTTATCACGGCACGCAGCACTCACAAGCACTGGATCAAGGCTTCTATTGATTGAAATCTAATGATTTTTTGCGATTCCCCGGCTGTGTTGCAGGCAGACAAGAAGGTCCGTTCGACTTCCAGAAAAATGCCTATTGGTCCGATGCAGGCAAATAAATTCCTGATGCTCGAATCGACCGGGTGGATGCCGGCTGAGTAGAATTTCCACTATAGTGCGCAGAAGCTTGGCCGTGCGCCTGCGAGCAGGACATTCAGAAAGAAAGGAGCAGCACATCATGCCGCAAGGAAAGGTACTCGTCGCCCAAGGTGGCGGACCGACCGCCGTGATCAACCAGTCGATGGCGGGCGTGGTGCTCGAAGCCCGCAAGTTCCGCAACGTCGAACTGGTCTACGGCGCCTATCACGGGGTATCCGGAATCCTGAAAGAAGAGTTCCTCGACCTCACCCGGGAAACCAGCCACAACATAGAGATGGTGGCCTCCACCCCCTCCTCGGCGCTCGGTTCGACGCGCGACAAGCCTGACCTCAAGTACTGCCACGAAATATTCGAGGTCCTCCGGGCGCACGGCATCGGCTACTTTTTCTACATCGGCGGCAACGACTCGTCGGACACGGTGCGCATCGTCAGCGAAGAGGCCCGGCGCGCCGACTATCCCCTGCGCTGCATCCATATCCCGAAGACCATCGACAACGATCTGGTCGGCAACGATCATACGCCGGGATTCCCGTCGGCGGCCCGCTTTGTCGCCCAAGCCTTCATGGGTGCGAACCTCGATAACGCCGCACTGCCGGGCGTCTACCTGGCCGTGGTGATGGGGCGGCACGCCGGCTTTCTTACCGCGGCATCCGCGCTCGGCAAGAAATTTCCGGATGACGGCCCGCACCTGATCTACCTGCCGGAACGGGTTTTCGAAGTCGATAAATTCCTCCGCGACGTCAAGAGAACCTATGAGCAATACGGGCGCTGCGTGATCGCCGCCTCGGAAGGTATCCATGACAAGCAGGGTACGCCGATCATCACGCAATTGAGCAGCCATGTCGAGCGGGATGCCCATGGCAACATCCAGCTTTCGGGTACCGGTGCGCTGGCCGACCTGCTCTGTGACGAGATCAAGCGCAAGCTCGGCATCAAGCGGGTGCGGGGCGACACCTTCGGCTATCTGCAGCGTTCGTTCATGGGCTGCGTATCCGATGTCGATCAGCGCGAGGCGCGCGAAGTCGGCGAAAAAGCCGTCCAGTACGCCATGTGGGGCGATCGCGACGGCTCGGTGGCGATCAAGCGTACCGGCTTTTACTCCGTCGATTACCAGCTGGTACCACTCGAAACCGTGGCGGGGAAGACGCGGACCATGGAAGACGAATTCATCGCTGCCAACGGCACCGACGTCACCGACGCCTTCCGGCTGTATTTGCGTCCCTTGCTCGGCTCCGGCATGCCCGACGCGTACCGGCTGCGACTCAACAAGGTCGACAAGATTCTGCAACCGGGAAAATAGTTTTGTCGGAAAAAACCTTGCGATCCACGAGCCCGCGAGCCTAGAGTCAATCGCCGAAACAGATCCCCAGATCCCGGCCGGTCTGAACCGTATCGCTGTCCAAGGGCACGCCTTTCATCCGACCGGCCACTTCTTCCAGCGCCACGTAATTCACGTTGGGGAAGCCCAGAGCCACCATGATCCCGGATTGCCCCTCGTCGAGTGCCCGCACGGCGGCAGAGCCGAAGCGCATGGCAGCCAGGCGATCGAACGAGGTAGGACTGCCACCGCGCAGCAGGTGGCCTAGTACGACCACCCGGACATCCTTGCCGGTTCGCTCCGCCAATGCCCTGCCGATGCGATCACCTACACCGCCGAGACGCTCGGCATGGCCGATCTCGGCCGGCGCCAGAATCGCCCGATGGCCATCGACGGGCTCAGCACCTTCGGCGACGACGACAATCGAATACATCCTGCCTTCGCTGTCCCGGGCGCGGACCTTGGCGGCCACCTTGTCCACGTCAAAGGGAATTTCGGGGATCAGGATGGCCTGGGCGGCGCCTGCGATACCGGCATGCAGGGCGATCCAGCCGGCATAGCGGCCCATGACCTCGACCACCATCACCCGCTGGTGGCTTTCGGCGGTGCTATGCAGGCGATCCAGACACTCCGTGGCAAAGCCGACGGCCGTATCGAAACCAAACGTGGTGAAGGTCTTGTCCAGGTCGTTGTCGATCGTCTTGGGCACGCCCACCACCCGCAGCCCCTTTTGGTGCAGAGCATTGGCGATGGTCAGCGAGCCATCGCCACCGATCGAAACCAGTGCGTCGATTTCCTTCCTGGCAAAGAACGCCAGGATGTCCCCCGAAAGATCCATGTCCTTCGTCGTGCCATCGGACATTTTCATGGGGAAATGCAGGGGATTGCCCTTGTTCGTGGTGCCAAGGATGGTACCGCCAAGGTGTCCGATGCCACGCACCCTGTCCCGGGTGAGGCGGAACACGCCACCATCAGGATAACGTTCGGGAAAAAGTATGCCGTTGAAGCCTTCGCGAATTCCGTAGCATTCCCAACCCCGATTGGCAGCGGCAATTGCCACCGCCCTGATCACGGCATTGAGACCCGGGGCGTCGCCGCCGCCGGTGCAAACAGCTATGCGTCGGATGTGACTAGACATGCTATCTCCCAGTCTGGATCCAAGGCCTGTCGCCTCGTCAATTCAATGCAGCAAAGACGGCATTCTTGATTGCATCGAGCGGACCAACCCCGGAAACCTTGCGATGCTTTGGGGCACCCTTGGCACCCGTAGCCGACCACTTCGAGTAATACTCAATCAGCGGCTGAGTCTGGCTGTGATACACAGACAAGCGCTTTCGGACCGTCTCCTCCCTGTCGTCGTCGCGCTGAATCAGCGCCTCACCGGTAACATCGTCCTTGCCTTCCACCTTGGGCGGATTGAACATCAGGTGATAGGTGCGTCCCGAGCCGGGATGGACACGACGACCACTCATGCGCCGGATGATTTCCTCGTCGCTGACATCGATCTCGAGCACAAAATCAAGTTCTATTCCCTGTGAGCGCAGAGACTCGGCTTGCGGCAGGGTGCGCGGAAATCCGTCGAATAGAAAACCCTTGGCGCAATCGGGCTGCTTGAGGCGCTCAGCGATGAGGCCCAGGATGATGTCGTCAGGCACCAGGCCACCCGCATCCATGACCTTCTTGGCCTCCAGCCCCATGGGCGTACCGGCCTTCACTGCGGCCCGCAGCATATCACCGGTCGAAATCTGCGGAATTCCGAATTTTTCCGTGATGAATGCCGCCTGAGTGCCTTTGCCTGCGCCCGGCCCACCTAACAGGATCAACTTCATTACCACCCCTTTGAAGAAAGTTTGTCTTGCATATTTTGGAAAATTTTTGAGGACAAAACCTACTCTGAATCCTGGTCGACGTCAAACAATCGGCGCACGCGCTCCAGATCTTCCTGCGTATCCACGCCGGGGGCCGGCGCATGATCAACGCTCACCACCCGGATCGGGTGTCCGTACCAGAGCGCACGCAACTGCTCCAGCGACTCGCAGCGCTCCAGGGGCGAGGCCGCCAGTTGCCCGAAGCGGCGCAGAAAACTAACGCGATAGGCATAGAGGCCGATGTGGCGCTGCGCCGGCAAGTCGTTCGGCAAAATGTCGCGTCTTTCCGCGAATCGGTCCCGATCCCAGGGAATCGGCGCACGACTGAAGTACAGGGCGCGCCCGCGCATGTCACACACCACCTTGACCACATTGGTGCTGAAGAAATCTTCAGCCGTGGTCAGCGGATGCGCCGCAGTGGCGATCGCCGCCTCTGGATCGCCTTGCAAGGCCGCGGCCACGGTTTCGATCAGCGAGGGTTCGAGCAACGGTTCATCGCCCTGAACATTGACCACGATGTCATGGTCATCCCACTGCAGGTGCGAGGCCACTTCGGCGATCCGGTCGGTTCCGCTGGCATGGTCTTCGCGTGTCATGACTGCATCAAAGCCGTGCCGGCGTACCGCGGCCATTATCCTATCATCATCGGCTGCCACCCAGACGCCATCACTGCGCGCGCGTCGGGCGGCGGCCGCCACGCGCACGACCAACGGCTGCCCAGCAATATCGGCCAGGGGCTTTCCCGGCAGCCGGGTCGAGGCATAGCGTGCCGGTATGACGATGCGGACCGCCATCAGGATTCTTCTGTCCCGAGCTGCCGCGCCTCATCCTCGAGCATCACCGGAATGTCATCCTTGACTGGATACGCCAGCCTGCACCCCCTGCACACAAGTTCCGCGGCGGTCTTGTGATTTTCCAGGGGCCCCTTGCAGACCGGGCAAACGAGTATCTCAAGCAGGCGGGTGTCCATTTATCTTCTCCAGAACAAATGCGGCAAGGTCGGGGCTTGCCTCGGCGGTCACGGGCAATACCCAGACCGGCAGCGAAAGTGGAAGCCGGGCCAATTTTACGGCATCCTTTTCCGTCGTCAGGATTGCGTCGCCGGTGAACTGCAGATCCCCTGCACAGTAATCGTGGTGATCGGCGAAGGGGTGTGCGGAGAACGCCAGTCCCATGCCGGTCAAATGGTCGAAAAAGCGCTTCGGCGAACCGATGCCGGCGACGGCGTGCAGGTTCAGGCCGGCCAGCCCGGATGTACCGCATCGGATTGCCGGTTCATCGAGGCGATGAAAACGCGTGCCGGAAAGCCGCATCAAGAAAATCGCATCCGCAAAAGTCGGCGCCGGTGGCACGACGGTTCCATTGAGAACCAGCGCATCGACCTGCGCCAGGCGCGAGACCGGCTCGCGCAAGGGGCCTGCCGGCAGGGTCCAGCCGTTCATCACGCCGCGCTCGTCGATCAGGGCAAGCTCGACATCGCGCTCCATTCGATAGTGCTGCAGGCCGTCATCAGAGATGATGAGATCGCAGTCCGGATGACTCGCAAGCAGGCTGCGCGCCGCTGCCACCCTGTCGTGCCCGACGAACACCGGGCAGGAGGCGCGTCGGGCGAGCAGCAAAGGTTCGTCGCCCACCACCTTGGGATCGCTCTCGCCGGTGACCTCGCGAACATGGCTGCGGTTGCCGCCGTAGCCGCGACTGACGATGCCGGGACGCCTTCCGCCGGCACGCAACGCCAATGCCAGATGGATCACCAGCGGTGTCTTGCCGGTGCCGCCGGCCGTGATGTTGCCGACCACTACTACTGGCACCGGCAGACGCTCGCGATGCAGCAGCTCCAGCCGGTAACAGCCCCGTCGCACGGCGACGAGTGCTTTGAAGATTAGCGAAAACGGAAATAGCAGGCAGGCTGCTGGGCCACGCCGCCGCCAGGCGGCAGCCAGACCGCCGGCTTCAGCGCTGCGCCTGCTGGGTGGCAAAGGAGATGTGCGACAGCCCCGCCTGCTGGGCCGCCTGCATGACATCAATCACGCTCTGGTGCGCGGCCTTGGCGTCGGCATTGATGATGACGACCGGTTCCTTGCCCGTGCCGGCGGAACGGCGCAAGGCGTTGACGATGGACGGGATGTCACGACCGGCGACCGCCGCCTTGTTCACCATGACTTCGCCGGCAGCGGTCACCACCACGTTGATTTCGTCGGGCTGCTCCTTGTTCTGCGGTGCATCCGCGGTAGGCAGGTTGATCTCCAGCCCGGAAAACTTGGAATAGGTGGTGGTGATCATGAGAAAGATCAGGATCACCAGGAGTACATCGATCATCGGGATCAGGTTGATCTCGAGTTCTTCGCGCTGTCGGCCTCGCTGGAAGTTCATCGTCGGGCCCCCTACTTTCGCTCACCCTGCATGAGTTCGACCAGTTTCACCGCCTCCTGCTCCATATCCACCAGAAAACCGTCGACCTGCGCCCGGAAATGCCTGTAGAAAATCATGGCCGGAATGGCGATGATGAGGCCGAAACCGGTGTTGTAGAGCGCCACCGAAATGCCGTGTGCGAGGGCCTGCGGATTGTTTCCTGTGGCGGTCGATGCGCCGAAGATTTCTATCATGCCGACAATGGTGCCAAATAAACCCATCAGAGGCGCAATCGTGGCGATGGTACCCAGTGTCGTCAGGAAGCGTTCCAGTTCATGCGCCACTCCACGTCCTGCCTCTTCGATTGACTCCTTCATGATTTCGCGAGAACTCTTTGCATTGCGCATGCCTGCCGCAAGTACCCTTCCCAGCGGAGAATGCGTTTCGAGGCGCGCCAGCTGCACATCCGAAATCCCGCTTTGACGATATTCGGCGACCGCGCTTTGCAACAGCCCCGCAGGAACGATCTTGCTGCGGCGCAGTGCCGCGGTACGTTCGATGATGAGCGCAACTGCGATGACGGAAGCGAAGAGCAACGGCCAGATCGGCCAGCCGGCAGCCTCGATGATGGAAAACACGTGGTTGACTCCGGAAAGCAGGAAAGCGCGAACTTTAGCCCGAGTGGGAAGATTCGGCAATACAAAACGGGGGTCGGGGAATTGCGCGACATGTCTAAATCCGGCATCAGCGGCCCAAACTTGCAACTTTGACCGGCTGCGCGGCATGCGGCGTCGCCACATCAAAGTGACGACAAATTATCCACAAAATCTGTGGATAAGATTGTGGATCATCGACCTTCACCAGAGCAGAAACAGCCTTGCTCTTGGCTTCTACATTTCCTGCGCAAATTTTGTACAGAAATATATCAATAATATTCAGCTATTTAAATGTGAACCTGAAAAGACCTGAATGTTGCCCGGCCGGCCTTCAAAGCCGGTCCCGCGTGTGGATGCTGTAGTATTTCCCTCTCCCCGGCCTTGCCTTCGACGATTTCCCCACATGCTCGTTTCCGCCGACATCCTCAGCATCAGCGAACTCAATCGACGGGCGCGCGCAACACTGGAAAAGAAGTTTCCCCTGCTCTGGGTGGTCGGCGAAATTTCCAATCTGACCTGGGCCGCGTCGGGCCATGTTTACTTTTCACTCAAGGACGATGCAGCCCAGGCGCGCTGCGTCATGTTCCGTTCGCGTGCGAGTTCGGTGCCCTGGCGCCTGGAAAACGGGCAGCAAGTTGAAGCCCAAGCCCTGGTCTCGCTTTACGAACCCCGCGGCGAATTCCAGCTCACCATCGAATCCCTGCGCCGAGCCGGGCTGGGGCGGCTGTTCGAGGCCTTTGCCCGATTGAAGGCGCAACTGGATGCCGAGGGGCTGTTTGCTGCCGGCCGTAAGCGCCCGCTACCCCGCTTTCCGCGCCGGATCGGGATCATCAGTTCGCCCGGTGCCGCCGCCCTGCGCGATGTACTGGTGGCGCTGGAGCGCCGCGCGCGACACCTGCAGCGTTTTCTTTACCCTACGTTAGTGCAGGGTGAGGCCGCCGCAGCAGAAATCGCCGCGGCAATCAACACGGCCTGTCGGCGCGATGAATGCGACCTGTTGCTTGTGGTTCGCGGCGGCGGCGGCATCGAAGACCTGTGGGCTTTCAACGAGGAAGTCGTCGCACGGGCCGTCGTCGCCAGCAGCCTGCCCATCATCAGCGGGGTCGGACACGAGACCGATACCACCATAATCGACCTCGTCGCCGACTTGCGTGCGGCGACCCCTACTGCCGCCGCCGAACTCGCCACTCAAGGATGGTACGAAGCCGCCGCCGAAATTTCCGCCCTTGGAACTGCGCTGGGCAGGGCCGCCAGGTATCGCGTCACCCGCGACCAGCAGCGGCTGGATCACCTCTCCCTGCGCCTCGTCCATCCGGCAACGCGATTGGGCCGGGCACGGGATCGATTGGCATTGCTGGAATCGCAACTTGACGCCTCCCTAGCCCGCAACCTGCGCCAGCATCGGGAACGGCTGAATCGCACGGCCCTGGGTCTGGGCCGAACCATGCCACGTACCGAAAAACACCGGGGGGGCATCCAACTGCTAGCGCAGCGGCTTGCTGCCGCAATCCGCGAACAACACGGGAAGCGCGTGACCACGCTGGACCATATTGCGGGGGCGCTCGCCCATCTGAACCCCGATGCAACCCTGGCAAGGGGCTTTTCCGTTGTTCGTGACGCCCACGGAAAACTCGTAACGGATGCCTCCCGACTGCACGCCGGCCAACGCGTGGACATCTATTTGGCACACGGCAGTGCCGAAGCCGACATCCTGACCTGCAGCCAGGATCATGGTCCAGTTGCCACCTGAACTATTCTTGACTATAATAGTCAACTTTAAACCTCCCACCCTCACTGCAACAGGAGAACCGCCATGGAACATACCCTCCCCCCCCTGCCGTATGCGATGGACGCTCTGGTCCCGCACATCTCGAAGGAAACCTTCGAATACCACTATGGCAAGCATCACCAGGCCTACGCAACCAATCTCAACAATCTGATCAAGGGCACCGAATACGAGAGTCTGGACCTGGAAGCCATCATCAAGAAGGCCCCGGCTGGCGGGATATTCAACAATTCCGCCCAAGTCTGGAATCACAGCTTCTTCTGGAACAGCATGAAAGTCGGTGGCGGCGGCACGCCGAGCGGTGCCCTGGCGGATGCGATCAACAAGAAATGGGGCAGCTTCGACGAGTTCAAGAAGGCCTTCCAGGCCTCCGCTGTCGGCAACTTCGGCTCTGGCTGGACTTGGTTGGTGAAAAAGCCGGATGGCTCGGTGGACATCGTCAACACCTCGGGTGCGGGCACGCCGTTGAATACCGAAAACAAGGCGCTGCTGACAATCGACGTCTGGGAACACGCCTACTACATCGACTACCGCAATGCACGGCCCAAGTTTGTCGAAACCTTCCTGGCTTCACTGGCTAACTGGGATTTTGCCGCAAGGAATTTCGGCTGATCGCTGCAGGAACGTTAAAGCGACGAAGACAGCAAGGGGCGCCGCGAGGCGCCCCTTGTCATCGGCTGCAGGGAGCAGGAATGGAAGCCAGAATCACGGAGCTCGAAATCAAGCTGGGCCTGAGCGAGGATCATCTCGAAGAACTCAATCGCACGGTATTTCGCCAGCAGCAGCAGATCGACCTGCTGCAGGCCCAGATTCGGGAGTTGTACCTGTTGATGCAACCGGCAGGCCCCGGTGAAATGCGCAATCCGCGCGACGAAATCCCGCCGCACTATTGAAACCGGGTATCAGCGTCCTGCGGGAGCCTTGTCGACCCCGGTGATGGCATATCCCGGACCCACGCCGCGGCTCCTGAACCAGCCAAGGTTCATTTCCAGGGCATATCGCGCCGGGCTGACGGAGCAATGATTGACTTCGGTTTTGGGTTGCATGTCCTCGACATTGAGTATCCGGCCTTTGTCGTCCAGGAAGGCCACTGACAAGGGCACCAGGGTATTGCGCATCCACATGCAGTGCTTCGCCACCTCGGGAAACACGAACAGCATGCCTCTATGTGAGGGCATCGAGGTACGCAACATCATTCCTGTCTGGCGACTTTCGGGTGTGGCGGCAAGCTCGGCCTCGATCCGGTGCATGCCCGCGGACAGCTCTAAAAGAGGCAACTGCGGCTGTTGAGCCCATCCGGGAACGGCAATGGCAAAGGATATAGCGAGAAGCACTGTTCGTAACAACATCGCAAAGCTCCATTGGAAGGACATGGCCGGGTGGTCTTTTGGCAATTGAACGCGGCGGTGCCCACCAGAGGACGCCATGGCTATCCACCCATGACTTACCAATCGACAGCATAAGTTTTTTTCAGAATTTACGGGCAAAAAAATGGCAGGTTTCCCTGCCATTCTTGTCCCGGACTGCGGGAATTACTTCTTGGCAGCCGGGGCATCAGCCTTCGGAGCGTCAGCCTTCGGAGCGTCAGCCTTCTTCTCCTTCTTGGCCTTCTTTTCTTTCTTGGCCTTCTTCTCGGCCTTCGGAGCGTCAGCCTTGGCAGCCGGGGTGGCTGGGGTAGCCGGCGTGGCCTTGGGAGCATCAGCCTTGGCGGCCGGAGCGGCAGCAGCCGGAGCGGCAGCAGGCTTGGCGGCATCAGCAGCGAAAACCGAAGTGGCGATCAGGCCGGCAAACAGGGTAACGAGAATTTTGCTCATGGTGTTTCCTTATCCAGGTTTAGTCAGAGATTTACCAACACCACGATTTTTCGAGGCGTTAGAAACATTAACGCGCCGTCTGACATCCGGTTGACCTGTTAAGTCAACTTCGCGCCACTGTCCCGGCCGGAGCCCATCCAATGTCCAGTCGCCCACCGCCCAACGAATCAGCCGCAAAGTGGGAAACCCGACTTTCGCCGTCATCCGCCTGACTTGGCGGTTCTTGCCCTCCCGCAGGGCGATTTCCAGCCAACTTGTCGGAATTGCCGCGCGATACCGGATCGGCGGGTTACGCTGCCAAAGCCCGGGTGGTTCGGGAACAAGGCTGGCCTGGCATGGCCGGGTTCGAAAATCGCCCAAGTCCACCCCGGTGGTCAATTGCCGGAGTGCTGCATCCGTGGGCAGTCCCTCGACCTGGACACGGTAGGTCTTCGCAAGTTTATGGCGGGGGTCGGCAATCCTTGCCTGGAGGGCGCCGTCGTCCGTCAATACCACCAGACCTTCAGAATCTGCATCCAGCCGTCCTGCTGCATAGATATCGGGTATGGAAATGAAGTCCGCCAGCGTCGGACGCCCGACAGGATCGGTGAACTGGGTCAGCACACCATACGGCTTGTTGAACAGCAAGAGGCGGCTCAAACCGTTTGACCGCCGCCGGAAGAATTGCAAAAGCGCAATGAATCGGGATAGGGGAAGAAGTCCTGCATCGCCCCCTTGCGGATCTGTTCCTGCGTGTTCTGCCAGAACCCGGCATCGAAAAGATCGGCGTGGTAGCGCATGAACGCCTCCCGGATCTTGTCGGAAACCAGCAGGAAAGTCTCGAATTCCTCGGGGAACACATCCATTCTGGAAACCGAGTACCAGGCTTCACCCGACATTTCCGCCTCGAAGTTCGGCGGTGGCGGTATGCGCCGGAACTTGCAATCGGTCATGTATTCGATTTCGTCGTAATCGTAGAACACCACCCGACCATAACGGGTGACGCCAAAGTTCTTCCACAGCAGGTCCCCCGGGAAAATATTGGCGATCGCCAGTTCGCGGATCGCATTGCCGTACTCGCGCACGACCTCCTCCACCAGGTCGTCGCGCCCCGCCTTCTCCACCTTCTCGAGGTAAAGGTTGAGCGGCTCCATGCGCCGTTCGATGTAGAGGTGCTTGATGATCAGGTCGTCCCCGTCTTCTTCGATCAGCGACGGAACCTCTTTGTACAGCTCGGCGATCAGCTCCTGCGAGAAGCGGCTACGCGGCAGGGCCACCTTGGAGAACTCCAGCGTGTCGGCCATGCGACCGACGCGATCCACCTGCTTCACAAGTTGATACTTGCGCCGCACGGTATCGTGGTCGACCTCTTTCGTACTGCCGAATACATCCTTGATGACCTTGAACACATAGGGGTAGGACGGCAGGGTGAAAACCAGCATGACCAGCCCGCGGATGCCGGGGGCGACGATGAACTGGTCGGCAGAATGATGCAGGTGGAAGATCAGGTCGCGAAAGAACATGGTCTTGCCCTGCTTGCCCAGCCCGAGCATGGTGTAGAGCTCCGAACGCGGCTTGTTGGGCATGATCGAGCGCAAGAACTGAACATAGCCGGACGGCACGTCCATATCGACCATGAAATAGGCGCGCGACAGGGAAAACAAAACGCCGATCCTCCACGACTCGAGGATCACGGTGTCAAGATAAAGCTTGCCTTCCGGCGAATGAAGCACCGGAATCGCGAACGGATACTCGAAAGCTCCGTTGACCGCCTTGCCGATCACGTAGGCGCCCTTGTTGCGGTAGAAGGCCGAGTTGAGCACCTGTATCTGCAGGTTGGCTTCGCGTGCCGGAAGCGT
>JADYZH010000085.1 GCA_020853215.1 Sulfuritalea sp. | reverse complement strand
TCTACGAAATCCTGATCAATGCGCATCGCGACCTGTCCGACGAGCAGTCGGAACTGCTCAACGCGCGCCTGATCCTTTTGCTGGCCAACCACATCGGCGACATCGACACGCTGCGCGAAGCGCTGGCCATCGCCCGCGAAGGAGTCTGAGATGACGGGTCTCGTCAAGAAGGTGCACCACGTCGCCTACCGTTGCAAGGATGCGAAGCAGACCGTGGAGTGGTACGGCAGGCATCTCGGCATGAAGTTCATCCTCGCCATCGCCGAGGACGCCGTGCCCTCGACCGGCGAGGCCGATCCCTACATGCATGTCTTCCTCGATGCCGGCGGCGGCAACGTCCTCGCCTTCTTCGAGCTGCCGACGCGGCCGGAGATGGGCCGCGACCCCAACACGCCGGCCTGGACCCAGCACCTGGCGCTGGAGGTCGGCAGCATGGAAGAACTGCTGGCGGCCAAGGCGCGGCTCGAAGCCGACGGCATCGAGGTGGTCGGCCCGACCGACCATGCGTTGTTCCAGTCGATCTACTTCTTCGATCCGAGCGGCCACCGGCTGGAACTGGCCTGCAACACCCACACGCCGGAAATGATGAGGCGGCTCGACGAAGCGAAATGGGACATGATCAACGAGTGGGCGGTGACGAAAAAGGCGCCGCAGCACGCGCGCTGGATGCACGACGGCAGCTACAAGACCTGGGGCCGGCAATGAAGCTGGCGACCCTCAAGCGCGGCGGACGCGACGGCACGCTGGCGGTGGTCAGCCGCGACCTGGCGCACTGCCAGACCGTGGCCGACATCGCAACCACGCTGCAGCAGGCGCTGGACGACTGGGAGGCGACTGCGCCGCGGCTGGCGGCCGTGTATGAGGCCCTCAACCACGGCGCCGCGCGCCACGCCGAGCCCTTTGACCCGCGCCTGTGCGCGAGCCCCCTGCCGCGCGCCTACCAGTGGGCCGACGGTTCGGCCTACGTCAATCACGTCGAACTGGTGCGCAAGGCGCGCGGCGCCGAATTGCCGCCCGAATTCTGGACCGATCCGCTGATGTACCAGGGAGGTTCCGACAGCTTCGTCGGGCCGCACGATCCGATCTCCGCCGCCAGCGAAGACTGGGGCATCGACTTCGAGGCCGAGGTGGCGGTGGTCACCGGCGACCTGCCGATGGGCGCCACGCCGGCGCAATGCGAAAAGGCGATCCGCCTGCTGATGCTGGTCAACGACGTCAGCCTGCGCAACCTGATCCCTGCCGAACTGGCCAAGGGTTTCGGGTTCCTGCAGTCCAAGCCGGCCTCGGCTTTTTCGCCGGTGGCGGTGACGCCCGACGAACTCGGCGCCGCCTGGCGCGCGGCCAAGGTCCACCTGCCGCTGGAGGTGGCATTGAACGGCAAGCCCTTCGGCCGGCCGGACGCGGGAACGGATATGGTCTTCGACTTCGCGCAACTGATGGCCCACCTGGCGAAGACGCGCGAGCTGGAGGCCGGCTCGATCATCGGCTCGGGCACCGTGTCGAACAAGCAGGGCGGGTTGTTCGGCTCCTCGGTGGACAACGGCGGCGTCGGCTACTGCTGCATCGCCGAGTTGCGCATGTACGAGACCATCGAGCAAGGCACGCCGAAGACGTCCTACATGCGTTTCGGTGACCGGGTGCGCATCGAGATGCGCGACAACAATGGCGCCAGCATCTTCGGCGCCATCGAGCAGACCGTGGAGCGCTACGCGGCCGGCTGACCGGGGCCGGTCAGCATCTTCTGGACTTCGACCAGGAACAGGATTTCCTCGGCTACCGACTGCGGGAACCCGGCGCGCGCACCGTCGCGGTTATCTTCCAGCAGGCGCCGCAGGTAGCCGATGCACTCCTCCGGCTGGGTCCAGATCTTCTGTACATGTTCGGTGATGCGGGTAAAGTTTTCCAGCGTCTGCGCGCCGTCCGCAAGCGGCTTGCCCCATTCTGCCGCCTGGATGTTGAAATACCTGCGCAGTTTCTCCGCGGTAGCCGCGAATTCCTTCTGCAAGCCGCGGCTGCGATAGATGCCGAGCAACTTCAGCCAGTGGTAGATGGCGTGGCGCGGGTTGGCCTCGGTGTATTCGATCAGGGTTTGCGCCGCACCTTCCTCCAGCCCCATCGACAGCATGATTTCGGCCAGTTGCAAGGTCGGTTCGACCTCGCTTGTCTGCGCAGCTCGCGCGGCCGGTGGCGGCTCGGGCGGACTGGGGGGGGGCAGGGCCTCAAGGCGGGCGTTCTCCCGCGCCACGGTTTCCGGGTCGGCCTCTTCCAGCGAAAAGTCGAACACCATGGTCTTGTCTGCGTCGAATGGCGCGCCCGGTTCGGGTTCCGGCGGCATCGGCGCAAGTGCCGCGGCTTCCGGCGGTGCTTCGCTGGGGCGCGGCGCGGCAACCACGGCGACCGGCGCCGGCCATGCGGCGGGTTCTGGCGGGGGCGGGGCAAGCGTCGGTGCAGTTACCGTTGCCGTCGCCGGCTGCATTACGAGGGGCGCCGCCGCCGTTTGCAGTTTCGCTGCCGCGGGGGGCGCCTGTTGCGGCGGCGGTGGGGGCAGTGAGGTTCCCGGCTGCGCAACGGGACTGCGCCGGCGGAACCACCACAGCGCCAACAGGGCAAGCGCTGCAGTGTTGGCCACCATCAGGCGGATATCGTAGTCGTCTGTACCGGGCGCTTCCCCGGCGGCGGGATCCGTCGTCGCAACGGGAGCCGTTGCGGCGGCGGCGGGCGTTGCCGGCATGTTGCGGACCTGCTGGCTGACGTCGCCGATGCCGGTTTCCAGGCGCTGCAGTTTGTCGAGGATATCCTGTACGCTGCGGATTTCCTCCACGCCCGCCATTCCGGCGCGCCACTCCATGCGCAGCACGGAACGTTCGTCTTCGGACACCTTGCCCAGCCGCCGCAGGTCGACCTGATCGCTGCTGCGCAAGCCCGGCACGGAGTCGGCCGCAAGCGCCGCGCAGGGCAACAGGGCCATGGCCGTGAGGACGGCACGGATCGCGCCACCGGGGAATCGGCATCGGGAGTCGGTGGTGGCCGCGGACTTTGACATCGGATCGGAGGGGGCTATAGTGCCGCCATTCTAGTCTTTGCCCGGGTTGGAAGCTTTGCCCGAGCAGGGACCGGCAAGGCACCCATATTGTTTTTTCCAGTACCGTCATGAGGCTCTACAGCTACTTCCGCAGTTCCGCCAGCTTCCGCGTGCGCATCGCGCTGGCGTTGAAAGGCGTCGACTACGAGTATTCCGCAGTGCATCTGGTGAAGGAAGGCGGACAGCAGTTCGCCGCCGACTTCCGGGCGCTCAATCCGGCGGCGCTGGTACCGGTGCTCGATGACGACGGCGCGATCCTGACCCAGTCGCTGGCGATCATCGAGTACCTCGATGAGACCCGGCCGCAACCGCCCCTGCTGCCGGCCGACGCCGCCGGCCGGGCGCGGGTCCGGGCGCTGGCGCTGGCCGTTGCCTGCGAGATCCATCCGCTCAACAACCTGCGGGTGCTGGGTTATCTGAGCAGGACCCTGGGCATCACCGAGGATCAGAAGAACGCCTGGTACCGGCACTGGGTCGAGACCGGGCTCGAAACCGTGGAAGCCATGCTGGCCGGCGATGCGCGCACGGGGGCGTTTTGCCACGGTGATGCGCCGACCATGGCCGACGTGCTGCTTGTGCCCCAGATTTTCAATGCGATGCGTTTCAACTGCCGGCTTGACCATGTGCCGACGGTGATGCGCATCCATCGGCATTGCATGGACTTGCCGGCCTTCGCCATGTCGGTTCCCGCGGAGCAGCCTGACGCGGACTGAGCCGGCTCAGCCGTCCTTCAGCCGGCCGGCGAAGACCTTGCGCAACTTGGCTGCCTTCGGCGCGACCACGGCCTGGCAATAGCCCTGCAGGGGATTGTTGGCGTAGTAGTTCTGATGGTAGTCCTCGGCACGCCAGAAAGTCGGCGCCGGCGACACGGCGGTGACGATGGGAGCGGGCCATATCCGCTGCGCCGTGAGGTCGGCGATCAGCGCCTCGGCGACCTTTTTCTGGCCATCGTTGTGGGTGAAGATCACCGAGCGGTACTGGCTGCCGACGTCATTACCCTGGCGGTTCAGGGTGGTCGGATCGTGGATGGCGAAGAACGCCGTCAGCAGCGTCCGGTAGTCGATCACATCCGGATCGAAGCGGACCTCGACCACCTCGGCATGGCCGGTACGACCGCTGCAGACGCTGTGGTAGTCCGGTTCCCGGGTCTCGCCCCCGGCATAGCCGGAAACGACCGATTCGATTCCTTTCAGCTGCAGCAATGCGGCTTCCAGGCACCAGAAGCAGCCGCCGCCTAGGGTGGCGAGCTGCGGTTTTGCGACATCCTTCATTCGATCCTCCCGCAACGCAAGATGATAGGCCACACGATGGTCTTGCGGGCACCCGGCTCCGGCCAGAGTTCGCGCAGGCGCCCGCGCAGCGCAAGGCAGGGGTCGACACCGGTTTCCTTCAGGCAGCGCTGGGTCGACGACCAGGTGCGCAGGTAGTCGAGCACCTCGTCCAGGGTGAGCTCGCGCCGGATCTCGAATTCGGGCACCTCGATGTCGGCGCAGGGAAAGGGCATGCCGCGATAACCGAGGTCCACCCAACGCCGTTGTGGCGGCCAGTAGGCGCCGACGGTACGGGTCGAGTAGTCCCTGACGATTTCGGTCAGCGCCGGGTCGCCGTGCAGCAGCGTGTAGGTCCAGGCGGCGAACAGGCCACCCGGCTTGAGCACCCGCCGGACTTCGGCGAAGAAGTCGTCATTGCAGAACCAGTGCAGCGCCTGCGCCACGGTGACCAGGTCGCAGCTGCGGTCGGCCAGGCCGCTGGCCTCGGCCGGTCCCTGCCGGTAATCGATGCGGGCATGGGGTGTCGCCTGCGCCAGCTGTTCGGCCGACAGGTCCGTGGCATGGACGTGGCGGAAATGGGCGGCCAGGGCGAGCGCGGCCTGGCCGTTGCCGGTGGCGCAGTCCCAGGCCCGGTCTGCGCCCGGGGACTGCGCGGCAAGCCAGGCGAAGAGGCCGGGCGGATAGGACGGCCGGTGGCGCGCGTAGTGCGCGGCGTGGCCCGAAAAGTGGTCGGTGGACAGGGCTTTCAGACCCGTTCGATGATGATCGCGATGCCCTGGCCGACGCCGATGCACATGGTGCACAAGGCGTAACGGCCGCCCGTGCGATGCAATTGATACATCGCCGTGGTCACCAGGCGCGCGCCACTCATGCCCAGCGGGTGGCCGATGGCGATCGCGCCGCCGTTGGGATTGACGCGGGCATCGTCGTCGGCCAGCCCGAGGTCGCGGGTCACGGCAAGGCCCTGCGCGGCGAAGGCTTCGTTGAGCTCGATGACGTCCATCTGCGCCAGCGTGAGGCCGGTCTGCGCCAGCAGCTTCTTCACCGCCGGGGCCGGCCCGAAGCCCATGATGCGCGGTGCCACGCCGGCCGTGGCCATGGCCACGACGCGCGCCTTCGGCGTCAGGCCGTGGGTCCTGGCGACAGCTTCCGAGGCAATCAGCAATGCGCAGGCGCCGTCATTGACACCCGAGGCATTGCCCGCCGTGACGGTGAGTTCGGGGCCGTTGATGCCCTTGAGTTTGGCCAACTGCTCCAGCGTGGTGTCGGGGCGCGGATGCTCGTCGGTGTCGAAAATCTTCGGCTCGCCCTTTTTCTGCGAAATTTCGACCGGAACGATCTCATCCTTGAAGAAGCCGGCGGCGCTGGCGGCGCCCCAGCGCTGCTGCGAGCGCAGGGCGAAGGCGTCCTGGTCGGCGCGGGCTATCCTGAATTCGGCGGCGACGTTGTCGGCGGTTTCCGGCATCGAGTCGATGCCGTACTGCGCCTTCATCAGCTTGTTCACGAAGCGCCAGCCGATAGTCGTGTCATACACGGCATTGCTGCGCGAAAAGGCGCTGTCGGCCTTGGGCATGACGAAGGGGGCGCGGCTCATGCTCTCGACCCCGCCGGCGATCATCAGTGCAGCTTCGCCCGCCTTGATCGCGCGTGCCGCGGTGCCGACCGCATCCATGCCCGAGCCGCAGAGGCGGTTCATGGTGGTGCCGGGCACGGCCACCGGCAGGCCGGCGAGGAGGGCGGCCATGCGCGCCACGTTGCGGTTGTCTTCGCCGGCCTGGTTGGCGCAACCGTAGATCACGTCTTCGACCAGTTCCCAATTGATGCCGGGGTTGCGCGCCATCAAGGCCTTGATCGGCAGGGCGGCGAGGTCGTCGGCGCGGATGCCGGACAGCGTCCCGCCGTAGCGGCCGATGGGAGTGCGTATGGCGTCGCAGATGTATGCCTGTGTGCTCATGTGGCTTCGCTTTCGTCGAAAAAGTGTCCCTTGATGCGGGTGGAACGGCCGCGAAACACGGCGACCACCCTGCCATCCTGGTTCGTGACCTCGATGTCGTAGATGCCGCTGCGTCCGCCCTGGTGGCGGGCGCTGCCGACGGCCGTCAGTGTATCGCCGAGATGGGCCGGGGCGATGAAATTGATGTCGACCCCGGCGGCGACCGCCTTGTGGTTGAAGCTGTTGCAGGCATAGGCGAAATTGGTGTCGGCCAGGGCGAAGATGAAGCCGCCGTGGCAGATGCCGTGGCCATTGACCATGTCCTGCCGTACCTTCATGTCGACCACCGCGCCGCCCGGGGTGGTCTCCCTGATGACGATACCGAGCCCCTGCGCGGCGTGGTCGTCCGGCCACATGATGGCGGTGCAGCGCTCGGCAACTTGCTGGGTTGTCAGTGCCATCTCATTTCCCCGTGAAGGACGGTGCGCGCTTTTCCATGAAGGCGGCGACGCCTTCGCGGTAATCGTGGCCGAAGCCGAGTTCGCGCTGGCAGTCGCGCTCGAAGTCGAGTTGCTGCTCCAGCGTGTTGCCCCCGCTGGTGTAGATCGCCTGCTTGGTCCGGGCCAGGCCTTTGGTCGGCGCCGTGCTGAAGTGGACCGCCAGTCTTTCGGCCTCCGCCATCAGTTTGTCGTCGTCGAGGCATTTCCAGATCAGGCCCCAGTTTTCGGCCTGTTCGGCGGAAAGCTTGTCGCCCAGCATGGCCAGGCCCATGGCTCGCGCGTTGCCGATCAGGCGCGGCAGCGCCCAGGTGCCGCCGGCATCGGGCACGAGGCCGAGCTTGCAGAAGGCCTGGATGAACGATGCCGAGCGCGCGGCAAGCACGATGTCGCAGGCCAGCGCGATATTGGCGCCGGCGCCCGCAGCGACACCGTTGACGGCGCAGATCACCGGCATTTCAAGGGCGCGTAGCGCAAGTACCAGGGGCTTGTAGTAGGTCTCGATGCTGTAGCCGAGGTCGACCGGTTCGCTGCCCGCTGCGACATTGCGGTCGGACAGGTCCTGTCCGGCGCAGAAGCCGCGTCCGGCGCCGGTCAGCAGCAGCACGCGAGCGCTGCCGTCGCGTGTGCGGGTCAGGGCATCGCGCAGTTCGAGATGCATGTCGGCGTTGAAGCTGTTGAGCCGGTCCGGCCGGTTCAGCGTGATGCGCGCGATGTTGTCGGCGAGCGAGAAAACGATGTGCTGGTAGCTCATGGCGAGTGCCTTGGGTCGATCTGTTGGGTAGGGGGAGGCGGCTGGGTGGAAGATGATCCTGTCGCCGTCTCGGCATATCTTGCTCCACGCTGTGCGCCCGAACCTTGAGCCGGACTATAGAAGCATTTGTCGGATCGCGGCAAAGGGAGACAATGGTTTTAAATGGTTTTAATATGAAATATTAAAATACGATCAAATTAATTATGACACAAAACATGCTTGCAATGTACAATAAAAATGTATCACGTCGCCCTTGCTTGAGCCGGGGTGGCGTTGAAACGGGCTCGGCAGCGGGCCACGATGCTCCGGCGGTTTTTTGCTTTCTGCACCAGGCCGCCTGACGCCAATAATCAGCACTTCCCCCGGAGAACCAAGATGCCGCATCCACTATTCGAGAAGCACCAGACCCAGTTGCAACAAGCCGTTGCCGCGATTGAATCGCGCGGCTACTGGAGCCCCTATGCCGAGGGCCCGCGCGCCTACGGCGAGACCGCCATCGAGGACGGGCGCAAGGCCTTCGAGGCCTATCGCGGCGCGCAGTTCGACCTTGACCAGCCGGGAGTTGTCGCTCATGGCGGCGCGGAGGTATCGCCCTTTGGCCTGTCGCTGGACATCTCCTATCCGCGTTGCGCCCCCGAGGCCCTGGTTGCGGCAGGCAAGGCGGCCATGCCGGCCTGGATCAAGGCCGGGGCCGATATCCGGGCCGGGGTTTGCCTGGAAATCCTGGCACGCCTCAATGCCCGCAGTTTCGAGATGGCGCACGCCGTGATGCACACCACCGGCCAGGCGCTGATGATGGCCTTCCAGGCGGCCGGGCCCCACGCCCAGGACCGCGGCCTCGAAGCGGTGGCCTACGCCTGGCGCGAAATGAAGCACGTGCCGGACACCGCGCTCTGGGAAAAACCGCAGGGCAAGAATCCGCCGCTGAAAATGGAGAAGAAATTCACGATCGTGCCGCGCGGCGTGGCGCTGGTGATCGCCTGCTCGACCTTCCCGACCTGGAACGGCTACCCCGGAATTTTTGCCAGCCTGGTCACCGGCAACCCGGTCATCGTCAAGGCCCATCCGACGGTGATCCTGCCGCTCGCCATCAGCGTCGCCGTGGCGCGCGCGGTGCTGAGTGAGTCCGGTTTCGACCCGAACCTGGTGAGCTTGTTGATCGATGACGCGGCGGCGCCCGTTGCCAAAGATGTCGCCATGAATCCCGCGGTGCGTCTGATCGACTACACCGGCGGCCCCGATTTCGGCAACTGGCTGGAAGCGAACTGCCGCCACGCCATGGTGTACACGGAAAAGGCCGGCGTGAATTGCATCGTGGTCGATTCCATCGACGACTACAAGGCGATGCTGAAGAACCTCGCCTTCACGCTGTCCCTGTATTCGGGCCAGATGTGCACCACGCCGCAGACCATTTTCGTCTCGCGCGAGGGCGTGAGAACACCGGAGGGCGTGATTTCCGCCGAGCAGTTCGGCCGCGACCTGGCCGGTGCCGTCTCGAAATTCCTCGACGATCCGGCGCGTGCCGTGGAGGTGCTGGGCGCCATCCAGTCGCCGGCGACGCTGGCGCGCCTGGAAGCGGCCCATGGCCTGGGCGAGGTGCTGCGCGCGTCGAGTCCGATTGCGCACCCGCAGTGGCCGGAAGCCCGCGTGCGCAGCCCGCTGATCCTCAGGGTGGCTGCGGCCGACGAGCGTGCCTATACCGAAGAACGCTTCGGTCCGATCACCCTCGTGGTCGAAACGGCGAACACGGCGGAAAGCCTGGCGCGGGCCGAGCGCGTGATCCGCGAGCAGGGCGCGATCACCTTCGCCCTGTATTCGACCGATCCGGCGACGGTGGAACAAGCCGAGGAAGCGGCCTTGCGCGCGGGTGTTGCGCTGTCGGTCAATCTCACCGGCGCCGTCTTCGTCAACCAGTCGGCTGGCTTCTCGGATTTTCATGCCACCGGTGCCAACCCGGCAGCGAATGCCTGTCTGACCGACAGTGCCTTTGTTGCCAGCCGCTTCTTTGTGGTGCAGAGTCGGCGCCATGTTCAATGAGCGTCCGGCTGCGGGCCGGGGAACGGAGAGGGCCTGAATGAAGGTCTATGCGATTGACGGCATCGTGCCGGTGGTCGACCCGGCCGCCTATGTGCATCCGTCGGCGGTGCTGATCGGCGACGTCGTGGTCGGCGCCGGCGCCTATGTCGGGCCCTGCGCCAGCCTGCGCGGCGATTTCGGCCGCCTGTTCATCGGCGTCGGCGCCAACGTGCAGGACTGCTGCGTGATGCACGGCTTCCCCGGCAGCGACACCATCATCGAGGAAAACGGCCATATCGGCCATGGCGCCATCTTGCACGGCTGCGTCGTGCGCCGGAACGGCATGGTGGGCATGAACGCGGTGGTGATGGACAACGCGGTGGTCGGCGAATCGGCGATCGTCGCGGCGCAAAGCCTGGTCAAGGCCGGCATGGAGATCCCGCCGCGCATGCTGGCCGGCGGCGTGCCGGCCAAGGTGATGCGCCCCCTGACCGAACTCGAAATGAACTGGAAGATCGAAGGCACCAGCGTCTATCATGACCTGGTCAGGCGTTGCGCCGGCACCATGCAGGAAGTCGAGGCGCTGTCGGCGGTCGAACCGGATCGCCGGCGGCTCAAGCTGCCGGAGCTGAAAACCCTCCAGGAAACCCGCGAGGCCAACAAGTAAAAAGTCGGCCAGCCCTCACCCTCATTCCCTCTCCCGGAGGGAGAGGGAAGTAGTCTGCCTCCTCTCTCCCTCCGGGAGAGAGGTCGGGAGAGAGGGATTGGCGTTACGGCGCGGAGGTCGTGGTTTGCGCCACGGCATGTTCCCAGCGCTGCATGAGTTCGACGGCGCGCTCGCGCGACAGTGTCGGATGGAAGGTCCGTTCCGCCTGCCAATGTGCGGCGATTTCTTCGAGCCCGGCATATACGCCACAGGACAGTCCGGCCAGGTAGGCGGCGCCAAGGGCCGTGGTCTCGATGACTTTCGGCCGCAGCACGGGTATCCCCAGCAGGTCGGCCTGGAACTGCATCAGCAGGTTGTTCACGCAGGCGCCGCCATCGACGCGCAATTCCGTGACGCCCTTGCCGTCGCCAAGGTCGCGGCTCATGGCCCGCAACAGCGCCGCGCTTTGGAAGGCGATGCTTTCCAGTGCGGCGCGGGCGATGTGGGCGACGCTGCTGCCGCGCGTGAGACCGAGGATGGCGCCGCGCGCGTCGGGCTTCCAGTAGGGCGCACCGAGCCCGGTGAAGGCCGGCACGAAGATCACGCCGCCGCTGTCCGGAACGCTTTCGGCAAGGCTTTGCACCGCGGTGCTGGCTTCGATGGCTTGCAGGCCATCGCGCAGCCATTGCACCACGGCGCCACCGATGAAGACGCTGCCCTCCAGCGCGTATTGGGGCTTCGAACCGGTTTGCGCGGCGCGGGTACTGATCAGCCCGTTGCCGCTGGCCAGGCAGTGGTCACCGGTCTGCATCAGCATGAAGCAGCCCGTGCCGTAGGTGTTCTTTGCCAGTCCGGCGGAGAAGCAGGCCTGACCGAAAAGCGCGGCCTGCTGGTCGCCGGCCACGCCGCCAACCATGATCGGGGCGCCGAAGAACTCGGCTTTCGTTTGGCCGAAGCAGTGGCTGGATGGATGCACTTCGGGCAACACGGCGCGCGGGATGTCGAACAGGGCCAGCAGCTCGTCATCCCACCGGTTGCGGTGGATGTCGAACAGCATCGTGCGCGAAGCGTTGCTCACATCCGTGGCATGGATGGCACCGCCGGTTAGTTGCCACAGCAGCCAGCTGTCAATGGTGCCGAAGGCCAGTTCGCCACGGCCGGCTGCAGCCCGTGCGCCTGGAACGTGATCGAGGATCCAGGCCAGCTTGGTGGCGGAAAAATAGGCGTCGATGACGAGGCCGGTGCGTTCGCGTACCCTGTCAGTCAGGCCGCACCCGGCGAGCGCCGCGCAGGCTGCGGCGGTGCGCCGGTCCTGCCAGACGATGGCGTTGGTGAGTGGTTCCCCCGATTTCCGGTTCCACACCACGGTGGTTTCGCGCTGGTTGGTGATGCCGACCGCAGCAATCGCGGCCGCCCTTACGCCGGCATTGGCAATGGCCTCCCGCGCCGTGGCAAGCTGGGTTTGCCAGATTTCCATCGGGTCGTGCTCGACCCAGCCAGGCCGGGGAAACAACTGGCGGAATTCGCGCTGCGCCATGGCGACGATCTGCCCGGCAGCATCGAAGATGATGCTGCGCGAACTGGAAGTGCCCTGGTCCAGGGCCAGCAGGTAGTGGGTTCGGTTCAAGGTGGTTTGCGATGGGCAGGGTGGCTGATCAGGACATTAAACCGCGGTGTGCCTGCAGGTCAATTTGCCGGCTTCCCGCGGCAGGCCAGCAGCTTTTTGTAAGCTTCGATTAAGTCTCCTTATGTTAGTATTCCGCGCCGCAACAAGGGCGCCGTGTCGGGTTCTGCGGCACCAACGGAGGCAATCGATTCCCCGAAAAGTTTGCGGCCACCGAGCCGATTCCGCGATACCGGCACCCGCTTTCGACGCATGCCGCCGGCTTCAGATCAACGCACCTCATACAACAAGGAAAACGCATGAAGATCCACGAATATCAGGGCAAGGAAATCCTGAAGAAATTCGGTGTGACCGTTCCGCGCGGCATTCCCTGCTTTTCCGTCGACGAGGCGGTCAAGGCAGCGGAAACCCTCGGCGGCAAGGTTTGGGTGGTGAAGGCCCAGATCCATGCCGGCGGTCGCGGCAAGGGCGGCGGCGTCAAGGTGGCCAAGTCGATGGATGAAGTCCGTGCCTACGCCGGGCAGATTCTCGGCATGCAACTGGTGACGCACCAGACCGGGCCCGCCGGCCAGAAAGTGCGCCGCCTGCTGGTGGAAGAAGGCGCCGACATCAAGAAGGAATACTACGTCGCGGCCCTGACCGACCGCGCCTCGCAAAAGGTGGCGATGATGGCCTCCTCCGAGGGCGGCATGGACATCGAGGAAGTTGCGCACAAGACGCCCGAAAAGATCATCAAGGTCTTCGTCGATCCGGCGACCGGTTTGACCGACGCGCAGGCCAGGCAACTGGCCGACGGCATCGGCGTCCCGGCGGGCTCGCAGGCGCAGGCCATGGATACCTTGAAGAAGCTCTACACCTGTTACATGGAGACTGACGCCAGCCTGGCCGAGATCAACCCGATGATCCTCGAAGGCAACGGTGGCATCCGTGCGCTGGACGCGAAGTTCAATTTCGATTCCAACGCCTTGTACCGGCATCCCGAGATCGTCGCCTACCGCGACCTCGACGAAGAGGACGCCGACGAGATCGAGGCCTCCAAATTTGACCTCGCCTACATCTCGCTCGACGGCAACATCGGCTGCCTGGTCAATGGCGCCGGTCTCGCGATGGCGACCATGGACACGATCAAGCTGTTCGGCGCCGAGCCGGCCAACTTCCTCGACGTCGGTGGCGGCGCCACCACCGAGAAGGTCACCGAAGCCTTCAAGATCATGCTCAAGAACCCCAAGGTCAAGGGCATCCTGGTCAATATCTTCGGCGGCATCATGAAGTGCGACACCATCGCCGAAGGCGTCGTCGCCGCGGCCAAGGAAACCCATCTGTCCGTGCCGCTGGTGGTGCGCATGAAGGGCACCAACGAAGACCTCGGCAAGAAGATCCTCAAGGAATCCGGCCTGCCGAT
>JADYZH010000084.1 GCA_020853215.1 Sulfuritalea sp. | reverse complement strand
GCAAATCGTCGATTTGCGGCCCGCCCCCGTGCACCACCACGGGGTTCATGCCGACGAGCTTGAGGAGGACAACGTCCCGGGCGAAACAGTGCTTCAGTCGCTCGTCCGTCATCGCGTTGCCGCCGTACTTGACGACGATGGTCTTGTCCTGGAAGCGGCGGATGTAGGGGAGTGCCTCGGCGAGGATGCCGGCCTGGGCGGCGGGGGAAAGGGATGGGTTCATGGTTGCCGGATGGGGATCGAAGCCGCGATTGTAAGCCCGAAAAAAAACGGCGGGAAGCCGAAGCCTCCCGCTGCCGGGCCGTCGGTTCCCGGGTTTGCGCCGGGTCGATCGCTTCAATCGATCGTGAGGCGCTTTGCCGCCGCCGCCGCCTTTTTCGGCAGCGTCAACTCGAGCACTCCGTCGCTAAACCTGGCGGAAGAACGGGATTCGTCGATGTCCTGGCCGAGCTGAAAGCTCCGCGAAACCTTGCCGAAGTAGCGCTCGGTGCGTAGCACCCGTTCGCCGTCCTTGACCTCCTTTTCGTTCTTGCGCTCGGCGCTGATGGAGACAACCGAGCCGTCGATATTGACGTGGATGTCTTCCTTGCGGATGCAGGGCAGTTCGGCGTGGACCTTGTAGGCGTCACCCTGCTCTTTGACATCGATTTTGATCGGCGGAACCTCGGGGCCGCCGCCGAATTCGACTGGCCTGACGAAAAAACCGCGGAAGAAGTCGTCGAAAGGATCCGCCCCTGAACGTACGATATTAACCATGATCTCTCCTTAAACAGGTCATTGCAGCAACGCGGGATGTGCTACCCGTCTCCAATATAGGGCGGCGTCGCGACGTTTCAAGGGGGTTACAATCGGCCGATGGATGTTCCGTTGTCAGCCGGATCGGTCTGCCCGAGGTGCGGGGAGCGTTTCGCGTGCGGCATGCTTGCCGGCGCGGCGCGCTGCTGGTGCGCCGACCTGCCGCCGCTGTGCGCCCCGCCCGACCCGGCCGCAGGGTGCTTCTGCCCGGGCTGCATGCGGGCGCTGCTTGCCGCGCCGGGCGCCGGTGGATCAGTGCCCGAGCATGAGGATGGCGTCACGGTTGCTCCAGGAAAAGACCCGGCCGGCGGCTTCGCGCCAGGGTAGCCAGACGTAGCCCAGATGTTCTTCCGGAGCCACGGTGATCCTTGCGGCCTCGGCCAGACGCAGGCCGAACACATGCTCGGTATTGTGGCTGACGCCTTGCGCATAGCGATGCCGCCAGGCGGGATAGATTTCGTAGCGGTTGCTCAAGCGCCAGTCCAAGAGGTTGTCGAGGCCCGGCCGCAGCCCGGTCTCCTCGCCAACCTCTCGCAACGCCGTTTCCGCGAGGGACTCTTCGCCTTCCTGACTGCCGGTGACCGACTGCCAGAACCCCGGATGGGCGGTGCGTTCAAGGAGAAGTACCTGCTGGTCCGTGGTATGGATGACGACCAGCACGGAAACCGGTCGCTTCGCGCTCATGGCGAGCCCGCCGCGTGCGGAAGCTGCCTGAGCTCCCTGTGGTGCGCATCCGCAACAACCCAGAACGGCACCCCCTGGTCGTGCCAGAAGCGTGCCGCAGAGCCGAATATTCGAAGCGCGGTTCCGAGTTCGTCCGCACCGGTCCTGGGAATGGGCGGGCAGCCTCGCAACAGAACCAGCCATCCCGGCGCAGCGGCCAGCCACGAAAGGTCAGTCAGGCAATCCTCAAGGGCGTCCCAGTTGCGGCCAAACCATTCCGGGAAGGCCATCGCGCGTGCGATGCGGTCGAGAAGCGCTTCTTTACCTGCCGCATTCGCGAGGTCTACGCCGTAGACACCGTAGCCGCGGGCCTGGGCCGCGGCGGCGAGCGCGTCCATCTCCGCGCCCTGCGCGAAGTAGAGGCCGGCGCGTTCGGGCCGGCCCAGGAGCCGGGCGAGGTGATCGGCGTTCATTCGCGAATTCTCCTGAAGCTGCGGTAATGGTCTGGCGTGAAATAGTACTCGCCCGGGCTGCCGGAGATGATGCGCCGGGCACCGCGATCGCGGGCACCAGGGGTGGGTACGGTGAATTCGCGGTAATACCCGTATGGTCGCTCGGGCAGGCGGCGCTCGCGGTTTTGGAACGCGCTGCCATCCCTTCGGAAGGGGAACGGCCCGCCCCGCTGGATCAGTGCCAGGGTCAGGCGCGCCTCGGCGGGCAAGGCCGTTGCGGCTATTTCCGCGATGCGCGGCTCCGAAAGCGGTGCGCGTGCGGTTGCGCCGGCGGCGGCGAGGCCGGCGAACAGGCATACCAGCAGCCGCATCGCCATGCGGCGGAAGTCGATGGTTCTCATGATCCCCCAAGGTAGCACCAGCGCCATTCTCCGGCGAAATGAGTTGGCTGGGGCGTCGTCAGGCCCGCCCCGGCTGTATTCCGTAGCGGGTGAGCATCTTCTGGTACAAGTCCGATAGCGCAGCGATGCGCGGGTGGGAGGGATGGTGTTCGCGTGCCATCGAAATGAGGGCGCGCGCCTTGTCGGCGTGGGCTTCGTTCCAACCAGCGTGCTCGATAAGCTTGAGCAGTGCCAGGGCCGCGTTGAGGCCAACCTGGACGTTGCCGGGCATCCTGTTGGTTGCTTGAAGCATGAGATCGACCGAACCCTGGTAATCACCCTCCTCGGCGCGTTTGGCGCCGGCCTTGACCAGGTCCGCGACCTCCTGCTTGGTCTGCTGCGCCAGGTTTTCGCCGACCGATTTCATGCCTGCCCGCTCAAACACCTCCAGCGCTCGCGCCAGCTCACCCTCGTCGGAGGCGTTGCGCATTACGTCGCCCATGACGGCTTCCGCGGCATCCTGCTGCTCGTTTTCCAGGCAGGTCTGGGCGAGTTCCATCAGGATCGAGTCGGAGAGGGGAGCGCCCTTCTTCGTGGCAGCCAAAGCCCGGTTGAGTGCGTCCAGTGCCTTTTCTCGGTCGCCGGCGCCCGTGGCTACCATGGCCGACGAGATCGCGCTGCAGGCTTCCGTCTTTTCCATTCCCTGCATGCTGCGGTCCAGCTCGCGCAGGGTTCGGGCGGCCTTCTCCTGGTCCCCCGCGGCGACGTACACCTTGATCAGCTTGACGTTGTCTTCCGGGTCGCGGAAATCGGAGTATTTGCCCTTGCGGACGACCTCGGCCAGCGTGCGCGCGGCCACATCCAGGTCGCCGGTACCCAGGGCTATCTCGCCAAGCCTTTTCAAACGCCGCACGGTGTGGGGGGAAAGCGATACGGCTTCCTCGAGCGCTTTCTGCGCCTCGTGCGGTCTTCCGGCGGCTTCCCGGGTGCGCGCCAGCCAATCGTAGGCGTCGAGGTATTCGCGGTTTTCCGCCACCAGGGCGGTCAGATCCCGTTCCGCTTCGTCGAGGCGTCTTTGCAGGAAAAGCGCCTTTGCGAGCCCGAGTCGCGCCCAGGGCAGGGCCCGGGTTGCCAGGATTCGCTCATACACCGCCTGAGCCCGCCCCGGCTGCCCAAGGCCGATCAGCAACTGCGCTTCGAGGCGCAGGAAGTCGACCAGGTATTGCGGGTGGCGTTCGCCGCCGGCATCGCATTGGATGACAGCTTCATGCAAATTGCCAATCTCGATCAGATCGAAAACCGGCAGGAACGCGTTTCGTCGTTCGAGGCAGCGCGCGATGCGCTGATGCAGCTGGTCGGCGGCGAAGGGCTTGAGGAGATAGTCGTTGGGGGCAAGTTCGATGGCGCTGACCACCCGCTCGTAGCCGCTTTCGCCGGTGACCATGACGAACACGGTGGAGAGCGGGATCAGGTGGTGGTTGCGCAGGTCTTCGAGCAAGTGCTGACCGTCCTGCCCGTCGCCGAGGTGGTACTCGCAAAGGATCAGGTCGAAGGCGCGCTCCTGGATCTTGCGAATGGCGGCTGCCGCGGTGCCGGCGGTCTGGACGTCGTCGATTCCGCACTGCGCCAGCATGTTGCGGATGTTTCCGCGCATGCCGACGTTGTGCTCGATGATGAGGGCGTTGATGTTGGCTGATTCGTCCATGGGGGCGCGCGGGCCGGCGAGGGAGTACCGGCCCCTGTACCGGAATCGGCCGCCGACGCGCTTTCTTTAGGGACGCGCTGAACAAATCAGTAATTCATTGACGATGAGACGAGTTGAGATCATTGGAGCGAAGCGAGGGCCGAAATTGGTCGGGAGCGGCGAAGTACAGCAGTCTGGCCCGTCTTTTATCGCCGTTTCAGCCTCGATCTTCAGCCATTCCGCCATTTCAGGACGCACCTTGGGCGTGAAGCGCAAAGAGTCGCCGTTTGGCGATCAGCAGATTGGCCATGCCGAACAGGGTGAACAGTTGCGCCGTGTTCTTGCCCAACCCGCGGTAGCGAACCTTCTTGAGGCCGAAGACATTCTTGACGATGTGGAACGGATGCTCGACCTTGGCGCGCACACTCGCCTTGAACTGCTCGACCTTTTCGGCGAGACGACCCAGCGGGGTATCCGGCAGCGCGCGTCGCTTGCCTGGCCGCAGGGCAACATGCCAATCGACCTTGCTGTTGCGGTTCTCCGCGCGCTTCTCGACGCCCCGGTAACCTGCATCTGCGAACGCGTCGACCTCCTGCCCGTGCAGCAAAGCATGCGCTTGCGTTACGTCAGCCGTATTGGCCGGTGTCGTCACCAGCGTATGGGTAATGCCTGTGTCGGCATCGACACCGATATGCGCCTTCATGCCGAAATGCCACTGATTGCCTTTCTTCGCCTGGTGCATTTCGGGATCACGCTCGCCATCCCGGTTCTTGGTCGAAGAAGGCGCGGCAATTATCGTCGCATCGACCACTGTGCCTTCCTTGAGGATCAATCCTTTCGTCGCCAGCAAGAGGTTGATCGCCGCAAAGATGCGTTCGGTGAGTTGGTTCGTTTCGAGCAGGCGGCGGAACTTGAGCACCGTGGTCGCGTCCGGCGCCGATTCATGCGACAGATCGATGCCGACAAATCGCCGAATCGCCTGGCTGTCGTAGATCGCATCCTCGATGCCTTCGTCCGACAGGCCGAAGCACTGCTGGGCAATGTACATGCGCAGCATGCGCTCCAGCCCAATCGGCGGACGACCACGGCCCTCACCCTTGGGGTAAAACGGCTGGATCTCGGCTGTCAGCGCCGACCACGGCGTCACCGCTTCGATTTCGCCGAGAAACCGGTCGCGCCGCGTCATCTTCTTCTTGGCCGCGTATTCGAATTCAGAAAAACTCGCTTGCATCGTCAAGCTCCGCTCAACTTTCAGTACGTCGATTCTCGCAGATACTTGCGGGCTTCAATCCATCGGTCTGCGAATAAATCAGCGCGTCCCTAG
>JADYZH010000083.1 GCA_020853215.1 Sulfuritalea sp. | reverse complement strand
GCCGCGGCTTGCGCGGCCGTCAGCGAGTCCAGATCGGGCGCCGCGTGGACGGTGAGTGACATTGTCGACAAAATCGCAGCGGTCAGCGGCGTCAGGCATGGTGTACGCATGGTGGATCCTCCTTTGGCGTGTGTTGAACTTCCGGCATCGGACTCCGGATTGCCAGCGGATTCTCGGACAGACGCGGGGGAATGTATGTCCCCATTTTCATGGACAGGGCGGCGCCGTCGCGATCGGCCAGACCCTCGTGCAGGGGACGACCCAAAGCATCGGCGCGACGCAGGCGCCAAGGCGATCTCGCCGTAGTACCAGCGCCGACTTTTTGAGACTTACTTCCCGGCGATCTTTTCCAGCTTTTCGGCGCGGATCAGCTGGCCGTCCAGCGCCGCATCCTTGGCCGACCCGCCGTAGGCGACGGTCATCAGCTGCGAGTAATACACCACGGGCATGTTGAACTTGGTGCCCTGCTTCTTGTTGATCTCGGACTGGTAGACCTCGACGTTGGCCTGGCACAGCGGGCAGGGCGTGACGATCATCTCGGCGCCGTGGTCGTAGGCGGATTCGACGATGTCGCGGATCTGCTTCTGGCTTTTCTCCGGCTCGGAGAAGGCCAGCGCGCCGCCGCAGCAGGTGACCTTCTGTTCGTACTTGGAAAGCGCCTCGCCACCCAGGGTCTCGACCATCTTGTCGAGGTACATCGGGTTCTCGAAGGATTCGCCGTCGATGCCGAAGGGGCGGTTGGTCTGGCAGCCGACATAGCCGGCGATCTTGAGGCCTTCCAGCGATTTCTTCATGGGCGCCTTGAGGCCCTCGTAGCCGAAGTCCTCGATCAGCACTTCGACCATGTGCCGCACTTCGACCTCGCCCTTGTAATGCAGGCCGGCGGCTGCCAGCGCCTCGTTGGTTTCCTTCATCAACTGCGTTGAGGCGTCCAGCCGTTCCTTGGATTCGCGCGCGCCCAGCCAGCAGGCGGCGCAGGTGGCGACGATGTCCTGGCCGGGCAGGTGGGTCTCGGCCTGGGCGAAATTGCGCGCGTTGATCGCGATGCGCGGCAGTTCGCCGCCCTCGCAGTAGCCGATCGAGGCGCCGCAGCAGTTCCAGTCGGGGATCTCGGTCAGCTTGATGTCGAGCGCCGTGCACATGGAGTTGGTCGATACCAGGTAGTTCGAGGCCGAGGCCTTGAGCTGGGATGAACAGCCGGGGTAGAACGCGTATTCCTTCTTTGCCATTTTCTGTCTCTCCGTCAGGCGGTGTAGCCCTTCTTGCGATCCTCGATTTCCTTCGCCTTGGCGATGATGGCGTGGAAGCCCTTGAGGTCCTTGACGCCATGGCCGCCGAAGATTTCCATCGGGTTGATGCGCTTGGCCTTGAACATGCCCAGGCCGATGCTCTGCATCGCCATGGCTTCCTTGATGCCGGAGACCAGGCCGCCGCGGAAGTAGTGCTGCAGCGTCAGCATCAACTCGTTGACACGACCCTTCTTCGCCAGGTTGTTCCAGAACAGGGTGGCAAATTCTCGCGTCGGCTGGCCCTTGGGGGCGAGGCCGAGGCGATGCGCGTAGTTGGCCAAGCCGTGCATGATGTGGGTGATCGGCAGTTGGCGCGGACAGCGCACCATGCAGTTGTAGCAGGAGGTGCACATGAACATCGAATCCGATCCCAGCACTTCCTCGCGCTTGCCGGCGCGGATCATCATGAAGATCTTCTGTGGCGAGTGCTGCCAGGCCGGGCCGAGCGGGCAGGAGCCGGCACAGACGCCGCACTGCATGCACATCTTGACCATGTGGCCTTCTTCGACGTTGGCCTCGACTTCCTTGAGGAAGTTGTTGCGGTACTTGGCGGGGGCGTTCATCAGCCGAATCCTTTCATTGGCGATGGTCCGAGTTTGTCGAGTTCGGCGACGTAGTCGTTGATCAGCTTGACTACGCGGGCGTTGTCGGTGATCGCCACTTCCTGTGTCACCACGCGCTCGGGTTCGAGGCCCATCTGCTTCAGCGTGTCGCCGATCTTGCTCATGCGGTAGTGGGCGAGCTCGGAACCCTTGACGAAGTGGCACTGATAGTCGTCGCCCTTCTTGCAGCCCATCATCATCACGCCGTCGTAGCCGGAATTCAGCGCGTCGGTGATCCAGATGGTGTTCACCGAACCGAGGCAGCGCACCGGGATGACGCGCACGTACGCCGAGTAGTTCATGCGCGCCAGGCCGGCCATGTCGAGCGCCGGGTAGGCGTCGTTCTCGCAGGCCAGCACCAGGATGCGCGGCTTCTCCTCGTCCTCCTCGGGAATCTCGACCGCTTTGACCTGGCTGCCGACGGTGTCCACCGAATAGTTCTCGAAGGAGATCACGCGCACCGGGCAGGCACCCATGCAGGTGCCGCAGCGGCGGCAGCGCTCCTCGTTGAATTTCGGGAAGCGCTTCTCGTCCTCGTCGATGGCGCCGAAGGGGCACTCGACCGTGCAGCGCTTGCACTGGGTGCAGCCTTCGAGGCGGGCGGTGGGGAAGGACAGGTCGCCCGAACGCGGATGCGCGGCGCGGCCCAGGGCGGCATTCTCCACGGCCTGGATCGCCTTCAGCGCGGCGCCGGTGGCGTCGTCGGTGGCCTGCAGCATGTCCATCGGTCGGCGCACCGGGCCGGCGGCGTAAATGCCGGTGCGGCGCGTTTCGTAGGGGAAGCAGATGAAGTGCGAATCGGCGAAGCCGTGCTTGAACTGCGGCACGTCCGGGCCCTGGCGGTAGTTCAGTTTGAGCACCGAACTGTCATGCATCACGATGCGTTGCGCCTTGGCCGCTTCGTCACCACCCTCGGCCGCGGTCACCACCGGGTTCCAGGCTTCGAGGTCGACGCCGGCGTTTGGCACCTGGCCGGTGGCCAGCACCACGAGGTCGGCGGCGATGGTGTTCTCTTCGTCGAGGATCAGGTCCTTGAAGGTGACCGAGCAACTCATTTCCGTCCCTTGGCCGCCGGTGACCTTGCTTGCTTTGCCCTTGGTGAAGATCACCCCCTTCTCCTGCGCGCTGCGGTAGAAATCCTCGCCCATGCCCGGCACGCGCAGGTCCTGGTACATGACCACGGTGTCGACGTCGGGGTTCTGGTCCTTGAAGTACATCGCCTGCTTGATGCTGGTGCCGCAGCAGTGGCCGGAGCAGTAGGACAGGTGCTGTCCCGTGGTATCGCGCTGGCCGGCGCACTGGACGAAGACCACGGACTTGACGTCCTTGCCGTCGGGGCGCTTGATCGCACCGCCGTTGGCCTGCTTCGCAAGCGCTTCGAGTCCGGCCTGGTCCACCACGTTGGGCTGGCCGCCGCCGAGTTCCGGCAGCTTGGCGAGATCGTAGGTGGTGAAGCCGGTGGCCTGGACGATGGCGCCGACGGTTTCCTCGGTAACGGTTCCTGATTCCTGCGCGACCTTGATCGTGAAGCGGCCAGGTGCGCCGGAGGTTTCGGCGATGGTGGAATTCAGATGGACCTTGATCAGCGGGTTGGCGGCGACCTTCGCCGCCGTCTCGCCAGCGCCGACTTCCTGCGCAGCCGAGTAGGGCGCCTTGAAGGGCTGGCGCTTCCACAACTTCGCCGCCATGCCGCCCAGCGCGCCGGTCTTCTCGACGATCACGGCCTCATAGCCCGCCTCGGCGATTTCCAGCGCCGCCGTCATGCCGCTCATGCCGCCACCGACGACGAGGATGCGCTTGCTTGAGCTCTCCTTGGCGTTGCCGGCCGGCTGCTTCATCTTCTTGACCTCGGCGCAACCCATGCGCACGTAGTCGGCCGCCATCTCCTGGCGCACCTCGTCGTGCTCCTTGCCGGCGGCGACGACCCAAAGCACGCCTTCGCGCAGGTTGGCACGCGAAAGGGCGATGCCGTCGAACTGGAAGGCCTCGGTCTTGGCGCGGCGCGAGCAGGCGGCTATGCAGACGTGGGTGACCTGCTCGTTGGCGATGTCGTCACGGATGGTCTGCACGCCTTCGGCATTGCACAGGAAGGGATGGCTCTTGACCAGCGCCATCTTGCCTTCCTTCTTGGCGATGTTTTCGAGCTGCCCGACCTTCATGGCGTCGCCGATGCCGCAGCCGGAGCAGATATACGCGGCGTACTTGGGTGTCACGGGTGTAGCCGGGGCGTTCATACAGCCTCCGTCGAAGCGGTTTTACGAATGACCTGGATTGCGTGCAGGCTGGCCGCCGTGGCGCTCTGCACCGCGCGGTTGACGTCGAGCGGGCTGGACGCCGCGCCGGCGCCGAACATGCCGCCATCCTTGCTGCCCTCGATGAAATTCGAGGAATCGAGGATCACGTCATCGGGCAGTTTCACCCCGGTGATCTCGGGTTCCATACCGACCGCCAGCACGACCAGGTCGTGCTCGGCGGCGTAGCGGTGGTAACCCTCGGTATCCACGCCGTGCAGCACCGGGTTGCCGTTCTCGGTGTTCTCGACGATCTTCGCCACCTTGCTCTTGACGAAGCTGACGGTCGCATCCTTCTGCACCATCTGGTAGAAGTCCTCGAAGCGGTCGATGGCGCGGATGTCGATGTAGTAGATGGTCGACTTGCCCTGGTCGCCGAAGGCTTCGCGCACGTACTGCGTTTGCTTGAGCGAAGCCATGCAGCAGATGCGCGAACAGTGGCGCAGGTGGTTTTCGTCGCGCGAGCCGGCGCACTGGATGAAGGCGACATTCTTCGCCTCCTTGCCGTCGCCGGGGCGCAGGATCTTGCCGCCGGTTGGGCCCTGCGGATCGGCCAGGCGCTCGAATTCAAGGCTGGTGATGACATTGGCGAAGCGGCCGTAGCCGTAGGGCTGGATTTTCGCCGCGTCGTAGGGGCGCCAGCCGGTGGCGTAGATCACGGCACCGACTTGCAGCGAGACGGACTCTTCCTTCATGTCGAGATCGACGGCGCCGACCGGGCAGGCCGCCTTGGCCTTTTCGCCCTCGGGCGTGCCGACGATGGACGGGTCGATCACAAAGCGCTGCGGATGGGCCATGTTGTGCGGCAGGTAGGCCGCCTTCATCTTGTCCAGGCCGTAGTTCCAGGGATTGGACACCTCGGTGGCGACGGCCTCGCCGCACTTGCCGCAGGCGGTGCAATTTTCATTGACGAAGCGCGGCGAAACTTTCAGCGTCACGCTGTAGTTGCCGCGGCTGCCGGCGACAGCAGTCACTTCGGTCATGGTCATCAGCCGGATGTTGCGGTTCTGCTTGATGCGCCGCAGGTTGATTTCCAGCCCGCAGGTCGGGTGGCACATCTTCGGAAAGTAGCGGTAGAGCCGCGCCGTGCGGCCACCGAGGACGGGGGTCTTTTCGACCAGGATCACCTGCTTGCCGCATTCCGCGGCTTCGAGCGCGGCCGTCATGCCGCTGATGCCGCCGCCGACGACCAGGATTGTCTGGTTGGTTGCTATTGAAGCCATCACATCGAGCTCCCGGATTTGATTCTCAGGCCTGCGATTTTAGCGGCTGATCGCCGAACGCTCCTGCGCAATCTTCCAATGTTTCAATAGAAATGCTGAATGCGCTGCGGTAATTGTGGCTGGCCCGGCAGCCGCTAAGCCGGCGTCCCCACGTTTGTGAGCTGGCGAATTTCGAAGCTCAAGTCCGCCAGGTCGGCCAGGATCCAGGTTGCAGATGGCGCACCCAGACCGGCGACGGTGCCGGGATTGACCAGCCACGTCAGGCCGCCTTTGATGTTTGGTTGCTGCCTGACTTCGGTTTCGTGGCTGTGGCCGCAGCAGACCAGGTCGTAATCGCCGGTGCAGGCCATGCCGTGGCCGATGTGCGGATAGTGGGTAAGGAAGATGCGCCGGCCGCCCAGCGTCAGGGTTGCATCTTGGCCGTAATAGTGCAGCTGCTCATCGGAATTGTGCGCGATGCGGGCGATCGAAACCGGGTCGCCGAGGTTGTTGCCGTGCACGGCATGGATCGGCAACCCCTGCTTGAGCGAGGCACGCAGGGTGTTGCCGCCGATGATGTCGCCGCAGTGGATCACGGCCTCGGCGCCCTCGGCCGCGGCAGCGGCGACGGCTGCGGCCATCATCGGACCGCGGTCATGGCTGTCGGAAAGGATGCAGATTCTCACGGCGCCGCGCCGGGCTGGAAGCCGAAGAGCTGGTCCAGGCGCATCTCGCGGATCAGCTCATCGGCGGCGACCTGACCGTGTTCACGAATCACGTCGGCCAGGATCAGGCGCGCGCCGTGGCGGTTGTAGCCGCCGCCGAAGCTGACCTGGGCTTGCAGCAACTGGCGCGCTTTTTCCAGGGTCATATGATGACCGGGCCGTGGTAGTCCTCGTCCTGAGCCGGGGCCTTGTCACCGATCTTCCCGGTCAAACCCGCCGAGCGCGTGCCGTGGTGGTCAGCCTGGATCTGCAGCACATTGGTCACGCAATCGCCGAGATTGTCATAGAACTCGTGGCCGGTTCCGAATATCTCAGTCTCGGAATAGAAGAACTGGCAACGGAAACGCTGATCGCCCACCTTGGCGACGATGAATCCCGCACCCAGTTCGTCCCAGTAAAGGGCCGGGCATGATGACGGCTCCGTGTCGCCGGGCTTGAGCAGCAGTTCGACTTCGGCTGCCTGCAGCGGAACCAGGCGACCGTAACGTTCGAGCAGGGTCTGGTTGACCAGTTGGAATTCACTGTCGGTAAAGTCCGGGATGCTCATGGGTATTCGCTTTCATGCCGGGATGGCTCATGCATGGGACGAGTAATGTACCGTGGCCGACCGACCACGGGTAATCACTGTTGCTTATTCAAAAATAGAAATTATCCCCTTGTGCCGCAAGGGGGCGAGTCGTCAGAATATCGTGGGTTTCTAATATACTCGACCGGACACGTAACGACCTCTGCATGCAAGCCGTGAGCCCATCTATCCCGCCAGTTCAGGAAGTCAAGAACACCACGTGCTACATGTGCGCCTGCCGCTGCGGCATCCGCGTGCATTTGCGCGATGGCGTGGTGCGCTACATCGACGGCAACCCCGATCACCCACTCAATAAGGGCGTGATCTGCGCCAAGGGTTCGTCGGGCATCATGAAGCAGTATTCCCCCGCGCGCCTGCTGAAGCCGCTCAAGCGCAAGGCCGGGGCCGAGCGTGGCGCCGGCGAGTTCGAAGAGATCGAGTGGGACGAGGCCTTCGCCACGCTGGCCGAACGCCTGGGGAAGATCCGCGCCACCGATCCGAAGAAATTCGCGCTGTTCACCGGCCGCGACCAGATGCAGGCGCTGACCGGTATGTTCGCGCGCCAGTTCGGCACGCCCAACTATGCGGCGCACGGCGGTTTCTGTTCGGTGAACATGGCCGCCGGCATGATCTACACCATCGGCGGTTCGTTCTGGGAATTCGGCGGCCCCGACCTCGATCGCGCCAAGCTGTTCGTCATGATCGGCACGGCGGAAGACCACCATTCCAACCCGCTGAAGATCGCGTTGTCGAAATTCAAGCGCGACGGTGGCCGTTTCATTTCGATCAATCCGGTACGCACGGGCTATTCGGCCATTGCCGACGAATGGGTGCCGATCCGCCCCGGCACGGATGGCGCATTGCTGCTCGCGATCATCCACGAGATCATCGGTACCGGTTTGTACGACCGCGATTTTCTGGTCCAGTACAGCAATTCCGGCCAGTTGATCAACGCCGACGAAGCCAACGACGAATTCGGCTTTTTCGTGCGCACCGAAGTGCCGACGGAAGAAGCCTGTTACGAGCCGCAGGACAAGCTCTGGTGGGATCGCACGACCAACCGCGCGGTGGTGACGCACACGCCCGGTGCGGATCCCTACCTGCTTGGCGAATTCAAGCTGCCGGATGGCACGCCAGTAAAGCCGGCTTTCCAGTTGCTGCAGGAGCGGGTCAAGGAGTACACGCCGGAGTGGGCGGCGCAGATCACCGGCATCCCGGTCGAGACCATCCGCCGCCTGGCGCACGAGATGGGCGTCACCGCGCGTG
>JADYZH010000082.1 GCA_020853215.1 Sulfuritalea sp. | reverse complement strand
CGCCGGCGCCGGCGAAGCAGGGTTAAGGAGCGGCCATGCCGAAGTTCTTCATCAACCGGCCGATCTTCGCGTCGGTCATCTCGATCATCATCGTCATTGCCGGGCTGGTCGCCTCGCAGGTGCTGCCGATCGCGCAATACCCGCAAATCGCCCCGCCGACCGTGCTGATCACCGCCTCCTATCCCGGCGCTTCCGCCGAAACCCTGGCCAAGACGGTGGCGGCGCCGATCGAGGAACAACTGAACGGGGTCGAGGGCCTGTCCTATTTCACCTCGTCGGCCTCGGCCAACGGCAGCGTCACCATCACCGCCACCTTCGATGTCGGCAGCAATGTCGACATGGCCGCGGTCAACGTCAATAACCGCGTCAAGGCCGCCGAACCCCGGCTGCCCGAAGAGGTGCGACGCAATGGCGTGATCGTCCAGAAACGCTCGAACGACATCCTGCAGGTCGTCGCCCTGGAATCCGGCAAGGGCCGTTACAACACGCTGTTCCTGTCCAACTATGCCAGCCTGAACATCGTCGACGAATTGAAGCGGGTCAAGGGCGTCGGCGATGTCACCATTTTCGGCGCCCAGGATTACTCGATGCGCGTCTGGCTGAAGCCAGACCGCATGGCGCAGCTCGGCCTCACCGCCAGCGACATTGCCACCGCCATCAAGGCCCAGAATGCCCAGAATGCGGCCGGCAAGATCGGCCAGGAACCGGCGCCGGACGACCAGATGCTGGCCTACACCGTCACCGCCAAGGGCCGCCTGCTGACGCCGGAGGAGTTCGGCAACATCGTCATCCGCGCCAGCGGCCCCGGCGGCGTGCTGCGCCTGAAGGATGTCGCGCGACTCGAACTCGGCGCCTACAGCTACGACCAGAGCGTGACCCTGGACGGCCAGCCGACCATCGCCATGGGCGTCTTCCTGCAAACCGGCGCCAATGCGCTGGAAGTCGCCGGGCTGGTGCGCGGCCGCATGGATACGCTGAAGAAGAAATTTCCCGAGGGCATGAATTACGTCATCCCCTTCGACACCACGCTGTTCGTGTCCGCCTCGATCACCGAAGTGGTCAAGGCCCTGGTCGAGGCGATGATCCTGGTCCTCGCCGTCGTCTATATCTTCCTGCAAAGCTGGCGCGCCACGCTGATCCCGATGGTGGCCGTGCCGATTTCGCTGATCGGCACCTTTGCCGGGCTGTGGCTGTTCGGCTTCTCGATCAACACGCTGACGCTGTTCGCCATGGTGCTGGCGATCGGCATCGTGGTCGACGACGCGATCGTGGTGCTGGAAAACGTCGAACGCCTGATGGCCGAGGAAAAGCTCTCGCCGCGCGACGCCGCGATCAAGGCCATGCAGCAGGTGCAGGGGGCGCTGGTCGCCATCGTGCTGGTGCTGTGTGCGGTGTTCGTGCCGGTCGCCTTCCTCGGCGGCATCGCCGGCCAGCTCTACAAGCAGTTTGCGGTCACCGTGGCGGTCGCCGTGGTGCTGTCCGGCGTCGTTGCGCTAACGCTGACGCCGGCCCTCTGCGCCCTGCTGCTCAAGGCCCAGCACACCGAGCACAAGCTGTTCCGCCCCTTCAACCGGCTGTTCGCGCGCATCACCCGCGCTTACACCGGCACGGTCGGGCTTACCCTGAAGCACGGCATCATCGGCGGCTTGATTTTTGCGCTGGTGATCGGAACGACCTTCGTTTTCTTCCGCATCATCCCGGGCAGCTTCGTGCCCTCCGAAGACCAGGGCTACCTGATCTCGGCGCTGATGCTGCCCGACGGCGCCACCCTGAAGCGCACGCAGCGCACCGGCGAAAGCATGCGCGCCACCGTGGCGCAGGATCCCGCCGTCAAGCACACCTTCGTCGTCTCCGGCTTCGACCTGATCGGCGGCGGCAACAAGCCCAATGCCGGCACCATCTTCATCCCGCTCAAGGACTGGAGCCAACGCCAGGCCAAGGCGCAGGACCTGGCCGGCAAGTTCATGGGCATCGGCATGATGCAGGCGGACGGCATGGCGCTGGTCTTCAACCCGCCGCCGATCATGGGACTGGGTACCGCCGGCGGTTTCGAGGTGTATTTGCAGAACCGCGTCGATGGCGACTCCAGGAAGCTGAACGAGGTCGCCCAGCAGTTCATCGCCGATCTGCAGAAGCACCCGGAATTCACCCGCATCAGCACCTTCTTCCGCCCCACCGTGCCGCAACTGTTCGTCGAGATCGACGAGCCGAAGGCGCTGGCGCTCGGCATTCCGCTGGCCAGCATCTACGAGTCGCTGCAAAGCACCATGGGCGCGCTGTACGTCAACGACTTCAACAAGGCCGGCCGCGTCTATCGCGTGCAGTTGCAGGCCGAGGCCGGCTACCGCATGAAGCCGGACGACCTGACCAGGGTTTATGTGCGCAGCGCGACCAGCAACGCGATGATTCCGCTGTCCGCCGTCAGCAGCATCAAGCGCATCGTCGGCCCGGAACAGGTGGAACGCTTCAACGGCTTCGTCGCCGCCAAGATCATGGGCGACAGCAAGCCGGGCATCAGTTCGGGCGACGCCATCAAGATCGTCGAGGAAGTCGCCGCCGCGCTGCCCGCCGGCTACGAAATCGCCTGGACCGGCCAGGCCTTCCAGGAAAAGCGCAGCTCCGGCTCCTCCATGCAGGCCTTTGTCTTCGCCATCATCATGGTCTTCCTGATCCTCGCGGCGCAGTACGAGAAATGGTCGCTGCCGCTGGCCGTCGTCATGGCGGTGCCCTTCGCACTGATGGGCGCGCTGACCGCGATCTGGCTGCGCGGCATGCCCAACGACATCTACTTCCAGATCGGGCTTGTCGTGCTGATCGGCCTGGCCTCGAAAAATGCCATCCTGATCGTCGAGTTCGCCGCCCAGAAATACGCCGAAGGAATGAATGCCGTCGATGCCGCGCTGGAAGCCGCCCGCCTGCGCTTCCGGCCGATCGTGATGACTTCGCTGGCCTTCGTGCTCGGCGTCTTTCCGCTGGTCAAGGCCAGCGGTGCCGGCGCGGCCGCGCGCCAGTCGATGGGCACCGGGGTGTTTGCCGGCATGATCGCCGCCACCTTCATCGCCACCATCTTCATTCCGCTCTTCTTCACCTGGCTGGAACGCGGCAAGCAAATGGCGCCGGCCGGTGACCTGCACACCCCGCCGACGGAGGAACACTGACATGTCCGCCCGCAAGCAAACCCGTTTGAAAACCGGACTGTTTTCGGCCCTGGGCGCAAGCCTGCTGCTCGCCGGCTGCATGGTAGGCCCCGACTATGTCCGGCCGGCTTCAACGCTGCCGGAACAGTACAAGGAAACCACCGCCGAAAGCGGCGCCCCGGCTGGCGCAAAGGCGCCGGTCAATCCCGAATGGTGGACCCTGTTCAACGACGCCACGCTGAACCAGCTGGTGCAGCAGGCGCTGGTCGCCAACCAGGATCTGCAAGCGGCGATCGCCCGCCTCGCCGCCAGCGAAGCCGCCGCCCGCGAAGCCGGGGCCGAACTTTATCCGGCGGTCGGCCTCGGCGCCGGCGGCAGCCGCAACCAGACCAGCGGCGAGACCTTCAACGGCCGGCAAAGCGGCCGGGCGCTCTACGACAATCGCCGCGCCGCGCTGTCGCTGAGCTACGAAGTCGATCTCTGGGGCCGTATCCGGCGCGGCACCGAAGCCGCCGGCGCCGAGGCACTGGCCAGCCGCTACGGCCGCGACAGCGTCCGGCTCGCGCTGATCGGGCAACTGGCCAACGAATACCTGGCCCTGCGCAGCCATGAAGCGCAACTGGAAGTGACCCGGCAGGCGCTGGAATCACGACAGCAATCGCTGAAAATCGTCCAGGCCCGCGTCGATGGCGGCACCGCCTCGGGCCTCGATCTGGCCCAGGCCGAAAGCGCCCTGAGCGCCGCGCAAGGCCAGTGGAGCCAGGTAAAACGCCAGCGCGCCCTGTCCGAAAACCAGATCGGCCTGCTCACCGGGCAGCCCGGCCTGAAGATCGCCGCGGCCGGCCTGGAGCAATTGCCGGTGCCGCCAACACCGCCGGTCGGCCTGCCCTCCACGCTGCTCGAAGCACGCCCGGATGTGCGCCAGGCAGAGGAAAGACTGATCGCCGCCAACGCCCGCATCGGCGTCGCCAGGGCCGCCTATTTCCCGGCCATCGGCCTGACCGGCATGTATGGCAGCGAAAGTGCCGCGCTGGCCAACCTGTTCAGCGGCAGCGCCGGCATCTGGACCGCCGCCATCGGCCTGTCGATGGTGATCTTCGATGCCGGCAAGACAGAGGCGCGTGTCGACCAGGCCAGCGCGGCGCAGGCCGAGAACCTGGCCAATTACCGCAAGACGCTGCAAACCGCGTTCCGCGAGGTGAACGACGCCATCGTCAATCTGCACGAATTCGCCAACGAGGAAGCGGCCTTTGCCGCCCAGGTCGAGGCCTCGAAAAAAGCCTACGACCTGGCGCAGAAACGCTACGAAAGCGGCTATTCCGGATACAACGACCTGCTCGACACCCAGCGCACCTTCAATGCCGCCCAACTGCTTTACCTGGCCAGCCGCAAGAACCGGCTGGGCGCGTCGGTCGATCTGTTCAAGGCGCTCGG
>JADYZH010000081.1 GCA_020853215.1 Sulfuritalea sp. | reverse complement strand
GGCCTTCATTGACCTGGCGCACCAGCATCAGGATGGCCTGCATCACGTCGAGCGGCTCGAAACCGGCGATGACCACCGGCTTCCTGTATTCCTCGGCGAAGAACTCGTAGGGCCGGCTGCCGATCACGGTAGACACGTGGGCCGGGCCGATGAAGCCGTCGAGCGGCACCGTGCCCCACTGCCGCACTTCGGGCGATTCGAGGATGTTGCTGATCGCCGACGGCGTCAGCACATGGCAGCAGAGCACGCTGAAATTCTTCAGCCCCTCGGCATCGGCCTGCTGGATCGCCACCGCCGTCGGCGGCGTGGTGGTTTCGAAGCCGATGGCGAAGAACACCACTTCGCGGCCCGGATTGTCGCGGGCGATCTGCAATGCGTCGATGGTCGAATACACCATGCGGATGTCGCCGCCGCGCGCCTTGGCCTTCATCAGCGAAAGCCCGTCGGAAGCCGGCACGCGCAGGGTATCGCCGTAGGTGCACAGGATCACGCCCTGCTCCAGTGCCAGCCGGATCGCCAGGTCGACACGCCCGATGGGCAGCACGCAGACCGGGCAGCCGGGCCCGTGCACCATGCGCACCGTGGACGGCAGCAGGTCGGAGAGGCCATAGCGCGAGATGGCATGGGTGTGCCCGCCGCAGAACTCCATGAAGCTGTAGTTGCGCCCGGGCTGGACCGTGGCGGCGATGCTGGCACCGAGATTCCTCGCCAGTTCGCCGTCGCGGAATTCGTCGATGTATTTCACAAGGCCGCGCCAGCTTCCGCGTTCATTTCGGCGAACAGCGCCAGGGTCTTCTCGGCCTCTTCAGGATCGAGCTTGGTCAATGCGTAACCGACATGAAGGATCACGTAGTCGCCGACTTGCACGTCGGTGAGCAGCGCCAGAGAAATCTCCTTGCGGACGCCACCCAAGTCCACGATCGCCGTGTCGTTGGCGCCGACTTCTATGACTTTTACCGGTAATGCAAGGCACATCTTATGTTCCTCCGTGCGCGCCAGGGACGACAGGTATCCGGCTCCGTCCGTGTCCTCCGTCGCAGGCTTCGCCCGCTCCTCCCCCTTTACCTACCGGATCCGGATACCTGCCATCCCTGGCGGGAAACGCCTTTGCATTGCGGCGGCCGCACTGCAACAGCGCCACCGAATCGGGATGGTGGGGTGTTCTGCGCAGCGAAGTAAAGGGGGAGGAGGAGCCCGTAGGGCGACGACGGAGGACATGAGCGAAGTAGAACGCCCCGCCGTCCCGATCCTCCGCCAACGCCAAAATCGCGACGGTTTTCATCTCAGATTTCCAAAGCATGCAAAGCCACCCACGCCTGTCCCAACGCCAGCCCCGCATCGCCGGGCACCAGCTTGATCGGCGCCAGCACTCGCAGTCCAAGAGCTTCCAATTCACGACGCAGGCCGACCGCCAACAGACGGTTGAAGAAACAGCCGCCGCCAAGCGCCACGGTTTCGATTCCCGCCGTCGCACAGGCTCGCGCAGTCCACTCCGCCAACGCCGCCACCAGCGTCGAATGGAACAGGGCGGCGCCCTGCTCCGCATCGCGCTGGCCGGCGAGCTCGCCCAGCAGCGGGCGCAGGTCGAGCACGCCGTTATCCAAGCTCCAGCCTTGACGCATGGCCTGCGGCCAACCACCGGACTCAATGCGCCGTGTGGCCGCCTGCTCCAGCTTGATGGCCGCTTCGGCATCCATCTCCATCTTCAGGCACAGCCCGAGCAGGCCGGAAGCGGCGTCGAACAGCCGGCCGGCGCTTGAGGTGCGCGGGCAGTTCAGGTTCTTCTCCAGCATCGCCAGCACCGTGGCGACAGCCGGCTCGTCAGGATAGCGCGCCGCCACCTCGTCACCGCGACCGAGGTCGTGCAGCACGGCGGCTGCCATGCGCCAGGGCTCGCGTGAGGCGCGGTCGCCGCCGGGCAGCGCCAGCGGCGCGAGATGGCCGAGGCGCTCGAAGCGCGCACCGTCGACCCGCAGCAGTTCGCCGCCCCAGGGCGTGTTGTCGGTGCCCAAGCCCACTCCATCGAGCGCCAGCCCAATCACCGGGCCGCATTCGCCATGCTCGGCACAGACCGCGGCGATATGCGCGTGGTGGTGTTGCACCGGTACGGCGGTGACGCCCAGCCGTGCGGCGATACCGGCGGCATGGCGCGAGGAATGGAAATCCGGATGCAGGTCGTGGGCGATCGCCGCCGGCGTGCCGAGCCAGGCCAACAAAGTCTCGGCCTCCTCCTCATGGGCAATGCAGGCTTCCGGCGTGTTGAGATCGCCGACCACGCGCGACATGTGCGCCTCGCCGTCCTTGATGCCGCATAGCGCATTCTTGAACCAGGCGCCCGCCGCCAGCACCGGCGCGGCGCCGGCGAAGTGACCACCGAGCGGGATTGCCGCTGCGCTCATCGAGCGCCGAGCTGGGCTTCGAGTTCGGCCACCCGCCGCTTCAGCGCATCGACGGTCGCCAGCTTCTTCGTCACCGTGTCGCGGGCGCCGACTTCCAGCCACTTCAGCCACTCGTCCATGCCCTGCCCCGTGGTCGCCGAAACCTGGATCACTTCGATGCCGGGATTGACGCGGCGGGCGAATTCGATCGCGGCATCGACCTTGAAGCTGAGGTAAGGCAGCAGGTCGCACTTGTTCAGCAGCATCAGCGTCGCGGCGCGGAACATGTCCGGGTACTTGATGGGTTTGTCCTCACCCTCGGTGACCGAGAGGATCACCACCTTGTGCGCTTCGCCGAGGTCGAAGGCCGCCGGGCAAACCAGGTTACCAACGTTTTCCACCATCAGCAGCGAATCCTCCGGCAGGTCGAGCTTCTCCATGGCGTGGCCGACCATGTGGGCGTCGAGGTGGCAGCCCTTGCCGGTGTTGATCTGGATGGCCGGTGCGCCGGTGGCGCGGATGCGTTCGGCATCCTGGTCGGTCTGCTGGTCGCCTTCGATCACGGATACCGAGGCCTTGCCCCTGAGCATCTCGATGGTCTTGCACAAGAGCGTAGTCTTGCCCGAGCCGGGGCTGGACACGAGATTCAGCGTGAAGATGCCGCGCTCGGCCAGACGCTCGCGGTTTTGCTTCGCATAGGCGTTGTTCTTGGCCAGGATGTCCTGCTCGATCTGCACCATGCGCCGCGCACCCATCCCCGGGGCGTGGGCGTGGGCCGGCGCATAGCGGTGTTCGTGGGTGTGCGCGTGTTCGTGGCCATGATCGCCTTCGTGGGCATGGCCGTGACTGTGCCGCGTGCCGTCGGCATGCACGTGCTCATGCTCATGGTCGGCGTTTTCGCCGTCTATCTTCACCTCACCGGCGCCGCAGCCGCATGTCGTGCACATTCGCTTCTCCTAAGCTACTTCAAGTTCCTTGACCCGCATTTCGGTACCCCCGGTCACCTGCATCTGGTAGCCGCCGCACTGCGGACATGCACCGAATACCTCCGCCATCGGCACCGTACGGGCGCAGGCCATGCACCAGCCGGTGCCGGGCACGGCGATGATCTCCAGCGTCGCTCCGGCGGCGATGCTGTCACGCGTGACGGCATCGAAACAAAATTTCATGGCCTCGACTTCGACCCCGGAAAGCTGCCCGATCTCCAGCCAGACCGCGCTGACCCGGACAAAGTCCTGTTCGCGCGCCGCGTCTTCGATCAATTGCAGCACCCCCTCCGCCAGCGCCATTTCGTGCACGGGGGCTAGAGTCCCAGGCGCACATGGTCGGCAAAGCGCCGATCGCGGGTCGCGATGTGCCGGCCGATGAAATCGAGGGATTCCGCCGCGCGCCCGGCGACCAGCGCCGTGTCGCCGGCGGCGTGGCTGGCGGCGATGCCGCGCAGCGTGTCAAGCATCTGCAGGTGGTCTTCGACGTGATCCTCGTAGTCGTCATAACTCTTGAGCCGCATCAGCAACTCTTCCGACATGAAATGCGCCTCGCTGTAGGCGATCAGGTGATCGAGGATCTCGCCAATTTCGCTGGCCGCCCTGTTCTCCCCGGCCGCCACGCACAGCGCGCGCAACAAACCGAGCTGGACCTCGTGCTCGCGTTCGACATCCGCATTCGCGGCAGAATTGAATTCCGCAATGTTCGACATCTGCATTCCCTTTCCATGCCGGCGGCACGCTCTGTTTCCCGCGTTGCCGATCCGGCGGTTTAGAAGTCTGAAGCTTAGCGCAAAGCCAGGAAACGGCGACGGGAAAGCGAGGGTTCACCGGCCCGCTTTTCCGCTTCCGGCACCGCCCTCGATGCTTGCGGATCGGTCAGCATTGCGACCAGCGATGCCCGTGCCGTCATCGTGGCTTCCGCTTGGGACGTGAATTGCCCCATCGGCGAAAACAATGGACAACTCTGGTATTCGCCGAGTTCCGTTTCCGCGCTGCCGAGAAAAGCGAAATCGCCGGCCGGGAACCTGACGAAACGCCGCCGGTTGTCGCCCGTCGACACCCAGTTTTCGGCGCTGCCCGGCACCAGCAGCAGGCTCATGCACCAAGGCGTGACCACGATGCCCAGCCAGTGCCCCTGCCAGCGCTGGAAATCGACGGCTTCCACGGACAGGGCCGGATTGAGGATGGGCACATCGGCCATCTGCTCGCGCTCGATGCGGGAAAAGGCTTCCTCCACCGCCTCGGCGGGGCTGGTCTGGTGGATCCGGAAACTCATGCCGCCTCCAGACCGTCACCCCAGTTGCGGGCGTCGCCTCCCTGTTCCATCAGTTCCCGCATCATGGCCAGGGCCTCTTCGGCGCGCGCCGGTTCGACCCGTTCGAAAGCAAACCCGCCGGCCTGGATCAGCAGGTAATCGCCGACCGCAACGTCTTCGTTCATCAGCAGCAGGCTGACTTCCCGCACCTGGCCGAAACACTCGGTGACGGCCATGCCGTCCCGCAACTCGGTCACCCGGGAGGGCGCGGCGAGGCACATCTCAGGCGGCTTTCTTCAGCGGCGTCACGGCATAACCGCGCGCGGCCAGTTCCTCAGCCGCCATCGCCGCCAGCACCGGCACCTTCTCCGCCACGGTCGGCGTCATGTCCAGGCCAAGCTCGAGGGAAATGAACTCGACCCCGAGCACCACGATCTCCTTTGGCATGGCGTCGAGCAGTTCCAGGCTGGCGAGCACGTCGGGCAGGGCGATCTGGTGCGGCGAAAGCTTCTTGCGGAAGAAAACCGGGATCTCCTCGCCGGCAATCCTGACCACGGTGCCGGGGGCGGCGCCGGTCTTGACCACATCGAGGACGATCAGGAAATCCAGGTTCGACAACTCTTCGATCATTTCCATGCCCGAGGTGCCGCCGTCGATCGCAAGCACGTTCTCCGGCAGTTTCCAGCCGCGTTCGAGCGCTTCGACCGCGCGCACGCCGGCGCCCTCGTCGGTGAGGATGATGTTGCCGACGCCGAGAACGACTGCGCGCATGGAATTCGCTCCAAAAGAAAACGGGGCCGGCGACAGCGCCGGCCCCACTATGCTACCCGCGATCAGACCGCCTTTACCGTGATGGCGGTATCGCTTTCCTTGTCGGTCAGGTGGATCGCACAGGCGATGCAGGGATCGAAGGAGTGTATGGTGCGCAGCACTTCCAGCGGCTTCTCGGCATCGGCGATCGGCGTGTCGAGCAGGGACGCCTCGTAGGGCCCCGGTTCGTCCTTCTCGTTGCGCGGGCAGGCGTTCCAGGTCGACGGCACCACGCACTGGTAGTTCTTGATCTTGCCGTTGTCGATGACGACCCAGTGCGACAGTGCGCCGCGCGGCGCCTCATGGAAGCCGACGCCCATCACCTCGCCCTTGGGGAATACCGGTGCGTTAAAGGTCTTGACGTCGCCCTTGCCGATGTTGTCCACCAGCGCCTTCCACTGCTCGCCGAGCATGTCGACCTGCACCGCGGCGGACACCGCACGCGCCGCATGGCGGCCGATGGTGGAATGCATGGCGT
>JADYZH010000080.1 GCA_020853215.1 Sulfuritalea sp. | reverse complement strand
GGGGACAACATTGCGATGACGGTGAAGCTGATTGCCCCGATCGCGATGGAAGAGGGTCTGCGCTTCGCCATCCGTGAAGGCGGTCGCACCGTCGGCGCCGGTGTCGTGGCCAAGGTCATCGAATAACTGTTGTTGCATTACAGCGAAAAGGTCGTTAAAATCTCGCCCTTTCGCGAAATGCGACCCTGCTCTTTAAGGATTTCTCATGCAAAGTCAAAAGATACGCATCCGCCTCAAGGCGTTCGACTATCGCCTGATCGAGCCGTCGGCGCTTGAGCGTGTCGAAACGGCAAAACGCACGGGCGCCGTAGTACGTGGCCCTGTGCCCCTGCCGACGCGTATTGAGCGTTTTGACGTATTGCGGTCGCCGCATGTCAACAAGGCTTCGCGGGACCAGTTCGAGATCCGTACCCACTTGCGTCTGATGGATATTGTGGATCCGACCGACAAGACGGTCGATGCGTTGATGAAGCTTGACCTTCCCGCGGGCGTGGATGTCGAGATCAAGCTTCAATAATTTGTGTCAGGGGTACCGTTTTTTTGGTGCCTGTCGCGGTGTTGTCTGCCGCTGAATTTCCGAAATCAGCCCGGCCAATCGTAGCCGGAGTTTAGGAGAATAAAATGAGTCTAGGCCTTGTTGGACGCAAGGTCGGCATGACGCGCGTTTTCGCCGAAGATGGTTCTTCCGTCCCGGTGACAGTGCTTGATGTGTCGAACAATCGCGTCACGCAGATAAAGACACCTGAAGCGGATGGCTATGCTGCCGTTCAGGTGACATTCGGTAAGCGTCGCGCCAGCAGGATTAGCAAGCCTGCCGCGGGGCATCTCGCCAAGGCTGGCGTCGAAGCCGGTGAAGTTCTCAGGGAATTCCATGTGACACCTGATCAACTGGCCGGGTTCAAGCCGGGTGATGTCGTCGCCGCAAGCATCTTTAGCGTGGGCCAGAAAGTCGACATCAGCGGTACGTCAATTGGCAAAGGCTATGCCGGCGCCATTACGCGGCATAACTTTTCCTCGAATCGTGCGTCGCACGGCAACTCTGTGTCGCACAACTCTGCCGGTTCCATCGGCATGGCACAGGATCCGGGACGCGTGTTTCCAGGCAAGAAAATGGCCGGCCACCTGGGAGATGTCGCGCGCACCACGCAAAATCTCGTGGTCGTCCGCATCGACGAGGCGCGCCAGCTTCTGCTGGTCCGCGGCGCAGTGCCCGGCGCCAAGGGGGGGGATGTGGTTGTCGCCCCGGCCGTCAAGGCGTCGAAAGAGCGGGGATGACATGGAACTTAAACTGATTAACGCCCAAGGTCAGGCCGCGTCTACTGTGACGGCATCGGATGCCTTGTTTGGCCGCGAGTTCAACGAAGCACTGGTACACCAGGTGGTGGTCGCCTATCAGGCCAACGCCCGCGCCGGCAATCGCAAGCAGAAAGATCGCGAAGAAGTGCATCACAGCACCAAGAAGCCATTCCGTCAAAAAGGAACGGGCCGTGCGCGCGCCGGTATGACATCCTCGCCCATCTGGCGCGGTGGTGGCCGTATTTTCCCGAACACTCCGGAAGAGAACTTCACCCAGAAGGTCAACCGAAAGATGTATCGTGCCGGTCTGGCAGCGATTCTCTCCCAGCTGGCCCGTGAAGACAAACTGGCCGTTATCGATGATTTCGCCATTGAGGCGCCGAAGACCCGCCTGTTCGCGCAGAAGCTGAAGGCCATGGGGCTCGATTCGGTACTGCTCGTGACCGACAGTCTCGACGACAACTTGGCGCTGGCATCCAGGAACCTGCCGAATGTCCTGGTGCTGGAAACGCATCAGGCGGATCCGGTATCGCTGGTGCGTTTCCCCAGAGTGATTTTCACCAAGGGTGCCGTCACCAAGATCGAGGAGATGCTGGCATGAGCAAGAACTTCAACCAGGAACGCTTGCTGCAGGTGCTGGTGGCTCCGCAAATTTCCGAAAAAGCAACCTACATTGCCGACAGGAACGAGCAAGTGGTGTTTATCGTGACACCTGATGCGACCAAGCCGGAAGTAAAGGCAGCCGTCGAACTGCTGTTCAAGGTTCAGGTCAAGTCAGTTCAGATGACCAACCTGAAAGGCAAGGTCAAGCGCTCCGGCCGCACCGTGGGTCGTCGCAGCGACACCAGGAAGGCTTTCGTCTGCCTCAAACCGGGCCAGGAAATCAATTTTGCTGAAGGGGGGGCGGCTTAAATGGCTCTCGTCAAAGTCAAACCGACTTCACCGGGCCGTCGTGGTGTCGTCAAGGTTGTCAATTCCAGTCTGCACAAGGGGCGCCCGCACGACAAGCTCGTCGAGGCCAAAACCCGAACCGCCGGCCGCAACGCGCATGGTCATATCACCACCCGTCATATGGGCGGTGGTCACAAGAAGCTTTATCGCGTGATCGATTTCCGCCGCGACAAAGACGGCATTCCGGGCAAGGTCGAGAATATCCAGTATGACCCGAATCGTTCCGCGAATATCGCGCTGGTGCTTTATGCGGACGGCGAACGGCGCTACATGATTGCCATCAAGGGCATGGTGGTCGGGCAGGAAGTGCTCAGCGGCTCCGAGGCGCCGATCAAGCCGGGCAACGCGCTGCCGATTCGCAGCATTCCCGTTGGTACGACCATCCACTGTGTCGAAATGATGCCGGGGAAGGGCGCTCAAATTGCACGTTCTGCCGGAACGTCGGTGCAGCTTCTGGCGCGCGAAGGCTCTTACGCGCAAGTACGACTGCGCTCCGGGGAAATCCGCCGCATCCACGTCGAGTGCCGGGCGACGATTGGTGAAGTAGGCAACGAAGAGCATAGCCTGCGCAAGATCGGCAAGGCGGGTGCGATGCGCTGGCGCGGTGTTCGTCCGACCGTTCGCGGCGTGGCCATGAACCCGGTCGACCACCCGCATGGCGGTGGTGAAGGGCGCACCGGCGAAGGACGGGTTCCCGTCAGTCCATGGGGCCAGCCGACCAAAGGCTACCGTACTCGCAACAATAAGCGCACGGACGTCATGATTGTCCAACGCAGGCCGAAAGGTAAGAGGTAAGAGATGGCACGTTCAATCAAGAAGGGCCCGTTCATCGATGCTCACCTGCTTAAGCGGGTCGATGCAGCGCGTGCCTCCAACGACAAGCGCCCGATCAAAACGTGGTCCCGTCGCTCGACCATTCTTCCCGACTTCGTCGGACTGACTATCGCCGTGCATAACGGCAAGCAGCACATTCCCGTCTATGTCTCGGAAAACATGGTTGGCCACAAGCTCGGCGAATTTGCGCTGACGCGGACGTTCAAGGGCCACACGGGCGGCAAAAAAGCCGTCGCCAAGAAGTAAGGAACCATGATGGAAACCAATGCAAACTTGCGTGGAGTCCGGCTTTCTGCCCAGAAAGGGCGCCTTGTCGCCGATCTGGTGCGCGGCAAACCAGTCGACCAGGCGCTCAGCATTCTGGCCTTTTCCCCGAAGAAGGGTGCCGGGATCATCAAAAAGGTTCTCGAGTCGGCGATCGCCAATGCGGAACACAATGACGGCGCTGATATCGATGCGCTCAAGGTTACGCGGATTTATGTCGAAAAGGGCACTGTGCTCAAGCGCTTTACCGCGCGAGCCAAGGGACGCGGCAACAGCATCCTCAAGCCTACCTGTCACATTTTCGTGACTGTTGGCGATTAAGGAGGGCACTATGGGACAAAAGATTCATCCGACTGGTTTTCGTCTTTCGGTCACCCGCAACTGGACTTCACGTTGGTATTCCAGTAGCAAGACCTTTCCGCAGATGCTCAAGGAAGACCTTGAGGTTCGCGATTACCTGAAAAAGAAGCTGGCACACGCATCCGTCGGCCGCGTCGTCATCGAGCGACCGGCCAAGAACGCGCGGGTGACGGTCTTTAGTGCCCGGCCCGGCGTAGTGATCGGCAAGAAGGGCGAAGACATCGAGCATCTAAAGGCTGAGCTGCAGCGCAAGATGGGTGTGCCGGTGCACGTCAACATCGAAGAGATCCGCAAGCCGGAAACCGACGCACAGTTGATCGCCGATTCCATCGCGCAGCAACTGGAAAAGCGCATCATGTTCCGTCGCGCGATGAAGCGTGCGATGCAGAATGCCATGCGCCTTGGTGCCCAGGGCATCAAAATCATGAGCTCCGGACGTCTCAATGGCGCCGAGATCGCACGCCGCGAATGGTACCGTGAGGGCCGCGTGCCGCTACATACGCTGCGTGCCGACATCGACTACGGGACGTCCGAGGCGAAGACCACCTACGGCGTCATCGGCATCAAGGTCTGGGTCTTCAAGGGAGAAATCCTGTCCCGCAGCGATGCGCTGGTGGCGGCTCCCGAGCCGGTGGTCGACGACCAGCGCAAGCCGCGGCGCAGTCCCGCCAAGCCCAAATCCGAGAGTGAGGGTGAAGCCAAGCCGGCGCGTCGGACCGCGGCCAAAAAGACCGAGGAAGCCAAGCCTGAAGCCAAGCCGGATGTCGCGGCCGTGCCAAAGGCACCAGCGAAACGTGTGCGCAAGGCACCGGCCAAAGTCGACAGCGCCGATAGTGCCGCGAAGGAAGGCAAGGAGTAAAACATGCTGCAACCTGCCCGTAGAAAGTATCGTAAGGAACAAAAGGGTCGCAACACGGGGCTCGCTACCCGCGGCGCCAAAGTGAGTTTTGGCGAGTACGGCCTCAAGGCCATCGGCCGTGGGCGCCTTACGGCACGTCAGATCGAAGCCGCGCGTCGTGCCATGACACGTCACATCAAGCGTGGCGGCCGTATCTGGATCCGTATTTTCCCGGACAAGCCCATATCGAAGAAGCCGTTGGAGGTCCGGATGGGTAACGGCAAAGGATCGCCCGAGTATTGGGTTGCCGAGATTCAACCCGGCAAGGTTCTTTATGAGATGGATGGAGTGGACGAGACCCTTGCGCGCGAAGCGTTCCGCCTGGCGGCGGCCAAACTTCCGCTCGAAACCACCTTCGTCACCCGCCATTTTGGATAAGCCATGAAGACGACAGAGCTCAGAGCAAAAAGTGATGCGGAGTTGCAAAAGGAACTCCTTGATCTGCGCAAGGCGCAATTCGGTCTTCGCATGCAGATGGCCACACAGCAGCTGACCAATACCAGCCAGGTCGGCAAGGTGCGCAAGGACATAGCGCGCGTAAAAACGATTCAGCGTGAGAAGGCGGCGGCGAAATGACAGACACGAATACACAAACCGTGCGGCGTACCCTTCAGGGTCGCGTGGTTTCGGACAAGATGCAGAAGACCGTTACGGTTTTGGTCGAGCGGAAGGTTAAGCATCCCGTGATCGGCAAGATCATGACCCGCTCGAAGAAATACCACGCCCACATTGAAGGGCTGGAGACTGGTACGGGCGATCTGGTCCAGATCGAAGAATGTGCCCCGATCTCCAAGACCAAGGCGTGGCGTGTCGCCGAGGTCGTCGAGAAGGCACGTACAGCCTGAAACATTCGCTGTGGTCTGGCGCACAGCGCCAGCGCAGAACAAATATAGCTTGACAACATCGCAGCGGATTGTAGAATTCCGCTTCTTTGCTCCGCCGGGGTGTGAATCACCCACTTCGGCATCCCAGCCCCTAGCGGGCTCCAAGACTGATCGCGGGACTTGAGTCAATCGCGGATTAAGTTGGAGATGAAATAATGATTCAAATGCAGTCTCTGCTGGATGTCGCCGACAATACCGGCGCGCGTTCGGTCATGTGCATCAAGGTACTCGGCGGCTCCAAGCGCCGATATGCCGGTATTGGTGATGTCATCAAGGTCAGCATCAAGGATGCCGCGCCGCGCGGTCGCGTCAAGAAGGGCGAAGTTTATAGTGCGGTCGTGGTGCGCACCGCCAAGGGTGTGCGTCGCGCAGACGGGTCTCTGGTCAAATTCGATGGCAATGCTGCCGTGTTGCTCAATAACAAGCTGGAACCGATCGGCACGCGCATCTTCGGGCCGGTCACCCGCGAGCTGCGGACCGAGCGATTCATGAAGATCGTCTCGCTGGCTCCCGAGGTTCTTTGAACCGGTATTCGAGGACTCGATCATGAACAAGATTCGCAGGGGCGACGATGTCGTCGTTACCACGGGCAAGGACAAGGGCAAGCGTGGCGTCGTGCTTAACTGCATAGACGCCGAGCGCCTTCTCGTTGAAGGCATCAATCGCGTCAAGAAGCACACCAAGCCCAACCCGATGAAGGGTAACCAGGGCGGCATTGTCGAGAAGGAAATGCCGATCAATATTTCCAACGTGGCGCTGTTCAATCCGGCCACCCAGAAAGCAGACCGCGTCGGCTTCAAGCTGCTCGACGACGGCCGCAAGGTCAGGGTATTCAGGTCGAACGGCGAAGTTGTTGACGCGTAAGGGACAGTCATGGCGCGATTGCAGGAATACTACAAACAGACGGTAGCCCCGGAACTTCGCAAGAAGTTTGCTTACAAGTCGATCATGGAAGTGCCGCGCATTACCAAGATCACCCTGAATATGGGTGTCGGCGAGGCGGTTGGCGACAAGAAGGTGTTGGATAACGCTGTCGGCGACATGACCAAGATCGCCGGTCAGAAGCCGGTGGTGACCAAGGCACGCAAGGCCATCGCCGGATTCAAGATTCGCGAGGGCTATCCGATCGGTTGCATGCTGACCTTGCGCGGAAACAGGATGTATGAATTCCTCGATCGCCTGGTCACCATTGCCATGCCGCGCATCCGCGATTTCCGCGGTATATCGGGGAAGGGCTTTGACGGCCGTGGCAACTACAACGTCGGCGTCAAGGAACAGATCATTTTTCCGGAAATTGAGTACGACAAGATCGATGCACTGCGGGGCATGAATATCAGCATCACCACCACCGCGAAGAACGACGAGGAGGCGAAGGCCCTTCTCGCCGCATTCAAGTTCCCCTTCAAGAACTGAGGGACGTATGGCGAAACTAGCTCTAATTAACCGCGAAGAGAAGCGTGCCAAGACGGTTGCGAAGTACGCAGCCAAGCGTGCCGAACTTTTTGCCGTGATCAACAACGTCAACCTGTCGGACGAGGAGCGCATGGATGCGCGCCTGAAGCTCCAGCAGTTGCCCCGCAATGCCAGCCCGTCCCGTCAGCGCAACCGTTGCGCACTGACCGGGCGTCCGCGTGGCGTGTTTCGCAAGTTCGGCCTTTGCCGCAACAAGCTGCGCGAAGTTGCGATGCGTGGCGAACTGCCCGGCATGACCAAGGCCAGCTGGTAAGGAGAGCGATATGAGTATGACCGATCCAGTTGCCGACATGTTGACCCGCATCCGCAATGCGCAGATGGCGGAAAAACTGTCCGTATCCATGCCTTCATCCAAACTTAAGGTGGCCATCGCCAAGGTGCTGAAGGATGAGGGCTACATCGATGATTTCGCTATCCGCGAGAATGGCGCCAAGCCGGAACTCGATATTGCTCTCAAGTACTACGCCGGGCAGCCGGTGATCGAGCGTATCGAACGCATATCCAAGCCCGGCCTGCGTGTCTACAGGGGCAAGGACGATTTGCCCCGTGTCATGAACGGGCTGGGTGTTGCCATAGTCTCGACGCCGAAGGGCGTCATGACGGACCGCCGGGCGCGGGCAGGCAACATGGGTGGCGAAGTTCTCTGCATCGTCGCCTAAGGAGCCGTTTCCATGTCACGTATTGCCAAGTATCCGGTTGATCTACCGAAGGGTGTCGAAGTAACGCTCTCGGCTACAGACATAGCGGTCAAGGGCCCGCTGGGAACCTTGAAGCAGTTCCTTCTGCCCGCTGTGACTGTTGAAAGAGATGGTGAAAAGCTGCTGTGTCGTGCCGTCGAAGGCGCGCCGAATTCCGGAGCCATGTCGGGCACGATGCGCGCAATCCTGAACAACATGGTTATCGGGGTGACCAAGGGTTTCGAAAAGAAATTGACCTTGGTTGGTGTCGGCTACCGTGCGCAGGCCCAGGGTTCCAAGTTGAATCTCACCCTGGGTTTTTCCCATCCCGTATCGCACGACATGCCAAATGGCATAAAAGTTGAAACGCCGACCCAGACTGAGATCCTGATCAAGGGGATCGACAAGCAGGTGGTCGGCCAGGTAGCCGCTGAAGTTCGCGCTTACCGGTCGCCGGAGCCTTACAAGGGCAAGGGTGTCCGTTATGCCGACGAAGTGGTTGTCATCAAGGAAACCAAGAAGAAATAACCGAGGCGCTGAATCATGGAAAAGAAACAGGCTCGTCTGCGCAGGGCGCGCAAAACCCGCGCCAAGATTGCAGAGCTCAAGGTGGCGCGTCTCGCGGTGCATCGCAGCAACCTACATATCTCTGCACAGATTTTTTCCGGCTGCGGTACCCGCGTGCTTGCCGCCGCTTCGACCATGGAGCCGGAAGTGCGAACCCAGGTTCCGAATGGCGGCAACGTCAATGCGGCCATGACGGTCGGCAAGCTGATTGCGGAACGGGCCAAGGCGGCCGGTATCGAGCAGGTGGCATTCGACCGCTCCGGTTTTCATTACCACGGCCGCGTCAAAGCGCTGGCCGAAGCCGCCCGTGAGGGCGGACTCAAGTTCTAAGCGAGACGGACATGGCTAAACCGCAAGGCAGGAAACAGCAACAGGTCCAGGAAGAGCGTGACGATGGCATGCGTGAGAAGATGGTCTCCATCAACCGCGTCACCAAGGTAGTAAAGGGCGGCCGGATTCTCGGGTTCGCCGCGCTGACCGTGGTGGGCGATGGTGACGGTGGCATCGGCATGGGCAAGGGCAAGTCGCGCGAAGTGCCTGTCGCCGTGCAAAAGGCCATGGAAGAGGCTCGGCGCAAGATGTCGAAGATTAGCCTAAAGGACGGCACCCTGCATCATTCCGTGACAGGCAAGCACGGCGCCACGACGGTACTGATGTCTCCCGCATCGCCCGGTACCGGTGTCATTGCAGGCGGTCCGATGCGTGCCGTGTTCGAAGTCATGGGCGTCACCGACGTGGTCGCCAAGACCATCGGTTCGACAAATCCCTACAACGTCGTGCGGGCGACGCTACATGGCCTGCTAGCGATGAGCACCCCGGCCGAGATCGCGGCCAAGCGCGGCAAGGCTGTCGCCGAAATTCTGGAGTAAGCCATGGCTGAAAAAAAAATCAAGGTCACCCTGGTCAAAAGCCTGATCGGCACCAAGCAGGACCATCGCGCCACCGCTCGTGGACTTGGTCTGCGCAAGCTCAACAGTTCGGCCATGCTGGAAGACACGCCCGCAGTGCGCGGCATGATCCACAAAATCGCCTATCTGGTTAAGTACGAAGGCTGAGAGGACAAGAATGGCTATGGAACTCAATAACCTGAAGCCCGGCGCTGGCTCCAAGCATGCGTCCAAGCGTGTCGGACGAGGCATCGGCAGCGGCCTCGGCAAGACCGCCGGTCGCGGTCACAAGGGACAGAAGTCGCGTGCCGGCGGGTTTCACAAGGTCGGCTTCGAAGGCGGCCAAATGCCGCTGCAGCGCCGCTTGCCGAAGCGGGGGTTTGTGTCCATGACCGCCAGCCGCAATGTCGAGGTGCGTTTGTCCGAACTGGACAAGCTGCCGGTCGAAGAAGTTGACCTGCTGGTGCTGAAGCAGGCCGGCGTGATTGCGGGCGATGCGCTTTCCGCAAAAGTCATTTTGTCGGGCAAGCTCAATCGCAAGATCGCCCTCAAGGGCGTTGGCGCAACCAAGGGCGCACGTGCCGCAATCGAGGCGGCCGGCGGTTCGGTCGCGGACATCGCTGCAGCCTGATACGCAGCGCGCAAAGGACGGAGCAAGTGGCAACCCAGGCGGCAACCCTTGGCAAGACCGGAAAGTTTGGCGACCTCTGGCGCCGGCTCTGGTTCCTGCTGGGTGCGCTGGTGGTGTACCGGATCGGTGCGCACATTCCCGTGCCCGGAATCGATCCGGTAAAACTCGCTGAGCTGTTCCAGAGCCAGCAGGGCGGGATACTTGGTGTCTTCAACCTGTTTTCGGGCGGCGCCCTGTCGCGCTTTACGCTGTTTGCTCTTGGCATCATGCCCTACATTTCCGCGTCGATCATCATGCAGCTGATGACGGTCGCCGTGCCTTCGTTCGAGGCATTGAAAAAGGAGGGTGAAGCCGGGCGCCGCAAAATCACCCAATACACCCGCTACGGCACCGTTGGTCTGGCATTGTTCCAGGGACTGGGCATGGCAATCGCTCTGGAATCCCAAGCCGGACTGGTGCTCGACCCGGGTCTGATGTTCCGTTTCGTCACGGTCCTGACTCTGCTTACCGGCACCATGTTCTTGATGTGGCTGGGTGAGCAGGTCACCGAGCGCGGCCTGGGCAATGGCATTTCAATCATCATCTTCGCCGGCATCGTGGCTGGTTTGCCGAGCGCCCTGGGCGGCCTGTTTGAACTCGTCCGCACCGGCGCGATGCATGCCCTGTCGGCTTTGTTCATTTGCGTGGTCGCCGTCCTGGTTACCGGCTTCGTGGTGTTCGTCGAAAAGGGTCAGCGCAAGATACTGGTCAATTATGCCAAGCGGCAGGTCGGCAACAAGGTTTATGGCGGTCAGAGTTCCCATCTACCCCTGAAGCTCAACATGTCGGGCGTCATTCCTCCTATCTTCGCTTCGTCCATCATCCTGTTCCCCGCCACCGCCGCCGGCTGGTTCGGTGCCGGCGAAGGCATGACCTGGCTCAAGGACATTGCTGCTACCCTGTCGCCCGGGCAACCGATCTACGTCATCCTCTACGCGGTCGCGATCATATTTTTCTGCTTTTTCTATACCGCCTTGGTCTTCAACTCCAAGGAAACCGCGGACAACCTGAAAAAGAGCGGTGCCTTCGTTCCTGGGATCCGCCCGGGCGACCAGACCAGCCGTTACATCGACAAGATCCTGATGCGCCTGACCCTGGTCGGCGCCGTCTATATCACGGCAGTCTGCCTGCTGCCGGAGTTCCTGATCCTGAAATGGAACGTGCCGTTCTATTTCGGCGGCACCAGCCTGCTGATCATCGTCGTGGTGACGATGGATTTCATGTCGCAGGTCCAGGCCTATGTCATGTCTCACCAGTATGAAAGTCTTCTGAAAAAGGCGAACTTCAAGGGCGCCGGATTTCCGGCACGCTGATCCATGTCGAAGGAAGATGTAATTGAAATGCAGGGAGAGGTCGTCGAGAATCTCCCGAATGCCACGTTTCGGATCAAACTCGAAAACGGGCATGTTGTTCTTGGCCACATCTCCGGAAAAATGCGCATGCACTACATTCGCATCCTCCCCGGCGACAAGGTCACCGTGCAGCTCACGCCTTACGACCTTTCCAAGGGCCGTATCGTGTTCCGCGCCAAGTAGTCTGGCAATATTTTCCGGAGAAATCCAATGAAAGTTCTGGCTTCGGTCAAACGTATCTGTCGCAACTGCAAGGTCATCCGGCGCAAGGGCGTGGTGAGGGTCATCTGTACCGATCCGCGCCACAAGCAGCGCCAGGGTTGATGCAGCGGTTCGGTTCAGATATACTCTACGGTTCGCATTTTTCAGCTGGCCCACCACCCGCATTAACTAACGGCGACGAACAGGTAAGCACATGGCTCGTATAGCAGGCGTCAACATTCCGAATCACCAGCACGCGGAGATCGCCCTGACAGCGATCTACGGCATCGGCCGCACCCGCGCCAAGAAAATCTGCGACGCTGTCGGCGTCAAGCGTTCCGCCAAGATCAAGGAACTCACGGACAGCGAACTGGATCGCCTGCGTGAGGAGGTCGGCAAGTTCGCCGTCGAGGGCGATCTGCGCCGCGAAACGACGATGAGCATCAAGCGCCTGATGGATCTCGGCTGTTATCGCGGAGTGCGCCACCGTCGCGGCCTGCCCGTGCGCGGACAGCGCACCCGCACCAATGCGCGCACCCGCAAGGGGCCGCGCAAGGCGATTTCGATGGGCAAGAAGTAAACCGGGAACCAATACATGGCTAAGACCGCAACAAAAGTCCGCAAGAAGGTCAAGAAGAACGTCGCCGAAGGCATTGCGCACGTTCATGCATCCTTCAACAACACCATCATCACCATCACCGACCGCCAGGGCAATGCGCTGTCGTGGGCCACGTCCGGCGGCGCCGGTTTCAAGGGTTCCCGCAAGTCAACCCCGTTCGCCGCGCAGATTGCCGCTGAAGCGGCTGGCAAGGCTGCTCAGGAGTGTGGTGTGAAGAATCTCGAAGTTCGCATCAAGGGCCCCGGCCCCGGTCGCGAGTCGGCCGTACGCGCACTCAATGCGCTCGGCATGAAGATCACCAGCATCACCGACATTACCCCGATTCCCCACAACGGATGCCGGCCGCCGAAGCGCCGCCGCATCTAAGGCAGATACGACACCATGGCCCGAAATCTAGACGCAAAATGCCGCCAGTGCCGCCGCGAGGGCGAAAAGCTCTTCCTCAAAGGCGAAAAGTGCTTCACTGACAAATGCTCGGTCGAGCGCCGTGCCTATGCTCCCGGCCAGCACGGCCAGAAGTCCGGCCAGCGACTCTCCGGCTATGGCACCCAACTGCGTGAGAAGCAGAAAATCCGCCGTATCTACGGTGTACTCGAGCGCCAGTTCCGCAAAGTGTTCGGTGATGCCGAGCGCAAGAAGGGACAGACCGGCGAAAACCTGTTGAAGCTGCTCGAGAGCCGTCTTGACACCGTCGCCTATCGCATGGGTTTCGGTGTATCGCGCGCCGAGGCACGTCAGGTCGTACGCCATAACGGCGTGCTGATCAACGGTCGTCGCGTGAATATTCCATCATACAGCGTACGCCCCGGTGACGTCGTCCAGCTGCTTGATGGGACCCGCGGTCACTTGCGTACCAAGGCAGCGTTGGAAGCGGCCGAGTCGCGAGGCTTCCCCGCTTGGATCGAAGTGGACGTCAAGGAAGGCAAGGGCATCTTCAAGTCGTATCCGGCACGTGAAGATCTGCCGCCGTCAATCAGTGAAGGCCTGGTTGTCGAACTGTATTCTCGCTAACAAGTAGTTTTCCACCTGGCGTCCGCTGGACGCCAGGTGCTATTCCATTCGAAGGAATGCACATGCACACACTTCTGAAACCCCGCAGTATCGATGTCCAGCAGCTCTCGCCGCTGCATGCCCGTGTGGTCATGGAGCCGTTCGAGCGCGGCTATGGACACACCCTGGGCAACGCCTTGCGCCGCATCCTGCTGTCCTCCATGGAAGGAGTCGCACCGACCGAGGTTTCCATCGAAGGCGTGCTGCACGAGTACTCAACACTCGACGGGGTCCGTGAAGACGTTGTGGATGTCCTGCTCAACCTGAAGGGGGTCGTGCTGAAGATGCATAACCGCCGCGAAGCCACGCTGACCCTGTCCCGCAGTGGCGAAGGCGTGGTGACCGCGCGTGACATCGAAACCACCCATGACATCGAGATAGTCAACCCGGATCACGTGATCGCCCACATCGCCCCCGGCGGCAAGCTCAACATGCAGATCCGTGTCGAGTCCGGCCGCGGCTACGTGCCCGCCAACCAGCGCGAAATCGCCCGCGAGAACCGCGCCATCGGCCAGATCATGCTCGATGCCTCGTTCAGCCCGGTGCGCCGCGTCAGCTACTCCGTCGAATCCGCCCGCGTCGAGCAGCGCACCGACCTCGACAAGCTGATCCTCGACATCGAAACCAACGGCGCCATCGATAATGCCGAAGAGGCGGTGCGCACTGCGGCCCGCATCCTGATGGAGCAGCTTTCCGTGTTTGCCGATCTCGAGGGCACCCCGCTGTCCTCCGAGGTGCCGAAGCAGACCTCGGTCGATCCCGTGCTGGTGCGCCCGGTGGATGACCTCGAACTGACGGTTCGCTCCGCCAACTGCCTCAAGGCCGAGAACATCTACTACATCGGCGACCTGATCCAGCGCACGGAAACCGAGCTCCTGAAGACGCCGAACCTGGGGCGCAAGTCGCTCAATGAAATCAAGGAAGTCCTGGCTTCGCGCGGCCTCACGCTGGGCATGAAGCTCGAAGGCTGGCCCCCGGCCGGACTGGAGAAGCTGGCCTGACCGATTCTCGATGCCGGACTTCGGTCCGGTTGCTGCACCTGCATCACCTGCTGTACTGACTACCTACTCGATAACCATTAACCGGCCACTTGCATCGCGCGGTGGCCGCAAAAAACGAGGGAATCAAAATGCGTCACGGTAACGGACTTCGCAAACTCAATCGGACCTCGGCACATCGCCAGGCGATGCTGCGCAACATGGCTGTCTCGCTGCTGCGCCACGAGGCCATCAAGACCACCCTGCCCAAGGCCAAGGAACTGCGCCGCGTGGTGGAGCCCCTGATCACCCTGGGCAAGAAGCCCAGCCTGGCCAATCGTCGCCTTGCCTTCGATCGCACCCGCGACCGCGACATCGTCGGCAAGCTGTTCGATGTGCTCGGCCCGCGCTATGCCGCGCGCAACGGCGGCTATCTGCGTATCCTGAAAATGGGCTTTCGCATCGGTGACAACGCGCCGATGGCCTACGTCGAACTGCTGGATCGTCCGGCCGGCGAAGTGGTCGAAGCGGCCGCTGCCGAGTAAGGCTTTCACCGCCAACAGAAAGAGCCAGGCAATGCCTGGCTTTTTTGTTGGCGCTCCCGGATCTGCTACAGAATCATTCCCGCCCCCACCGTATTGTTCGTGCTTTCATCGATCACGATGAACGCTCCGGTGGCGCGGTTCTCGGCATAGCGATCGACGACCAGCGGCTGCGCCAGTTTGAAGGCGACGCGGGCGATGTCGTTCATTCCCATGCCTTCGGCCGCCACCTGTTGCAGCGAGCTGATGTCGAGCCGGTAGTCCATACCGTCGAGCAAAGCCCGCGATTCCCGCGTCGTTTGGCGGATCACGTACTTGCGGCGGGCGTCGAGCGGGCTGTCGCCGAGCCAGCAAAGCATGGCTTCGATGCGCCGTGTCACCAGCGTCGACTCTTCGGCATCGGCGCGCACGATCATGTCGCCGCGCGAGATGTCGATCTCGTCCTCGAGCAGCAGCGTGACCGACTGCTCGGCGACTGCACGCGGCAGGGAACAGCCGCCGATTTGGATGCCCCTTATACGGCTGCGGCGTTCCGAGGGCAGCACCACGACTTCATCGCCGACGGTAATCTCGCCCGATTCGACGCGACCCATGAAGCCACGGTAGTCGTGGAGTTGGGGATCATCGGCCTTCTGCGGACGGCAGACATACTGCACCGGGAAGCGGAAGCGCTCGTCATTTTCAGTATGCGCGGCCGGGGCCGATTCGAGGATGTCGATCAGGGTAGAACCTTCGTACCAGCCGAGATTCTCGCCGCGATCGACAAGCATGTCACCGTTCAAGGCTGACAGCGGAATGAAACTAACGTCACGGATGCCGAGTTGCTGCGCAAAGTTCAGGTACTCCTGGCGGATGCGCTCGAAGACCGCGTGGTCGTAGCCGACCAGATCCATCTTGTTCACCGCCACCAGCAAGTGAGGGATGCCGAGCAAGTGCGCCACGTAGGAGTGCCGCCGGGTCTGGGTCAGGACGCCCTTCCTGGCGTCGATGAGGATGATCGCCAGGTTGGCGGTCGAGGCGGCAGTGACCATATTGCGCGTGTATTGCTCGTGCCCCGGCGCGTCGGCGATGATGTACTTGCGGCGGCCGGTGCTGAAGTAGCGATACGCGACGTCGATGGTGATGCCCTGTTCGCGCTCGGCCTGCAGGCCGTCGGTCAGCAGCGACAGGTCGACCGCCTCCATACCGCGTCGTGCCGAAGTCTTTTCGATCGCGTGCAGCGTGTCGGCAAGGATCGCCTTGGTGTCGTAGAGCAGGCGACCGATCAGCGTGCTCTTGCCATCATCGACACTGCCGCAGGTGAGGAAGCGCAGCAGGCCGTTGTCGACCCGACTGCCGAACTCGGGAATGTGTTCGATCGCACTCATCAGAAATACCCTTCCTTCTTGCGTTGTTCCATCGCCGCTTCCGAGGCGTGATCATCCAGCCGTGTCGCGCCGCGCTCGGTAATCGTGCTGATCGCCGTTTCGGCGATGATCTTGTGCACCGTGTCGGCATCCGATTCCACGGGCGCCGTGCAGGTGATGTCGCCGACGGTGCGAAAGCGCACCCGCAACTGCTCGACCACGTCACCGTCGCGCGCCGGCGTGAGCTCCGTCACCGGCTGCAGCAGGCCGCCCTTGCGGATTACCGGCCGCACGTGGGCGAAGTAGATGGACGGCAGGGCCAGCCCTTCGCGCGCGATGTACTGCCAGACGTCGAGCTCGGTCCAGTTCGAGATCGGGAAGGCGCGGATGTTTTCGCCCTTGTGCACACGGGCGTTGAACAGGTTCCACAGTTCGGGGCGCTGGTTCTTCGGATCCCAGCCACCGAATTCGTCGCGGAAGGAAAAGATGCGCTCCTTGGCGCGGGCCTTTTCCTCGTCGCGGCGGGCGCCGCCGATGCAGGCGTCGAAGCCGAACTCCTCGATCGCCTCGAGCAGCGTCACGGACTGGTGCTTGTTGCGCGACTCGTCGGCCGACTTGAGTCGCACCGTGCCGCGCGCCATCGAGCTTTCCACCGAACGCACGATCAGGCGCTCGTTCAGCTCGCAGGCCCGGGCGTCGCGGAAGTCGATGACTTCGGGATAGTTGTGGCTGGTGTCGATGTGCAGCAGCGGAAACGGAAAGCGGCCGGGGCGGAAGGCCTTTTCGGCCAGGCGCAGGAGGACGATGGAATCCTTGCCGCCGGAAAACAGCAGCGCGGGGTTGCTGCACTGGCCGGCGACCTCGCGCAGGATGTAGATCGCCTCCGCTTCCAGCCAGTCGAGGTGGTCAAGGGCAGGGTGCAGCGGCAGCACAGGATCGAGGATGGGCGAGTTCATGCGGCCGCCGTGTCGTCAGCGCCGACTTTTTGCCCGGCGATGCGCTGTAGCTTGCAGTCGACCAGGTGCAGGCCGCATTCCTTGGTTTCCGGGGTCTCCCACCACCAGCGCCCGGCGCGCACATCTTCGCCGGGCTGGATGGCGCGGGTGCAGGGCGCGCAGCCGATGCTGGGAAAGTTGCGGTCGTGCAGGGCGTTGTAGGGCACGTTGTTGGCCCGCAGATAGACCCAGACTTCCCGTTCGCTCCAATCCGCCAGCGGGCTGATCTTGACCAGGTTGTTGGCGTGGTCGAAGGCCACGGTCTTGAGCTTGTCGCGGGTCGGCGACTGCGCCGCGCGCAGGCCGGTGATCCAGGCCTGCTTGCCGGCCAGCGCGCGCTGCAGCGGCTCGATCTTGCGCACGTGGCAGCAGGCCTTGCGTGCCTCGACCGCATCGTAGAAGCCGTTGATGCCGTGGCCGGCGACGAAGTCCTGCACCGTGTCGTGGCGCGGGGCGAATACCTCCAGGCGGCGGCCATAGCGGCGTTCGGTCTTGGCCATCAACTCATAGGTCTCGGCCGGCAGGCGGCCGGTATCCAGCGAAAAAATGCCGATGCCGAGGCCCTCGCCCCAGATCATGTCGGTCAGCACCATGTCCTCGGCACCCAGGCTGTTGGCGAACACGACCGGTGCATAGTCGCGCGCGACATCGCGTAGCAGTTGTCTTACGGCGACGGCTTTTTCGGCAACGGCGGCACCCAGGTCGAGGTCGGCGAGGTCGGGCAGGTTTTCGCGCAGCATGGCAACTCCTTGGTGTTCGGGTTCAGGCGACCCGTCGGCGGAACAGGGGCAGCGGCTGCACCGCGTCGCCCTGGTAGCTCTCGGGGAAGTCGTCGAAGGCGGCCAGTGCCTCTTCCGCACTCTTGCCCTCACCGATGACGAAGGCATCGAAGCCGACGCGATTGAGGAAGAATATCTGGTCGCGGCCGATGTCGCCGAAGGCGCGCAGCTCGCCGTCGTAGCCGTGGCGTTCGCGCAGCAGGCGTGCCGTCGAGTAGCCGCGGCCGTCGGCGAATTTCGGGAAATGCACGGCGATCACGGTGAAGTCGTCGATGTCGGCGGCGATTTCGGCGAGGTCGTCCTCCGGCGCGAGCCAGATGCCGAGCGGCGTGCCGTGCTCGTACTCGCGATGGATCAGGCAAGCCTTCTTGGCTTTCCAGACCGCAACCGGGACCAGCAGCGGGCCGACCGGCAGGCAGACGTCGAACGGTGCTTCGCCGTCGACCAGGGTCACGACCTTCCATGCGTCATCCTGCAGGCGACGCTCCTTGATGATCTTGTTAGCCATTTGCGACTCTCCTTGATTGATGGGGATTGGGCTGGGTTTGGGCATATGCGGATTGTTGAAAGACTTCGATGCCGACGCGATCGAAGGTGTCGATGAAACGCTCGTCGGCATGGCGGTGCGCCAGGTAGGCACCGATCAGGCGTGCGATCGCGTCGGGAAGCTCGGCGGCGGAAAACGACCGGCCGATCACTTCGCCGATGCGGGCATCGTTGCCCTGGCGGCCGCCCAGCGTGACCTGGTACCACTCCTGACCGTTCTTGTCGACGCCGAGGATGCCGATCGCGCCGAGGTGGTGGTGGCCGCAGGAATTCATGCAGCCGGAGATGTTGAGCTCCAGCTCGCCGATGTCGTGCTGGTAGTCGAGGTCCTCGAAGCGATCCTGGATCGCGGCGGCGATCGGCAGCGAGCGGGCGTTGGCCAGGGCGCAGAAATCGCCGCCGGGGCAGGCGATCAGGTCCTGGATCAGGCCCACGGTGGGTGCGGCCAGGCCGGCGGCCTTGGCGCGGTGCCAGACGGTGTAGAGCTCGCGCTGCGGCACGTCGGCGAGGATCAGGTTCTGTTCGTGGGAGACGCGGATTTCGCCGAAGCTGTAGCGCTCGGCGAGGTCGGCGGCGGCTTCCATCTGCTCGCTGCTGGCGTCGCCCGGCGCGGCCCCCGGCATTTTCAGCGACAGCGTGACGGCCGCGTAGCCCGCCACCTTGTGCGCTTGCACGTTGCGCTCGACCCAGCGCGAGAAGGCCTTGTCCTCGCGCAGGTGGGTGAGGTGGCACAGGTCGTCCTCGGCCAGGGTCTCATATGCCGGTGCAACGAACTGCGCGGCCACGCGCTCGACTTCGGCGACGGTCAATGTCGCCGGGCCATCCTTGAGGTGAGCCCATTCTGCCTCGACCTGCCGCGCGAACTCTTCGCGACCCAGCGCCTTGACCAGGATCTTTATGCGCGCCTTGTAGGCATTGTCGCGGCGGCCGTGGCGATTGAAGACGCGCACCAGCGCCTCCGTGTAAGTCAGCAGGTGTTGCCAGGGCAGGAACTCTTGCACCACCTGGCCGAGGAGCGGGGTGCGACCGAGGCCGCCGCCGGCATAAACCTTGAAACCGATCTCGCCGTTGGGATCCCGCACCACCTGAAGACCGAGGTCATGCACCTGGATCGCCGCGCGGTCTTCAGTGGCGCCGGAGATCGCGACCTTGAATTTGCGCGGCAGGTAGGCGAACTCGGGATGGAAGCTCGACCACTGACGCAGGATTTCGGCCCAGGGGCGGGGATCGGCGATTTCGTCGGCGGCGACGCCGGCGAAATGGTCGGTGGTCACGTTGCGGATGCAGTTGCCCGAGGTCTGGATCGCATGCAGTTCGTGCTCGGCGAGCTCGGCCAGGATCTCCGGCACCTGCGGCAGCTGAACCCAGTTGAGTTGGAGGTTGTGGCGCGTGGTGAAGTGGCCGAAGCCTCGATCATAGCGGCGGGCGATGTCGGCGAACTTGCGCAGTTGCGGCGCCGAGAGCAGGCCGTAGGGCACCGCCAGGCGCAGCATCGGGCCGTGGCGCTGGATGTAGAGGCCGTTTTGCAGGCGCAGCGGGCGGAACTCGTCATCGCTCAGCGCGCCGGCAAGATAGCGCTCGGTCTGATTGCGGAACTGGGCGACGCGGGCCTGGACGATGGCGTGGTCGTAGCCGTCGTATTTGTACATGCTATGCCTCCTGCAGGGCCGCCCGCGCGAGCGCGGGGCATTGACGACGCCCCCTCCCATCCTCCCCCGCCAAGCGGGGGAGGTGACTAGTCACCCCCGCCCTGGGGCGGGGGAAGGGGGGTGGGGCGCCATAATTCCCCGACGGGAAGGCTAAGCCTTCCCCCTCGGGGGGCAGCGAACGAATGTGAGCGTGGGGGCTCATAATTTTTCCTTAAGCGAGGATCAGCTTGCCGCCGACCAGCAACAAGACCGAGGCAAGCAGGCCGCGCAGGGCGCGCTCCGGCACCCTGGCGGCGAAATGGGCGCCAAGCGCAATACCCGGCAGGGACCCGATCAACAAGGACACCAGCAACACCACATCGACCGTGCCCAGCCACCAGTGGCCGAGGCCGGCGACGAAAGTCAGCGGCACGGCGTGGGCGATGTCGGAGCCTACGATGCGGCGCGTGGCGAGTTGCGGGTAGAGGAAGCTCAGGGCGGTCACGCCGAGGGCCCCGGCGCCGACCGAGGAAATCGTGACCAGGGCACCGACGATGGCGCCGACAATCACAGTGGCACCCGCTACATGCCGATGTGAAAAGTCGGCGCTGGCGCTACGGCGCCTGGCCAGGTCAAGCAGGCGCTGGCGGAAGAACAGCGAGGCGGCGGTCAGCAGCAGGGCGAAGCCGAGCACCATGGAAATGAAACCGGTGGCGCCGTGATCCTTGATGCCCAGTTGCGCCAGCAGCAGCAGCGTCAAGGCGGCGGCGGGAACCGAACCGAGGGCAAGACGGCCGGTGATGGCCCAGTCGATGTTGCCATGCCGCTGATGTACCCAGGAGCCGCCGGCCTTGGTGATCGCCGCATAGAGCAAGTCAGTGCCCACTGCGGTTACCGGTTTGAAGCCGAAGAGCAGCACCAGCAGGGGTGTCATCAGCGAGCCGCCGCCGACGCCGGTCAGGCCGACGAGGACGCCGACGGCAAAGCCGGACAGCGGGAGCAGGGGGTTGAGCACGAATTCCATGATGCAGTGCATCCTAAAGGCTTGATATAGTCCTGAAAAATACTTTATTAATATTTGTATATAGCCAAAAGTTATATAATCGGACCCATGAAGCTGCAACAACTGCGTTACCTGGTCGAAGTGGAACGGCGCGGCTTGAATGTCTCGGCTGCCGCCGAAGCGTTGTTTACCTCGCAACCGGGCGTGTCCAAGCAGATCGGTCTGCTCGAGGAGGAGCTGGGCCTGACCATCTTCGAACGCAGCGGCAAGCGTCTGACGGGAATCACTCCACCCGGCCGCGCCGTGCTGGCGATGGCGCAGCGCATGCTCGCAGAGGCGCAGAACATGAAGCGCGTCGGCGAGGATTACGCGGCGGAGAGCAGCGGCACCCTCTCGATCGCCACCACCCACACCCAGGCGCGTTACACCCTGCCGCCGGTGATTCGGCGTTTCGTCCAGCGCCATCCGTCAATCCGCCTGCACATCCAGCAGGGCAGTCCGCTACAGGTGGCGGACTGGGTACTCGATGGCAGCGCCGACATCGGCATCGCCACGGAGGCGCTGGACCGGCACCCGGAACTGCTGACCCTGCCCTGCTTCCAGTGGGCGCATCTGGTGGTGACGCCAAAGGAACATCCGCTCTTGCAGCGCCAGCCGCTGACGCTTGCAGCCCTCGCGGACTACCCGCTGATCACTTATGACGCCACCTTCACCGGACGTTCGCACATCGATCGCGCCTTCGAGCGGCAGAACCTGCGGCCCGACGTGATGCTGACCGCGATCGATTCCGACGTGATCAAGACCTATGTCGGCCTCGGCCTCGGTGTCGGCATCATCGCCGAAATGGCCTTCGATCCCTTGCGCGATGACGCGCTGGCCGCCTTGCCGGCCGCGCATCTGTTCGAGGGCAACACCACGCGCATCGCCTTTCGCCGCGATACCTGGCTGCGCGGCTACGACTACGACTTCATGGAATTGCTGGCGCCACAACTGACGCGAGGCATGGTCGAGGCTACGCTGAAGGGCGAGGGCGCCGACCCCGGCCTGTGACGCGCCGCCCCGGCGAAGATTTCATCGGCGCCGATGGCCGTGTTCCGGGGTCGGGCAGCTAGAATGGGGTCAGTCCGGTTTTGCCGAACATTCAAGAGCGAGGTTTGCCATGCCCTACACGCCTGATCTTGTCGATGAACTGAATACCCTGATCCGTTTCGACCTGGAGACCAGCCAGCAGGGAATCAAGGTGCACAAGAACGCCGATCCGGACGTCATTGCGGCGACGCGGCGATTGCACGAAAAGGGTTTGCTGACCCTGGCCGATGGCGGCTACCTGACCGGCCTGGGGCGCGATGCGGCGGAGCACGCACAAGCGCTTCTGACCATACTCACTTCAAGTACCAGCCCCTCGGCTGCGGCGCAAAAGGACTTCGCCTAGCAGCAGCTAGGCGTCATCGACGTCGGTTGCGTCATCCGCCTCGCCGGCGACTTCCAGCGCGCGCAATTCGCGGAACAACTCGCGGTAGGCACGTGGCGGCTTTCCCTGCTGGGCTTCCTTGACGGCGTTGCGGCGCAACTGACGCAGGTGCTGCATGTCGGTGCCGGGGTAGTCGCGGGCAATTTCACTGAACACAGCCTCGTCTTCCATCAGGCGCGTACGCAATCTTTCCAGCTGATGCTGACGGATGGTCGCCGCTTTCGAGACGCCATTTATTTCGTCCATCGCCGCGCGCAAGGGCGCCGCATCGACATCACGCATGATCTTGCCGATGTATTGCATCTGCCGTCGCCGTGCTTCGTGACTGGTGATGCGCTGCGCTTCGAGCAGGGCATCGCGCAGGCGTTCCGGCATGTCGATTTTCGCCAGGCGTTCCTTCGACAGCGCCACCAGTTCGCCGCCGAGATCCTGCAAGGCCGTCATCTCGCGCTTGCGTTGGGATTTGCTGGGGCCTGAATACTGACCGGCGTCGTTATCGATATCTTCCACGGTTATGTCCCCGGAGCTTGCGAAGGGGACGGTATCCCCCGGTGGGATATCATTATAGCTTCGCGTCAGCTCCACACTTTGAAGGATTCCCGCATGTCCCAAGGTTTTGCCCACTCCCAGGAAGCATTGCGCGCACTGGCGCAAACCGTGCTCGACCACGCTGCGGCCATAGGCGCCACCGCATGCGAGGTGGATGTCTCGGAAGGATTCGGCCAGTCGGTCAGCGTGCGCCGGCAGGAGGTCGAGACCATCGAGTACAACCGCGACAAGGGACTCGGCGTCACCGCCTACATCGGCCAGCGGCGCGGCCATGCCAGCAGTTCGGATTTCTCGCCGGCGGCGGTAAGGGCCTCGGTCGAGGCGGCGCTTTCGATCGCCCGCTTCACCGCCGAGGACGATTGCGCCGGCCTGCCCGAGGCCGGGCTGCTGGCGAAGAAAACCATGGATCTGGATCTTTATCATCCCTGGGACATTGCGGTGGAAGCCGCGATCGACATCGCGCGCCGTTGCGAGCAGGCGGCCTTCGATGTCAGCCCCATGATCAGGAACTCGGAAGGCGCCACGGTTTCGGCGCAGACCTCGCACTTCGTTTCCGCCAACAGCCTGGGCTTCATGGGCGGCTTCGCCACTTCGCGGCACTACGTGTCCTGTTCGGTGATCGCCGGCGAAGGCGAGGACATGCAGCGCGACGACTGGTACGTCTCGCAACGCGATGCGCAGAAATTTCCCGATGCGGCGACCGTGGGCGATTACGCCGCGCGGCGCGCGCTGTCGCGGCTCGGCGCGCGCAAGCTGAAGACGCGCAAATGTCCGGTAATTTTCGAGGCGCCGCTGGCGACCGGCCTGATCGGTAGCTTCGTCCACGCCATCTCCGGCGGCGCGCTCTACCGCAAGACGTCCTTCCTGGTCGACAGCCTGGGCCAGCAGCTGTTTCCCGATTTCGTGCAGATCAGCGAGCGGCCGCACATCCGGGGGGGCTTCGCCTCGTCACCGTTCGATGATGACGGCGTCGCCACGCACGATCGCGAGGTGGTGAAGGACGGCGTACTGCAGGGCTACTTCCTGTCCACCTATTCCGCGCGCAAGCTGGGCCTGCAGACCACGGGGAATGCCGGCGGCGCCCATAACCTGCTGGTGCAACCCGGCCGGCATGACCTCAAGGGGCTGCTGCGCGAAATGGGTACGGGGCTGCTGGTCACCGAGCTGCTCGGCCAGGGCGTGAACTACGTCACCGGCGATTATTCGCGCGGCGCCGCGGGCTACTGGGTGGAAAAGGGCGAGATCGCCTATCCGGTGGAGGAAATTACCATCGCCGGCAACCTGCGCGAGATGCTGCGCGGCATCGCCGCCATCGGCAATGACATCGAAGTGCGCGGCTCGAAGCAGGTCGGTTCCATCCTGGTCGAGCGCATGACCATAGCCGGCAGCTAAGGGTCTCAAAAGTCGGCGCCGGCGATACGGCGCCGCAGTGGACGCGGAAGCTAGGGTGAGCGCGCGCTGTCGATGTCCGCCAGGTTGCGTTCGTCGGCGTAAACCTTGGCCGCTTCGCCACTCTCCACGGCGAAGCAGGTGACGATGACGTTGCTGGTCAGCGCCGACTTGTCCAGCACTTCGACTGCGCAACGGCCGTAGGCGCTTTCGATGGTCGCCAGCAGGTTGCGTGCATAGGGGCTGACGAGCTGGCCGTCGAGGATCAGGTTGGCCAGCATGACGCTACCGGGTTTCAGTGCGCGGCGCGTGTCGCGCCAGAATTCACGCGTCACCAGATGGCCGGGGATCGAGGTGCGGGCGCTGTAGACATCGACCACGATGGCATCGAAACGGCGCGGGGTGTCGATCACGAAGCGGCGCGCATCGGTGGCGATGAATTCGCCGCGCGCCGCCTCGCGCAGGAAATCGCGCTCGGCGATGGCGCGGATCGCCGGATCGATATCGACGTAGGTATAGCGGTTCAGCGGCTCGCGATGCGACAGCGTGAAGCCGCCGGCGCCCAGCACCAGGATGTCGCGTTCGCTGAAGCGCAGGTCATCGAGCAGGATGCCTCGCAGATGCCGCACGTAGCGCGCATACCGTGGCGGTTCGCTGGCGTCGATCACCGACGCATTCTGGTTGTTGACCACGAAGGCGCGCGGCGCAAGCATGCCATCGCGCACCACGGGTTCGACGGCGTAGTCGGCATAGGCCGTATCGGCGCGTCGGCGATCGCCGAGGTTGGCCGCCAGGCTCAAGGCGGCCACCGCCAGCAGCAGGCCCGACGTCAAGGCCTGCGGGCGCTGCACCAGCGCGGCGCCGGCGACCAGCATCAGGGCGCCGAGCAGCACCGCGGCCCAGACACCGAACAGCTGCATGACGACCAGCGACAATGTGACGGAACCGAGGAAGGAGCCCAGCGTCGACCAGAACAGCGCGCGCCCTGCGGCTTCTCCGCTGCGTTGCGCACGCATCAGGTTGGTCAGGATCGGCACCGTCTGTCCCAGCAGCCAGGCCAGCGGACAGAGGATGGCGCCGATGAAAACGAGATAGGCCATGGCGGGCTGGGTCCCGGCGAAGATGGCGTTGACGCTGTCGCCGGCGAGGCCGGCGCCCATCAGTGCGGCCGAGATCAGGAAATTGCGCGCCACCACGCTGCGGTAGTTCGCGGCGACGCGGCTGCCGGAGTGGTAGCCGAGCGCCAGGGCCAGCAGGAACAGGCCGATGGTCGGCGCCGTGACCACGATGGAACTGCCCACATGCGGTATCAGCCGGCGCAGGGCAATGATCTCGGCGCCGAGCGAACAGTAGCCTTCGATGAAAACGATGGTGAACAACAGGTGAGGCGACATCGCGGCGGGAGAGATGACAGGGACCGCGACTTTACCGCAAGTCCTTGGCGCGGCGGGACCGGCAAAAAGTCGGCGCCGGCGGCACGGTGACCGGTCCTTCCCCGGCAGGGCAATTACAAATTTACAGGCGGCCGCGCGCCACGTACCATACATCCATTCCATCTTCATCAAGGCCACGATCGTGCCGGTGCGAGACATCCTGTCGGGCAGCAAGGCGTCATGAGTGTTTTCGCGTCCATTACCTGGACCGAAGACGGCGCGGCGTGTTCGCTGCGCTGGCAGTCGGAGGCCGGTACTCCTCCGCCGAAAAGGGTCATCGTCGCCGATGACCGCATCAGCGCCGACGAGGCATATCGCCTGGCGTGCGAGGGTACGGCCCTGCTCTGGCGCGGCGACTTCCAGAATGCGCGGGCTTTGCTGCAGGCCGTCGCCCGGCGCATCGAGCGCAAGCCGCGCAAGCTGCCGCAGGCAGCAGCGGCTCCTGCCGAGGCCTTCCATCTGTATCGGCTGGCGCAGTTGCAGCGCGCCCGCACGCTGGGCATGTTGCTGCTGCCGTTCGAGGACAACTACCGGATTCCGCTGCGCCGGGCGCCCGATGTGCAACAGGCCTGCTCCGAGGCCTACGGACCTGCAGCCGGAGCTTTCGTCGCTTCGCTGCGCGAACTGCTGGGCGTGATCGGCGCCCACGAATGGCGCAAGAAAGGGGTCGATGTGCCGGCGCTCGGCGCGCGCATCCATCCGCACTACGGCGTGTTCGCGCCGGTGCGTGGCGAGTACGTCGACCTGGTCGCCAAGGCTTCGCTGCCTGCCGGCTGCGCGCTGGCCTTCGACATCGGTACCGGAACCGGCGTATTGGCGGCGCTACTGGCGCAGCGTGGAGTCGCACATATTGTCGCCACCGATCAGGACCCGCGCGCGCTGGCCTGCGCCGCAGAGAACCTGGCCCGGTTCGGCCTGGTGGAGCGCGTCGAACCGATGGCGGCCGATCTGTTTCCAGCGGGCCGCGCGCCGCTGATCGTATGCAATCCGCCGTGGTTGCCGGGACGTGCCGGCTCGTCCCTGGAACGCGCCGTCTTTGACCCCGACAGCCGCATGCTCCTCGGATTCATCGCCGGACTTGCCGATCATCTGGAACCGGGCGGCGAGGGCTGGCTGGTCCTGTCCGACCTTGCGGAGCATCTGGGTTTGCGCACGCGGGCGGACTTGCTGGCGGCCTTCGATGCGGCCGGTCTGAAGGTCGCCGGGCGGATGGATGTCAGGCCGAGCCATGCGCGGGTCGCCGACACAAGAGATCCGCTGCACGCGGCGCGTGCCGCGGAGACGACTTCGCTCTGGCGACTTGCGCTGCGTTGAACACCTCCAAAAACAAACCCCGCCGTGGCGGGGTTTGTCTTGGGGGCTGGCGTGTGCTGCCTTATTTCTTCTTCGGCGCTGCTGCTGCTTTTGCCGGACCGCTGCGTCCGGTCTGCATGAAGTTGTCGAAGCCGGCTTCGGTAAAGCGGAACCAGAGGTGCTGCTCGTCGCGGAAGGCGGCGTAGTCCGAATAGACCTTTTTCCAGGCCGGATTCTTTGCCGACAGATCGTCGTAGAGCGCCATCGCGACCTGGTAGGCAGCGGTCATGATGCTCTTGTCGAACTGGTGCAGTTTGGCGCCAGCCGACACCAGGCGCTTGAGAGCGGCCGGGTTCTTGGTGTCGTATTTGGCTTGCATCACGACGTGCGCATGCGAGGCCGCGATTTCGATCGCCGCCTTGTACTCCGCGGGCAGAGCATCGTAGGCCTTCTGGTTGACGTAGAGCGAGAGCTGCGGACCGCCTTCCCACCAGCCCGGGTAGTAGTAGTGCTTGGCGACCTTGACGAAGCCGAGCTTCTCGTCGTCATAGGGGCCAACCCACTCGACGGCGTCGATGGTGCCCTTTTCCAGTGCCGTGTAGATTTCTCCACCGGCAATTGTTTGCGGTACCACGCCTAACTGGGACGCCACCGCGCCCGCGAGATTGGAAATGCGCATCTTCAGGCCCTTGAGATCATTCAGCGACTTGATCTCCTTGCGGTACCAGCCGCCCATCTGGGCGCCGGTGTTGCCCATTGGGAAGTTGACGATGTTGTAGTTCTTGTAGAACTCGCGCATCAGCTTCATGCCGTTGCCTTCGTACATCCAGGCCGTCATCTGGCGGCTGTTGAGGCCGAAGGGAATCGCGCAGTCGATGGAGAAGACTTCGTCTTTGCCGTAGAAGTAGTACGGAGCGGTGTGGGCGCATTCCACGGTGCCTTGCTGGACGGCGTCAACCACGCCGAAGGCGGGAAGTAGTTCACCACCAGCATGCACGGAGATGGTGAACTTGCCGCCAGTGGCTTCGCTCACTTTTTTAGAGAACACCTCGGCGGCGCCGAAGATGGTGTCGAGCGCCTTGGGGAAGCTCGATGCCAGGCGCCAGCGGATGGTGGGAGCGCCCTGGGCGTGTACCGCCGGTGCGGCACCAGCGGCCAGGATGCCGGCAATACCGGCGTTTTGCAGAAATTTGCGACGTTCCATGTGTGGATCTCCTCGATGTTGTTCAAATATGACGACTGGGCCGGACTGGTCCGTCGCCGGATACTACACCACTGAAATTCTGTTACTTGCCGTTACTTGCCCTTGGTAACCGACTGCTGGAGGGCCTTGGCGGGGTCCTCTTCCGCTTCTTCTTCCGCTTCCTTATCCTTTTCTTCCGCGCCCTCCTGATCGGCCTGATCGGCCTGCTCGCCCTCTTCGGCCATTGATTCCAGGTCGGTGGCGGACGGGGCTTCCAGCTGGGGATCCGTTGCGCTGGCCACCGGTGGCTTGTCCAGGCTGTCCAGCACCAGGTTCGGATAGATCACCACGGCTGTAACCATGACCACCTGCAGCACGATGAAGGCGATCGCGCCGCTGTAGATCTGGTTGGTCGTCACCGCCGGAATCCTCTCGCCGGTGATGCGGTCGTTGTAGTCACTCTTGGCGGCGACGCTGCGCAGGTAGAACAGCGCGAAACCGAAAGGCGGCGTAAGGAAGGAGGTCTGCAGGTTCATGGCGATGATCACACCGAACCAGATCAGGGCGTCGCTGCCCGCCGGCAGCAGGGCCGGCAGCAGCTTTTCGGCTACCGGTACCAGCAGCGGCACGACGATGAAGGCAATCTCGAAAAAGTCGATGAACATGCCGAGTACGAAGACCAGCAGGTTCACCACGATCAGAAAGCCCATCGCGCCGCCGGGCAGCTTGCTGAACAGATGCTCGATGAAGATGTGGCCGTCGGCGGCGTTGAAGGTGAAGGAAAATACCGTCGAGCCGATCAGGATGAAGAGCACGAAGACCGCCAGCTTGGTGGTGTTCTCCAGCGCCTCCTTGAGCAGGCGCAGTTCCAGCTTGCGCCGCGCCAGCGCCATGACGAAGGCGCCCAGCGCACCCATCGCGCCGCCTTCGGTCGGCGTCGCTAGGCCAAGAAAGATGGTGCCCAGCACGAGGAAGATCAGCACCAGCGGCGGGATCAGGACGAAGGTCACGCGCTCGGACAGTTTCGAGAGCAGGCCGAGCTTGAGCACATGGTTGACGATCGCCAGGGCCAGGGCGACGAAGGAGGAAACCGTCATCGACAGGATCAGCACCTCGTCGCCCGGCGCAGCGCCTTCGCGCCCGGTCCAGGCGCCGATGATGCCGGCATGGACCTGGCTCCAGGCGACGCCGGCGGCGGCCGAGATCAGCATCAGGACCAGCAGCGAGCGATGGCCGGAGGAACCGTTGGCTTCTTTGTAGATGCGCGCTTCCGGCGGCAGGGCCGGCACCCAGGACGGCTTGACGATGGCAACAACGATGACGAAGGCGGCATAGCAGGCCACCAGCAGCAGGCCCGGCACCAGCGCGCCGGCATACATGTCGCCGACGCTGCGGCCGAGCTGGTCGGCCATCACGATCAGCACCAGCGAGGGCGGGATCGCCTGCGCCAGCGTGCCCGAGGCGGTGATCACGCCGG
>JADYZH010000079.1 GCA_020853215.1 Sulfuritalea sp. | reverse complement strand
GTCGCGCCAGCCGGCGCGTCGCCTCGGCGGCCAGCCGTTGCGGCGCCGCCAGTTTCAGGTAGTGCGCATTGAGCCAGTTGAGCTTTTCGGTGTTGAACTGCGCCGCCGACGATGTGATGTGGTCGAGGTCGAACCACTTGACGAACTGCTCCATGTCGAACACCTCGTCGTCACCGTGCGACCAGCCCAGCCGCGCCAGGTAGTTCAGCACCGCTTCGGGCAGGTAGCCGTCCGCGTCGTACTCCATGACCGACACGGCGCCATGGCGCTTCGACAGCTTCTGCCCGTCGTCGCCGAGGATCATCGACAGGTGCGCGTATTCGGGTATCGGCGCACCGAGCGCCCGCAGCAGGTTGATCTGGCGCGGCGTGTTGTTGACATGGTCGTCGCCGCGGATCACGTGGGTGATTTCCATGTCGCGGTCGTCGACCACGACGCAGAAATTGTAGGTCGGCGTGCCGTCGGCGCGGGCGATGATGAAGTCGTCGAGCTCGCTGTTGGCGAATTCGATGCGGCCCTTGACCTGGTCATCCCATGCCACCACGCCCTCCTGCGGCGTGCGAAAACGCACGACCGGCGACGCCGTTGACGGCGGCAGGGGCAGCGTCTTGCCCGGCTCCGGCCGCCAGCGTCCGTCATAACGGGGCTTTTCCTTGCGCGCCTCCTGCTCGGCGCGCAAGGCATCGAGTTCCTCTTTCGACATGTAGCAGTGATAGGCGGTACCCGCCGCCACCATCTCGTTGATCACCTGCCGGTATCGATCCATGCGCTGCATCTGGTAGAACGGCCCCTCGTCATGGGCCAATCCCAGCCACTGCATGCCGTCGAGGATCGCCTGCACCGCCTCCGGCGTCGAACGCGCAACGTCGGTGTCCTCGATGCGCAGGATGAACTTGCCGCCGTGGCGCCGGGCATAGGCCCACGCAAACAGCGCCGTGCGGGCGCCGCCGATATGCAGGAAACCGGTGGGACTGGGAGCGAAGCGGGTACGAACCGTCATTGGACAATGCTTTCGATTGACCGTCATCCGGCCTTTGTGGTTAAATTCGGCCCTCTTTCGCGGGCGGTTAACTCAGCGGTAGAGTGCCACCTTCACACGGTGGAAGCCACTGGTTCGATCCCAGTACCGCCCACCAGATTCTCAAGCTGCCTTCTCGTCAGTGTCGGCAACGCCGTAGCGCCGGCGCCGACTTTTTGCCGTGGCGGCGCATCCTTCCCGTGAATCAGTCGCGAGCAAGTTTCTCCGCATTTGGCAGGATCTTGTTCTTCAGCACCTCGGTCGTCAGGGGGCCGATATGCTTGTCGCGGATCACGCCGTTCTTGTCGATGAGAAAGGTCTCCGGTACGCCATATACCCCGAAATCGATGCCCACGCGGCCGTCGGCATCGACCGCTGATATCGCATAGGGATCACCGCCATACTGCTTGAGCCAGGCGATTGCCGCGGCGCGGTCATCCTTGTAGTTCAGACCGACAATCATTATCTTTTTCTGCCGATCCAGTTCGATCAGGACCGGGTGCTCCTGGCGGCAGGAGACACACCACGAGGCCCAGACGTTGAGCAGCCAGACCTTGCCGCGCAGATCTTCGGGGCTGATGGACTGATCCGGCGCCTGCAACTGCGGCAGCCGGAACGACGGCACCGGCTTGCCGATCAGCGGCGAAGGCACCTCCCGCGGATTCAGGCGCAAACCCACGGCAAGAAAGCCCACCAGGACGATGAAGATTGCGAGTGGCAAGAGAAATCGCCGCATTGGAACTCCTGAAAGATCATGAACGCGGATGACGGCTCCGCAACAAGCGTGCGCTGATGTTTTGGTGAAGGACAGGGCATTGACCTTCGATCGACGCCATCAAGCCCGAAACACTTTCCTTGCCGCTACGTCCTTCCCGCTGCGCTGGTTGTGGCATATTCTAATTCACCGCGGACGCTTCGATCGCCCCACGGCCTGACGCCGGACCTCTCCACGATGCAACGGATGGGCCCGGCAGGCGACGGAACTCCGGTACGAGCGTGATCCCGACACCCCGACATGAAGACGTTACTGGTCGTATTCCATTCGATGACCGGCGCCACCCGGCAAATGGCGGATGCGCTGGCCGAGGGCGCCGCCCTGGAGCCCCACGTGCGCGTACGCCTGCTCCATGCGTCGCTTGCCCATACCATCGACGTCGTCGATGCCGCTGGCTATGTCTTTGCCACCCCGGAAAATCTTGCGGCGATCTCGGGGCTGATGAAGGATTTTTTCGATCGTTGCTATTACCCCGCCCTCGAGCGGATCAACGGCCGGCCCTATGCAACGCTGATCAGCGCCGGCAGCGACGGCCGAAACGCGGCGCGGCAGATCGAGCGCATCGCCACCGGATGGCGCCTGCGGCCGGTCGCCGAGCCGCTGATCGTGTGCACCCATGCGCAAACCGCGGAGGCCATCCTTGCGCCGAAAACGATCGGCGCCGCGGACCTCGGGCGCTGCCGGGAACTGGGAGCCACGCTGGCGGCCGGACTCGCGCTGGGGATTTTCTGAAGCAGCTGTCCCGGCGCACGGCCGGGGTTGCCGACAAGGATCAGAAGGAACTCAGGCCGCCTGGTCCAGTTCGAAAGCCCGGTGCAGCACCCGCACCGCCAGTTCGAGGTATTTCTCGTCGACCACCACCGAGATCTTGATCTCGGAAGTCGAAATCATCTGGATGTTGATGCCCTCCTCGGCCAGGGTGCGGAACATCCTGCTGGCAACGCCGGGGTGCGAGCGCATGCCGACGCCGACCGCCGAAACCTTGCAGATCTTGTTGTCGCCCTCGATGGCGCGGGCGCCGACGTGCGGCTTGATCTGCTCTTCCAGCATCTTCTTGGCGCGGGCGAAATCGCCGCGATTGACGGTGAAGGAAAAGTCCGTGGTGCCGTCATGGCCGACGTTCTGGATGATCATGTCGACGTCGATGTTGGCCTCGCCGATCGGGCCGAGGATCTGGTAGGCGATGCCGGGGCGGTCGGGCACGCCGAGCACGGTGAGCTTGGCCTCGTCGCGGTTGAAGGCGATGCCGGAAATGATCGGTTGTTCCATGTTCTTGTCTTCCTCGAAAGTAATCAGCGTGCCGGAGGTTTCCTTGCCTTCCTCTTCCAGGCTGGACAGCACGCGCAGCTTGACCTTGTACTTGCCGGCAAATTCCACCGAGCGGATCTGCAGCACCTTGGAGCCGAGGCTGGCCATCTCCAGCATCTCTTCGAAGGTCACGCTTTCCAGCTTGCGCGCTTCGGGCACGATGCGCGGGTCGGTGGTGTAGACGCCGTCGACGTCGGTATAGATCTGGCATTCGTCGGCCTTCAGCGCCGCCGCGAGCGCGACGCCGGAGGTGTCCGAGCCGCCGCGGCCGAGCGTGGTGATGTTGCCGTCCTCATCCACGCCCTGGAAGCCGGCGACGATCACCACCGTGCCCTGGTCGAGGTCGCGGCGCATGTTGCCTTCGTCGATGTTGAGGATGCGCGCCTTGGTGAAGGTGGAATCGGTCAGTACCTTGACCTGGCCGCCGGTGTAGCTCTTCGCTTCGACGCCGATGTCCTTGAGCGCCATCGCCAGCAGGGCGATCGTCACCTGCTCGCCGGTGGAAATCATGACATCCAGCTCGCGGCCGTCGGGTTGCGGCGAAACATCCTTGGCCAGGGCGATCAGGCGGTTGGTCTCGCCGCTCATGGCCGATACGACGACCACCAACTGGTGCCCCTTGGCCTTCCAGCGCGCGACGCGCCGGGCGACATTGCGGATGCGGTCGGGCGAGCCCATCGAGGTGCCGCCGTATTTCTGGACTATCAAAGCCATTGCCGTGGTTCTTCAGTTGAAGGAGGCGCGATTTTACCCGATAGTCCGCGCCGCCAAACGCTGCCGCCCCGCCGAAAATCAGGGGCTGACGCGCACCGCCAGCCCGAGGCGGCTGACTCGCGCCGCGAGCGCTTCCAACCCAGCCGCATCCATGCGCCCGAGCCGTGGCGCCTCCTTTTGCAGCGAGGGCCGGGCCAGGCTGTAGAGATGCACGCCGGCCAGCTTGGGCGCAAGCGGGGCCAGGATGTCCAGCCAGGCACGAATTTCGTGCTCGGCCGGGGCCCCGCCGTCGATCAGGAAGAAACAGCTCTGCACCCAGGTCGGCGCCAGTTCCGCGCAGCACGCCAGGCGTCGCGCGACCGCCCCGGGCTGGGCACGCGTGCCGTTGATGCGGGCAAGCCCCACCGCCGTGCCGGCATCGAGCTTGAACCAGACTTCGCCCCCGCATCCGCCCAGCACTGCGATGCCGGACTGGACGGCTATTCGGTCGAGCAGGCTGCCGTTGGTGATCAGGCGCAGGGGGACGTCGCGCCCGAGGCCGTGCGCAGCCTTTACGCGCGCGGCGATCTCGACCGCGGCGGGAAACTCGCGGGCGCTGGTCGGTTCGCCGTTGCCCGAAAACGCCAGATCGACCAGGCGCCGCGACCCGGCGGGGACCCGCGTCGCCATGAAATCGCCGGCGACCGCCGCGCGCAGGAACCCGTCGAGTTCCCGTTCCAGCAGCGCCAGGTCGAGCGGCGGCGGACCGCCGCGCGTGAGGTCCGGCACCTGGCAGTAGATGCAGCGCCAGTTGCAGGCGTTGTTCGGATTCAGGTTGATGCCGACCGAAACCCCGCCGGCCCGGCGCGAAATCACCGGATAGACATGGCGCATGCCGGCGCTGTCGCGCGAATGGTCTTCGGTCTTGAGCAGGATGCGGGACATGGGCATTCGAAAAGTCGGCGCTGGCGGCACGGCGCGGCGGCGCCTTATAATGCGCGCCAATTCACCGGCGCAGTTTCGCGACCACTTTGCCACAAACCCGGCCCTCCCGACCATGCGCATAACCCGCCGCCTCGAATTCGATGCCGGCCACCGCATCCCCAACCACCAGAGCCAGTGCCGCCACCTGCACGGGCACCGCTACGCGCTCGAAGTCACCCTCGGCGGCGGCGTGATCGATGCCGCCGGACGGCCCGATGACGGCATGGTGATGGACTTTTCCGAAGTCAAGGCCATCGCCCAGCGGCACGTGGTCGATGCCTGGGACCACGCCTTCCTGGTCTGGCGCGGCGACCGGGCGGTCGTGGATTTTCTCGCCGGCCTGCCGGGGCACAAGACCGTGGTCCTCGACGCCGTGCCGACCGCGGAGAACCTGGCGCGCATCGCCTTCGCCATCCTCGATCCGCTCTACCGCGACAACTACGGCAACCATCTGCACCTGGAACGCATTCGCCTGTACGAGACGCCCAACTGCTGGGCCGATGCCACGCGCGACGACAAGGCCTGAGGTTTTTCGGCTATCTTCCGCTTCACCGCCGGTCGGACCGCGACCGGAATCGCTTCGAGGAGGACGACGGATGCAAGGCTTGATGATGGACCGGCCGCTGCTGATTTCCGGCCTGCTGCAGCATGCCGGCCAAAACCACGGCGATACCGAAATCGTGTCGCGCCTGCCGGTCGGCGGCACGCACCGCTACACCTATGCCGATGCGCATCGCCGCGCGCGGCAACTGGCCCGTGCGCTGCTGGCCCTTGGCGTCGGGGCCGGCGACCGAATCGGCACCCTGGCGTGGAATAGCCACCGCCATTTCGAGCTCTACTACGCCGTCTCGGGCACGGCCGCGATCTGCCACACCATCAATCCGCGCCTGTTCCCGGAGCAGATTGCCTACATCGCCAACCATGCCGACGACCGCTACGTCTGCTTCGACCTCGGGTTCGCCGCACTGGTCGAGGCCCTCGCCCCGCAGTGCCCCGGCGTCAAGGGCTGGATCGCGCTGGGCAGCCGCGATCAACTGCCCGCCAACGCCATCCCGAACCTGCTGTGTTACGAAGACCTGCTGGCGGCGCAGGACGACGACTACGAGTGGCCGCAGTTCGACGAGAACACGGCCTCCTCGCTGTGCTACACCTCGGGCACCACCGGCAACCCGAAGGGAGTGCTCTATTCGCATCGTTCCACGCTGCTGCACGCCTACGGTTCCAGCCTGCCCGACGCACTGGGCGCATCGGCCTGCGACTGCATCCTGCCCGCCGTGCCGATGTTCCACGTCAATGCCTGGGGCCTGCCCTATGCCTGCGCCCTGACCGGCGCCAAGCTGGTGCTGCCGGGACCGCATCTGGACGGCGCCAGCCTGTACTCGCTGCTCGAAGAGGAAGGCGTCACCCTGTCCGCCGGCGTGCCGACCATCTGGCTCGGCCTGCTGCAGCACCTGCAGGCCAACAAGCTCACGCTATCGACGGTCAAGCGCCTGGTCATCGGCGGCTCGGCCGCGCCGCCGGCCATGATCCGCGCCTTCGACGAACAGTTCGGCGTCACCGTGGTCCATGCCTGGGGCATGACCGAGATGAGCCCGCTGGGCACCCTCTATGCCGCCAAGCACAAGCATCGCTCGCTTCCCGCGGCAGAGCGCGACCGCATCCGCCTCAAGCAGGGCCGCAACATCTTCGGCGTGGAACTGAAGATCGTCGACGGCGAAGGCCGCGATCTGCCCCGCGACGGCCAGGCCTTCGGCGACCTGCTGGTGCGCGGCCCGTGGGTCACCCGCGGCTACTTCAGGGGCGAGGGTGACGACGCCTTCCGCGACGGCTGGTTTCGCACCGGCGACGTCGCCACCATCGATGCCGACGGCTACATGCAGATCACCGACCGCTCCAAGGATGTGATCAAGTCCGGCGGCGAATGGATCTCTTCGATCGACCTGGAAAACATCGCGGTGGCCCATCCGGCGGTAGCCGAAGCCGCCGTGATCGGTGCACCGCACCCGAAGTGGGACGAGCGGCCGCTGCTGGTGGTGGTGCGCAAGTCCGGGCAGGATGTCGACCGCGATGAACTGCTGGCCTTCTACGCGGGCAAGGTGGCGAAGTGGTGGATACCCGACGACGTGATCTTCGTCGATGAGCTGCCGCATACCGCCACCGGCAAGCTTTCCAAGCTGCAGCTGCGCGAGCACCTGCGTGACTATCGATTTTCCGGAGCATGAAATGACCACACCGATCACCCTGTGCGGCTTCGCCGTCAGCAACTACTACAACAAGGTCAAGCTCTCGCTGCTGGAGAAGGGCATTCCCTTCACCGAGGCCGAGATATTCCCGTCGCAGAGCGAGCAAATGCTCAGCGAGTCGCCGATGGGCAAGGTGCCCTTCATGCGCACGCCGCAGGGCGTGCTCAGCGAATCGCAGGTACTCACCGAGTTCATCGAGGACAACTGGCCCGAGCCGCCCCTGTATCCGCGCGACCCGTTCGCCCGCGCCCGTTGCCGCGAACTGATCGAGCATATCGAACTGCATCTCGAACTGCCGGCGCGGCGCCTGTACGGGGAAGCCTTCTTCGGCGCCACGGTGTCCGAGGAAACCAAAAAGGAAGTCGCGCCGCTGCTGGAAAAGGGGCTGCGCAGCCTGGGGCGCGTCGCCCGTTTTTCCCCTTTCATCGCCGGAGCCGACTTCACCCACGCCGACTGCGCGGCCTGGGTGCACCTGCCCCTGGTCGGCCAGGCCACGCGCAGGATCTACGGACGGGATTTAGTTGATGAGTTTCTGTCCCAAGCCAAGGCCTACCTCGCCCTGGTCGGCGAGCGGCCACATGCGCAGAAAGTCGACGCCGACCGCAAGGCAGGTATGGAAGCCTACATGGCAAAGGGAAAGAAATGAGCCAGTACATCCGCAGCGAAACTATTGCAGGCGTGTTTCATGTCGAAATCGCGCGCCCGGAAAAAAAGAACGCCCTGACCGCCGACATGTACCAAGCCCTGGCCGCAGCACTGGCCCGTGCCGAAGCCGACTCGGCGGTGCGTGTCATCCTGATTTCGGGGACCGGCGGCAACTTCACGGCCGGCAACGACCTGGCCGATTTCCTCGACCAGCCGCCTGACAGCGAGGACGCTCCGGTGTTCCGCTTCCTGAATGCCTTTGCCGGCCTGCGGAAGCCCTTCGTCGCCGCGGTCGACGGCATTGCCATCGGTGTCGGCACCACTATCCTGCTGCATTGCGACCTGGTCTATGCCGGCGCCTCGGCTCGTTTCGCCCTGCCCTTCGCCAACCTCGGCCTGACGCCTGAGGCCGCGTCGAGCCTGCTGCTGCCCTTGCGCGCCGGACACGCCCGCGCCGCCGAGATGCTGCTGCTGGGCGAAGTGTTTTCCGCACAAACGGCCCTCGACACCGGCATCGTCAATGCCGTCCTGCCCGACGGGCAGGTACTGGATCACGCGCTGGAACGCTGCCGCAAGCTGATCACTCAGCCGGCCGCATCGCTGCGCCTGACCAAGCAGTTGATGAAGCGGGCCCAGCAACAACTGATCCGCGAAACCATGAGCACCGAGGCCGAAATCTTCCGCCAGCGCCTGGTTTCTCCCGAGGCAAAAGAAGCCTTCGCCGCCTTCTTCGAAAAGCGCAAGCCGGACTTTTCGAAATTTGCCTAGGCGCCATATCCCGGCTGCTAAAATCACCAGCCCGATGGATGGGTGGCAGAGCGGTTGAATGCACCGGTCTTGAAAACCGGCGAAGGCGCAAGCCTTTCGTGAGTTCGAATCTCACCCCATCCGCCAGGTCAGCTCACCGCAAAGCCATTACCTGATCATCCATTCGTCGCCGCATTTCCGGCATTTTGCCCGCAACCAGACCCCGCCGCCGTGATCTTCCAGCGCAGGATCGCCGCCATCCGGCAAGGGAACCGGCCCCGAGGACTCGATCCTGAACTTGCCATACGCCTGGCAACCGGGGCATACCGCCTGCTCACCGAGGCGTTCGGCGACTTCCAGCAGCAAGTGATAGCGCTTCCAGCTGTACAAGGTGACCGCCAACCCGCCCAACAGAAGGAGCGCCCCCATCAAACGTGACGCGTTGTTCCCCGCCACTTCCAGACCACTGACCAGGACGATGACGCCGAGAAACCAGCTGACCAGCCAGGCGTGGCATTCGATCAACTGCCGTTCATACCAGCGCCGGAAACCGTGGGTCCGAATACGATCGAGCGAAGCCACCATCCCTCCTTGGATTGAGCGCAGCCAGCTTAGATGCCATCCATCGCGGACGCAACAGGACTCCGGATGCGAACCATGGATACCGCGCAGATCGTGCCGTCTCAGGGAGTGCCGGAATCCCGGAAACGCTTCGTGGTTATAATCGGCGGGACCTTCGCACCATGCCAACCGCCGGGAACTCGGCGGGCCGGCTATTGTCGACAACATTGAAGTCGTTTGATTGGAGGGCTTTAAACACGATGGAAAACGTTCGTACCTACCCGCAAATTGCCACGCAGGACATTGCCCAACGCCAAAATCGCGTCCTACGCAACACCTACGCCCTGCTGGCGCTATCGATGGCGCCTACGGTGGCCGGGGCGCTGATCGGCATCCAGTTGAAGTTTTCCTTCCTCGCCGGCAACCCGTTCATCGCCTTCATGCTCTTCCTCGGCGTGGCTTTCGCCTTCATGTGGGGCATCGAGCGCACCAAGAACAGCGGCATGGGCGTGGCCCTGCTGCTCGGGTTCACCTTCTTCATGGGCCTGATGCTGTCGCGCATCCTGCAGGTGGCGCTGGGATTCTCCAACGGCGGCACGCTGATCGCAATGGCCGCGGGCGGAACCGGAGCGATTTTCGTTTCCCTGGCGGCTGTCGCGTCGACCACCAAACGGGATTTCTCGAATCTTGGCAAATTCCTGTTTTCCGGCGTGATCCTGCTGCTGGTCGCCATCGTGGCCAACATCTTCTTCCAGATCCCGGCGTTGTCGCTGGCGATTTCGGCGATCGCCGTGGTCCTCTTCTCCGCCTACATCCTGTATGACATCAACCGCATCGTGCAAGGCGGCGAGACCAACTACATCACGGCGACGCTGGCGGTGTATCTCGACATCTACAACGTCTTCGTCAGCCTGCTGCAATTGCTGATGGCATTTACCGGCGAGCGCGACTAGATCGAAAAATCGGCGCCGGCGACACGGCGCCAAGACATCAAACGGCGACTGCGGTCGCCGTTTTACTTTTCGAACAGGGCTATGGACTCGAGGTGGGAGGTGTGCGGAAACATGTTGGCCATACCCGCACCGATGAAACGGTAGCCCTTTTCGTGCACCAGCACCGCCGCGTCACGCGCCAGCGTGGCCGGACTGCACGAGACATAGACGATGCGCCGCGGACCGCCCCACTCCGGCAGCGCCTTGACCACCGCGATCGCTCCTTCGCGCGGCGGATCGATCAGCACTTTGTCGAAGGCACCGAGGCCGGAAAAGCTTTCACCTGTCATCTCGAACAGGTTGGCGACGGCAAATTCACACTGCGCCGCGAGGCCGTTGGCGGCGGCGTTCTCGTCCGCGCGCTTGACCAGTTCCGGGCTGCCTTCGATACCGAGGACACGCGCGCCCATCCGTGCGATGGGCAGGGTGAAATTTCCGAGGCCGCAAAACAGATCCGCAATCCGTTCGCCAGCCCGCGGTTTCAGCAGGGCCATGGCCCGTCGCACCAGCATGCGATTGACGCCCTGATTCACCTGGGTGAATTCGGTCGGATGAAACTGCATTTGCAGGCCGAAATCCGGCAGCTCGTAACTCAGCGGCGGTGCGTCGGGCGGATGGAAGAGGACGACCGAGTCGAGGCCCTTCGACTGCAGATACCAGATGACTCCATGCGCATCGGCGAAGCGTCGCAGTTGGTCATGATCTTCGACGCTGAGCGGCTCGAGATGGCGCAGCAGGAGCGCCGTCTGCGCAGCGCCGACCGCAACCTCGATCTGCGGCATGCGATCCGGCCGGGACATGGCCTCGACCAGCGACTTGAGCCTGGGGATCAAGGCCGAAACATGCGCCGGCAGCACCAGGCAGGAATCCATCACCGCCACGTAACTGCTGTGCTTTTCGCGAAAGCCCACCAATGCCCCGCCCTTGCTGTCGACATGTCGCACGGAAAGCCTCGCCCGCGACCGATAGGCCGCTCCTGTTCCGGCAATCGGCGGGAACAGCTGTTCAGGCTTGAGCCGGGCGATGTGCCACAAGGCATCTTCCAGCACGCGCTGCTTGGCGGCGGTCTGGCCGGGAAGGTTTAGATGCTGCATCGAGCATCCGCCGCAGGTACCAAAATGCGGACACGGCGGGGCCACCCGCTGACTCGAGGGGCGCAGCACGCTTACGGCATGGGCCTTTTCGTAGCTCCGCTTGCGCCGATAACTGGCGTACTCGACAATCTCGCCGGGCAGGGCTCCCGCGATGAAAATCGCCTTGCCATCGACATGGGCCACGCCGCGACCTTCATGGTCCAGGGATTCGATGTTCGCTAGCGACATGGAGAATGGCGGGGGCCGGTCGATAAAAGGTGGTGATTATAATCGGCCCATCAAGCCCGCCTTGCCGCTCGTCCCGGTTCGGGCGGCGAAGCGATCGTTCCTCAACCCACGGCAAACCGGCGGTTTGCCCACATCAGGAGCCACGGCGTCTTCGATCATGAACCCTTCTTACCAGTTACTCACCAGCGAAGCCGAATATCGCCAGGCATGCGATACGGTCCTGGGCCGGGCCGAGCGCGAGTTGCTGATCTTCGATCGCGACCTGCTCAGCTTGCAGCTGGACGACCACGCACGGCTTCAATCGCTGTCGAACTTCCTCGCCAGCGATCACCTGCGGCGAATCCGCATCGTGCTGCATGACCCGGGGCCCTTGCATCGGCAGGCGCCACGCCTGATGCACGTCATCGCCCGCTTCTCGCACATGATCGACGTGCGGCAAAGCCCCGACAACCTGCGCCATCTTGCCGACTCGCACCTGCTCGCGGACGATGCCCACGGTGTGCGCCGTTTTCACATCGACCAGCCGCGCAGCGCGCTGGTCGTCGACGACCCGGCCTACATCCACCCGTGGTGGCAGCGCTTCGCGGAATTGTGGGATCTGTCCCACCCGTGCCTGCAGATCAATACCACGGGGCTTTGATGCAACCATCTACCGATAGCCTGCCGTGGTGCACCATTTTTTTGATCGATATGGTAAAGTTTCCGGCTGATCGAAACGGAAACGTTTGATCAACCAATTGGCCGATCAATTTCCAAACCTTAAGGAACTCACCAAAAATGAAACAATCTCTCCTCGTCGTCGCCCTCCTCGCCCTGGCTGTTTCCGCTTGCGGCAAGACCGAAGCTCCTGCTCCTGCTCCTGCTCCCGCTCCCGCTCCCGCTCCCGCTCCGGCTCCGACTCCGGCTCCGGCTCCCGCTCCTACTTCTGAGGCTCCGAAGCCGGCTGACACTGCTGCTGCTCCGGCCGCTGCTCCGGCTGCCGCTCCGGCTGCTGCCACCGACGCCTCCAAGATGGCTGACGTCGCCAAAGCAGCTGCCAAGGGTGGCGCAGAAGGCGCTGCCAAAGGTGGTACGGATGGCGCTATGAAAGGCGCTGCCGATGGTGCCAAGGACGCAATGAAGAAGTAATGCTTCATCCGCCTTTGGGCAAGGAAAAGCCAGCCTTCGGGCTGGCTTTTTTTGTGTACAGATCATCAATATCGGTTGGCGGCTTTCGTTTCACAGGTCGCGCCAGGCGAAGCCTTCCGACTGGGTAGCGACCCCGATCCATTCGGACCCGCAGCCCAAAGGCACCGACAAGGCGTCCCTGGCAAGCGCAGGCAAGTTGTTTTTCTCTGAAAGATGTGCCGCAACCACATGGCGCAGGCGCGTCGAATCCAGTCGGGACAACAGCGAGGCGGCAGCGGCATTGTCCAGATGGCCCCAGGGGCCGCCCACCCGGTGCTTCAGCGCCGACGGATAACTGCCCTGAGCCAGCATCTCCGCATCGTGATTGCATTCCAGAACCAATGCGTCGCAGCCATCTAGCATGGCCACCATGTGTGACGTGACGTGACCGGCGTCGGTGAGCACGCCAAGCCTCCCGCCGCCGTCGGTCAGGACGAACTGTACCGGCTCTCGGGCATCGTGGGGTACTGGATACGGATGGATGCCAAGATCGCCGACCGAAAACGGCTCATTGCTGTCGATGATCGTGGTCGGCACGTCGGCGCGATCGGCGCGACAGGACATCAGCGTGCCGTGGGTCAGAAAAATCTTCCAGTCGAAACGCCGTGCGCAGGGAAAAACGCCGCCGATGTGATCGGCGTGTTCATGGGTGACCAGGATCGCATCGACATCCTCGCCCGCAAGGTTCAAGCGTGCCAGCCGGCGCAAGATTTCGCGCGGTCCGAAACCGGCATCGACCAGCACCCGCGTATTTCCAGCTTCGACCAGCAAGGCATTGCCCCGGCTGCCGCTGCCGAGTGAGGCGAAACGCACGGCGGTCCCGGCTTCGGCTTACTTCAATTGGTCGTACAGCAGGCCAAGAATCCGCTTCGAAGTCTCGGACCCGTCCACGCCCCCCTCGCGGGTGAGCACCTGGACCGTGGTGGTATCGCCGGTCCGCTTGACGTGAATGCGGTATTGAGCCTGGCTCGGCTTGTCGCCCCCGCTTCCTCTCCAGAACATCAACTTGGAAATGAACCCCTTGTCCTCGTCCTTTTTCTTGTTATCGACATCGGGATCGACATAGCGCACAAAGTAAAGGCCCTGGGAGCGGTCGCGATCTTCAACCGTGAAACCGACGCGATCCAGCGCCAGTCCGACGCGACGCCAGGCCCGGTCAAAAGGCTCTTCGAGCAGCAACGCACCCGCGCCATCCGTCGCGCGGGAAAGCTTGGCCCGGTCCTGGCGCTGTTCTCCTGCCATCATGGTCTTGGCGCGGGATTCTTCGACGCCCAGACGGACCATCAGCCGCCTGAGCATCTCTGCTTCCAGTTCGGGATCGGCCGGACGCGGCTGCCACCGGGTATCCGTTTTGCCCTCGTTGGTATAAACCTCGTACATGCCGCGGTGACTGATATAGATTTCCACCATGCCGGTTTCCGCGCTCTTTTCCAGGCGGGTACGGAACTTGTCGCGTTCCGCCGTCGAATAGAGGCTGTCGAAAACCTTGCCCAAGGTGCCGCGAAGGATGTCCTGCGGCAGTTTGGCGCGGTTTTCCGCCCAGTCCGTCTCCATGATCCCGGCTTCCGGAATCTCGACGTTCACCAGGAAGCCGAGTTCCTGCCAGAACTCCTTGACCACCGGCCAGAACTTGTCCGGCGCCCCGCCGACAACCAGCCAGCGCTGGGTACCGGACCGCTCGATGCGCATCTTGTCTACTTGCGGCAGCAGGTCCTGCGCCGTCGTCGTGCGCGCCTGTCCGGTGCGTTCGCTGGAGTAGGCCGAATAGGTCGCGGTACCCTTGCTGGTCGAAACGTCCGGCACCGTATAGCGTTCGTCGCGGCTTTGCTGCGTCAGGTCGGGAGGAATCTCGAGCGGCGGCAGCTTGCCGGCGGACTTGTATTCGATCTTCTTCGATTCGGGCATGATGTTGCCGCTGCATCCGGCAAGCAAGCCGACCGCCAGGAAAACGGCAACCCTTGTTGGCAAACGATTCATTGATTGTCAGCTTCTGTTCGGAGAGTAATGCCGGCCTCGCGCATCGCAAGGCGCAAGCGATCGTGAAACTCCTTGGACAACGGCGTCATCGGCAGACGAATGCCGCCACCAGCAAGGCCCATCTGCTGCACGGCCCATTTGACCGGAATCGGATTGGCCTCGTGAAACAGGTTGCGATGCAAGCCCAGCAGGCGGAAATTCGCATCGCGCGCCGTCGCCAGGTCCCCCGCTATGGCCGCCGCGCACATCCTGTGCATGAGTGCCGGGGCCACATTGGCCGTCACCGAAATGGACCCCTTGCCGCCCAGCAGCATCAAGGCGATGGCCGTGGCGTCGTCCCCGCTGTAGACGCTGAAGCCCGCCGGAGCGCGCTTCAGCAAATCGGAACCGCGTTCGATATTTCCGGTGGCATCCTTGATGCCGACGATGCCCGGCACCTCGGCCAATCGCAGCGTGGTTTCGGTCGCCAGATCGGCGACGGTGCGTCCCGGCACGTTGTAGAGAATCAGCGGCAGGTCGACCGCCTCGGCGATCGCCTTGAAATGGCGGAACAGGCCTTCCTGGGTCGGCTTGTTGTAGTAGGGCACGACCGACAGGTGCGCGTCGGCGCCCGCCTGACGCGCGAACTCAGCCAGTTCCATGGCTTCCGCCGTCGAATTCGCTCCGGTGCCGGCAATCACCGGGATGCGTCCGGCGACATGCTGCACCGTGGTTTCGATCAGGGCGCAATGTTCCTTGTAGTTAACCGTCGGCGATTCGCCGGAGGTGCCGACGACGACGACGCCGTCGGTGCCCTCGTTGATGTGCCAGTCGAGCAGACGCCGCAACCCGGGCAGGTCGAGCGAGCCGTCGTCCTGCATCGGCGTGATTATTGCGGGAATGGAACCCTGTATGGTCTTCATGAAAATATCCGAAACTGAATGCCGGGACGGACAGATCGATCGCAGCCCGAAGATGGGGATTTTAACTGATGGCCAGCCTGCGGCGCACCCCGCAAAACCCGCTTACAAATCGGCCAGCACCTTGATGTGCGTCGTAACGCTGCGCGCCAGGGCGGAAAGCACGTAGCCACCTTCGAGCAGGGAAACGATACGCCCCTTGGAGAACTCGCCCGCCACCTGCTTGATCTGTTCCGTGACCCAGGCATAGTCGGATTCGACCAGTCCGAGGGAGGCCATGTCGTCCTCGTAGTGGGCATCGAAACCGGCCGAGATGAAGATCATCTCGGGTTTGAACTCACGCAGCCTGGGGAGCCATATGTCATAGACGACCTGGCGGAAGTCCTCGCCGCGGGTTCCCGCGGGCAGCGGCACATTGCACATGTTCGGCGCGGGATTCTCGGTCCCGCAATAGGGATAGAACGGGTGCTGGAAGATTCCGGCCATGAACACGCGCGGGTCGCCGGCGAAAATCTCTTCGGTGCCGTTGCCGTGATGCACGTCGAAATCGATGATCGCCACCCGTTCCAGGCCCCAGGCATCGAGGGCATGGCGCGCCGCGACGGCGACATTGTTGAAGAAACAGAAACCCATCGCCTTCGCCCGCTCGGCGTGGTGTCCCGGCGGACGAACGGCACAAAACGCATTCTGCACTTCACCTCGCATCACGAGGTCGGTCGCGTAGCAGCCTGCGCCAGCCGAACGCAATGCCGCCTGCAGGGTTCCCGGCGACATCGCCGTGTCGGGATCGAGATGCACGATGCCGTGCGCCGGACTGCTGTTATGCACGTGATCGACGTAGTCGCGCGGATGAACGCGCAGCAGCTGCTCCACCTCGACCAGCGGCGCGTCATGGAACTGCAGATACATGTCGAGGCCGGCGGCAATCAGGCGATCGCTGATTGCGCCGAGCCGATCGGGACATTCCGGATGGTGGGCGCCCATGTCGTGCTGCAGGCAGTCGCGATGGGTGATGAAGGCGGTAGCTGTCATGACGGGTCTCTTGCCTGATGACTTACAATGTTGCTCGAAACGGCATTATCTCCCAAACTCCGACGAAACTCCCCGTCCCAATGCGCCTCCCGGAACTCGATGCCGTCCTGGCCGACATCAACCAGATCATCCTTGGCAAGGAACGGCCGATCCGGCTTTCCCTGGCCTGCCTCCTGGCTCGCGGACACCTTCTGATCGAAGACCTGCCCGGTGTCGGCAAGACCACCCTGGCCCATGTGCTGGCACGCGTCCTCGGACTCGATTTCCAGCGCATCCAGTTCACCAGCGACATGCTGCCGGCGGACATCCTCGGCGTGTCGATCTTCGATCGCGGCAGCGGCGCCTTCCATTTTCATCCGGGTCCCGTCTTCACCCAGGTGGTGCTGGCCGACGAGATCAATCGCGCCACGCCGAAGGCCCAGAGCGCGCTGCTCGAAGCCATGGAGGAACGGCAGGTCACCGCCGAGGGAGAAACCAGGCCCCTGCCGGAACCTTTTTTCGTGATTGCCACGCAAAATCCCACGCACCAGATCGGCACCTTCCCGCTGCCGGAATCGCAGCTCGACCGGTTCCTGCTCAAGATCGAACTCGGCTACCCCGATGCCGCCGCCGAGCGTGAACTGCTGGCCGGCGCCGACCGGCAGCAGATGGTCGCGGCCCTCGGCCCGCGCATCGCCCCGCAGCGCATGGTCGAACTGCAAGCGCTGGTGCGCGCGGTACATGCCTCGCCGGCCCTGATCGAGTACGTGCAGGCACTGGCCGCCCATACCCGCACGGCACCGCGCTGGCAGGCCGGACTGTCGCCCCGCGCCTGCCTTGCATTGCTCGCGGTGGCGCGGGCCTGGGCTCTGCTCGACGGACGTGACCATGTATTGCCGGAAGACGTGCAGGCCGTGCTGCCCGGCGTCATCGCCCATCGCCTGCGCCCGGCGGACGACAGCGCGCACACCGATGTGGAGGCCGTTGCCGCCGCCCTTATCGAAGCGGTGCCGCTGCCCTGAGGCCTGTTGGGGCAGCGACCATGCTCGCCACATTGCGTCACCGGCTGCACGAGACCTTCGTCCGCTGGGCCTTGAGGGAGCGACCGCCGGAACCCGTGCCGATCATCCTCACCCAGCGCCGCGTCTATGTCCTGCCGACGCGAGCCGGCGTGGCCTATGCCGCGGCGCTCGGGGTAATCCTGCTCGGCGCGATGAACTACAACCTCAGCCTCGGCCATGGCCTGGTGTTCATGCTGGCCGGCCTGGGCATCGTCACCATCCTTCACACCTTCCGCAACCTGGTCCTGATCGGCCTGCGTCCCGGTCGCTGCGAACCGGTCTTTGCCGGCGGCACGGCGCAGTTTTCCCTGGTCCTGGATAACCGCAGGCCGGATGCCCGCACCAGCCTGCGCCTGTCGATCGCCAACCTGGAGCCGGTCGAAGTCGACATCGAGGCGCGCGGCAGCAAGGTGGCGATTCTCGGCCATCCCGCCACGCGCCGCGGCTGGCTGCCGCTGCCCCGGGTCACCATCGAAACCACCTGGCCGCTCGGCCTGGTCCGTGCCTGGAGCTATGCCGCCCCGGCCCTCGACTGCCTGGTCTATCCGGCGCCGGCCGCCAGGGCGCCGCCGCTGCCGTGGAGCGGCGACTCGGCGCGCGGCACGACCCGCGACGGTCGCGGCGCCGATGACTTTTCAGGGTTGCGCAAGCATCAGGTCGCCGATGCCCCGCGCCATGTGGCGTGGAAGGCCGTGGCCCGCCAGCACGACGGCCCCTTGCTGACCAAGTTGTTTGCCGGGGCAAGCGCACAACAGGTCTGGCTGGACTGGCATGCCCTGCCTGAAATGAATGACAGCGAGCAGCGGCTGTCGATACTCGCGCGCTGGATGCTGGATGCCGACGCGGCAGGGCTGGCCTGGGGTTTGCGCCTGCCCGGATTGCAGCTGGCCCAGGACCAGGGCCAGGAGCATCTTGCTGCCGGCCTGCGCGCGCTGGCCTTGTACCGCGATGGCACGCGCTAGCCGTCCCGTCAGCCGGCGCCAGGCCTGGTGGCTGCTGGCCAGTGCCGTCGCCGCAGCCGCGCCACTGGCGCAGCATGTTCCGCAGTGGCTCGCATTCGCCGCGGCAGGCGCATTCGGCTGCCGCGCCCTGCTGACCTGGCGACACTGGCGTCTGCCGCCGCGCTGGTTGCTGGTGTTGCTGGTCATCGCCGGCACCGCCGGCGTATTCCTGCAGTACCGTACGATCCTCGGGCGGACCCCGGGCATCGCCCTGCTGCTGATCTTTCTGGCGCTGAAGCTGCTCGAGCTGCGGGCCGCACGGGATGCGGTGGTGACGGCCCTGCTCTGCTACTTCCTGGTTCTCGGCCAGTTCATGTTCACCCAGACCATCCCGACCGCGATGCTGGC
>JADYZH010000078.1 GCA_020853215.1 Sulfuritalea sp. | reverse complement strand
GCCATGGTGCCGTCTTCCTTGAGGATCTCGCAGATCACCGCCGCGGGCTCGCAGCCGGCCAGCTGCGCGAAATCGCAGCCGGCCTCGGTATGCCCGGCACGTACCAGCACGCCGCCGTTCTGCGCCATCAGGGGAAAGATGTGGCCGGGCTGGACGATGTCGGCGGAAGTGGCGTTCTTCGCCACGGCGGCCTGCACCGTGCGCGAGCGGTCCTGCGCCGAGATGCCGGTGGTGACGCCCTCGGCGGCTTCGATCGAGACGGTGAAGGCGGTGCCGTGCGGCGTCTTGTTGTCGCGCACCATCAGCGGCAGGTCGAGCTGGCGGCAGCGCGCCTCGGTCAGGGTCAGGCAGATCAGGCCGCGGCCATATTTCGCCATGAAGTTGATCGCCTCGGGCGTGACGTGCTCGGCGGCCAGCACCAGATCGCCTTCGTTTTCGCGATCCTCCTCGTCGACCAGGATCACCATGCGGCCGGCGCGCATGTCGGCGACGATATCGAGAACGGGGCTGATGCTCATGGCGAAAGTCTCTGGCGGAAGAAACCGCGCATTTTACGCCGCGCCGGCGGACAGCATGCGCTCGACGTAGCGGGCGATCAGGTCGATCTCCAGATTGACCCTGGCGCCGGGGTGCAGGCGCTTCAGCGTCGTTACTTCGACCGTGTGCGGGATCAGGTTGATCGAGAAGCGGCGGCCGCCTTTGCCGCCGACGCGGTTGGTGGTGAGCGAGACGCCATCGACCACGATCGACCCCTTGCGTGCGATGTACTTCGCCAGGTTTTTCGGCGCCTTGACCACCAGTTCATGCGACTCGCCGACCCGCTCGAACTTCTCCACCTCGCCGACGCCATCGACATGGCCGGAGACGAGATGGCCGCCGATGAAATCCGACAGGCGCATGGCCTTTTCGAGATTCACTTCGCCACCCGCGGCATCGAGGCCGACCGTGCAGTCCAGCGTCTCACGCGAGACGTCGACCTGGTAGCTGTTCTTCTTCTTGGCGATCACGGTGAGGCAGACGCCGCCGTGCGCGATCGAATCGCCCAGCGCGACATCTCCGAGCTTGAGGCCGGGCGCCTCGACGGTAAGGCGCAGGCCCTTTTCCAGCGGCTGGACATGGCTGATTTTTCCGACGGCGGTAATGATGCCGGTGAACATGGGAGACTCCGAAGTAGTTGGTGGATTCAGCGCAGCACGCGCTCGAGGGTGGGCAGGAACTTGTCGGCCGGAACAAAGCCGACCACGCGCTGGTCGCCAAGTTCGCTGCCGGCCGTGCTCCAGAAGATGATACCGGGCGGGCCGAACAGGCCAAAGCGCTTCAGCAGCGCCTTGTCGGCATCGTTGTTCGCCGTGACGTCGGCCTGCAGCAGCACCATCTGCTTCATGCGTGCGGCGACTTTGGCATCGGCAAAGGTGAAGCGTTCCATTTCCTTGCAGCTGACGCACCAGTCGGCGTAGAAATCCAGCATCACCGGCTTGCCGGCGGCCTTCGCCGCGGCGAGGCGGGCATCCAGCTGTTCGACCGTGGCGACGCGCTCGAAGGCCGGCCCGTGCGCTTCGGCGGCGATGCCCCCGCGCAGGAAGCCCAGCGGCTGCAGCGGGTCCTTCGCGCCGCCCAGCACGCCCATCAGCATCGCTGCGCCGCCCAGCAGCAGCACCACGCCGAGCCCCTTGCCCAGGCGCTGCCAGCCATGCGCGTTTTGCGGCAGGGGGTCGAGCGCATGCAGGTAGATCGCCGGCACCACCAGCAGCAGCGCCCAGCCGAGCATCTGGACCCACAGCGGAATCACCGGCGAGACCAGCCACAGCGCAGTGGCCAGCATGATCACGCCGAAGAATTTCTTGACGCCCTCCATCCATGGTCCGGACTTCGGCAGCAGCGTGCGCGAGAAGGCGCCCACCAGCAACAGCGGCGCCCCCATGCCCAGCGCCATGACGAACAGCGCGCTGCCGCCGAGCAGGGCGTCGCCCGTCTTGGCGATGTAGAGCAGGGCGCCGGCCAGCGGTGCGGCGACGCAGGGGCCGACGATCAGGGCCGACAGCGCGCCCATCAGCGCGATGGCGGGCAGCGAGCCGCCCTGGCGGTTGGCGGTGTCGGACACGCGGCTTTGCAATGCCGCCGGCAGCTGCAGTTCGTAGAAGCCGAACATCGACAGCGACAGCACGACGAACACCAGCGCGAAACCGCCCAGCACCCAGGCGTTCTGCAGCGCAGCCGACAGCAGCGTGCCGGACAGCCCGGCGGCCACGCCCACCGCGGCGTAGGTCACGGCCATGCCCAGCACATAGGCCAGCGACAGCATGAAGGCGCGCAGGTGGCTCACGGCATGACCGTGATTGACGATGATGCCCGACAGGATCGGGATCATCGGGAACACGCAGGGCGTCAGGGAAAGCAGCAGGCCGAAGCCGAAGAAACTGAGAAGCACCAAGGCCAGGTTGTCGCCCTTGAACAGGCCGGCGATGCGCGAGCTTTCGTCGCCCGCTGCCGGTGCCGGTGCCGGTGCCGCCGCCGAAGCCGGAGGAGTCGGCGCTGGCGACACGGCGGCGGACGGACTGGTGGCGCCCGCCATGGTCAGCTGGGCATCCTGGTTGATCGGCGGGTAGCAAATGCCGCCGTCCCAGCAACCCTGCGAGACCGCCTTCAGCGTCACGGGGCCGGACGCGTCCACCGGCAGCAGGATCTTCACTTCCTTGCGATAGACCTCGACATTGCCGAAGTTCTCGTCTTCCTTCATCTTGCCCGGCGGCAGCTTCGGCGCGCCAAGGGTGCCGCCGTCCAGCGCGAACTTGAACTTGTCGCGGTACATGTAGTACTGGTCGGTGATCTGCCAGCGTGCCTCGATGGTTTTCGCGTCGACGACGCGCGCCGAAAAACGGAAGGCCTGCTCCGGCGGCAGCGGTTCTTCGGCGCGGGCCGGGCCGGCGAGGACGAAAAGCAGCAGGAACAGCAGGCGGATCATCATGTGGGGAGCTTCCCGTTCGGGGATTCGGAGCAGGTTTCGGTGCGAGTTTCGGCAACCACCCAGTCGAGGTATTCGGGCAGACCGTAGGCAATTGGGACCGCGATGATCTCGGGAAGTTCATACGGGTGGGCGGCGCGGATCGCCGCCTCCAGCGCGGCATAGCCCGTTTCCGTGGCCTTGATCAGCAGGGGGATTTCCTGCGCGCTTTCGATCGCATCCTGCCAGCGATACACCGAACGGCAGGGCGCCAGCATGTTCACGCAGGCCGCCAGGCGGGCGGACACCAGCGTCGTCGCCAGTGCTTGCGCGCTGGCTTCGTCGGGCAGATTGGTCAGGATCAGCAGCGTCCGGGCGCCGGTTTGGGGCGTTTCCATTGCCTTATTCTACCTTCGGCCCGCGCCGGGTCCGGCTTGACCCGTCGCAGCCGGAGGTTCGAATTTCCGACCGATCCGGGCGTTGCATTTTGGGAACGAAGCCAGCGGTTCCGGGGGTGTGCCCGACCATTCTTGCGTTGCCGTCCAACCCAAACTCTGCTAGTGTTTCCACTAATAGGAGAAATCCGTGCAACTTTGCTTTGCTTGTAAATGATTTCATTGGGGATTTTCATATGACTAAAAGGCTGGCAGGCTATCTGGCGGCTGCATTCCTGCTTGCGGTCGGGCCGCTGGAACATGCTGCCGCACAAGCCCAGGGCGCGGGTTTCGAGATCAACCGCTTCCAGGTCGACGGCAACACGATACTCACGGTGGAGCGGGTGCAGGAACTGGTGGCGCCCTATATCGGCAAGGGCAAGGTGTATGGCGACGTGCAAAAGTCCCTCGAAGCGCTCGAAAACGAGTATCGCCGCCTTGGCTACGGCACCGTGCAGGTCTATGTGCCGGAGCAGGAGCTCACCGGTGGCGTGGTCCGCCTGGTGGTCAGCGAGGGTGTGGTCGGCAAAGTCACCATCACCGGCAACAAGCATTTCAACGAAGAAAACGTGCGTGCCGGCCTGCCCGAGCTGAAGGAAGGCACGCCGCCCAACATGCGCAAGCTTTCCGAGAACATCCAGCTCAGCAACGAAAACCCGGCCAAGCAGGTCGAGGTGACGCTGGGCGTCAGCGAAGAAGAAGGCAAGGTCAACGCCCGGATCGACGTCAAGGAAGAAGATCCGGATCGCTTCTACGTCACGCTCGACAATACCGGTACCCGATCCAGCGGCTATGCCCGCCTGGGCGTTTCCTACCAGAACTCGAACATGTTCAACAAGGACCAGGTGCTGACCGTGGCCTACACCACCGCGGTCGACCCGCCGGGCCGCATGAAGGTTTTCGGCAATCGCGTGTTTCCCTGGGATGAGGGCGATGGTGTGGAAGTCGACATCTACAGCATTGGCTACCGTCTGCCTCTGTACGGTCTGGGCGACAGCATCGACATGATTTACGCGAATTCCAGCACCAACACGCCGGCCAATGTGCTGGTGCCCGGTGGCGGCCTTGGCATCAATGGCAAAGGCGAGATCTGGGGGCTGCGCTACAACCACATTTTCCCGCGCGCCGGCGAATACAGTTCGCGGTTGGTGCTGGCCTACGACCGCAAGTACCTGGATAACACCTGCGATCTTCCCGGTATCTCGTCAAAGACCCTGTATGGAACGGCAGGCTGCACGCCCTACACGATCCAGCCGGTTTCAGCCACTTACAGCGGCCAATGGCAAAAACCAGGCCAGTCCATCGATTTCTACTTCACGGCGGCACAGAATATCGCGACCGGCGCCGACTATACGTTTGGCCTCCCGGCCAAGGATGACAACTACTCGGCGGCCTCCGGCTACAAGGTCAGGGACGATTTTTCCGCGGTACGCGCCGGCGGCAGCTATTTCGCCGCCATCACCGGCGACTGGTTGTTCAGGTTTGCCGCCAACGCCCAGTATTCGCACAGCGCCCTGCCGGTTACCGAACGCTTCGGTCTGGCGGGCTGGACGGCGGTGCGCGGTTTCAACGAGCGCGCCGTCGCCACAGACCGTGGCTATGTCGTGAATCTCGAGGGTTATACGCCGGACATGGCAACCGGCATGGGCGTGCCTGGCACCTTGAAGTTCCTGGCCTTCGTCGATGCGGCGCAGGGCAGCAACGTTGGCCCGTCGGTGAAATACGGCATCGCATCGGCGGGTGTCGGCTTGCGCTACAACCTCAACAAGGACATCAGCGCCCGCTTCGACGTGGCACAGGTTCTGGATGGGTACACGCCGAAAAACCTGCCGAATGAAAACTGGCAGGCGGAGGGCAGCCTCCGCGGCCACGTCGGCGTGGCCTTCGGTTTTTAACCGACAAGCCAGCCCGGAACAAGGCGAGAATTATTTGTCAAAGTGTGACTTTGTGCATGGCCGGCAATCCGGTATTGGCGCTATAAGTGAATTTCGTGCGGGCGGCTGTTCCGCCCTTGGAGTGTGACATGAGCTACAAGCATCCTTCCCGCAAACGGTCCCCCCGGCTCTCCACGTCCGTCCGCCTCGGCACAGCCGCGGTGGCCGCGTGCTTCCTCAGCGCCCCGGTCCTGTCCAATCCGCTGAACCCCACGGTCGTCAATGGCGCCGCCACCTTCAATCAGGCCGGCAAGGTTCTGACGGTCACCAACACCCCCGGCGCCATCATCAACTGGCAGAAGTTCTCCATCCAGGCCGGCGAGACCACGCACTTCGCCCAGACCTCCGCCTCCAGTTCGGTGCTCAACCGGGTATTGAACGACCCGACCGCCATCTACGGCACCCTGAGTTCCAACGGCCGCGTCTGGCTGGTGAACCCCGCCGGCATCATGGTCGGCCCCGGCGGCAAGGTCGACGTCGCCGCCTTCGTCGCCAGCACCCTCAACATCAGCAATGCCGACTTCCTCGCCGGTCGCAGCGTCTTCATCAACGACGGCACGGCGAAGAGCGTCGTCAACCAGGGCGAAATCCGCACCCCCGCCGGCGGCAGCGTCTATCTGATCGGCAGCAACGTCACCAACGAAGGCATCATCACCACGCCGAAGGGTGAAACCATCCTCGCCGCCGGCGCTACCGTGAGCCTGGTCGACAGCGCCACCCCCGGCGTCAAGGTCGACATCACCGGCGCCGAAGGCAATGCCACCAACCTCGGCACCCTGACGGCGGAAGCCGGCCGCATCGGCATCGCCGGCGTCATCGTCAGGAACAGCGGCACGGTCAATGCCAGCAGCGTGGTCAGCGAGGGCGGCCGCGTTTTCCTCAAGGCCAGCCAGGACGCCTATGTCGACGGCAACGGCCGCATCGTCACCACCGGCACCCGGGGCGGCAGCGTCGAAGTGCTGGGCAATCGCGTCGCGGTCATGGACAAGGCCGAAATCGATGCCAGCGGCACCGGTGAGGCCGATGGCGGCGGCGGCAGGATCCTGGTCGGTGGCGACTACCAGGGCAAGAACCCGGATGTGCAAAACGCGAACGTCAGCTACTTCGGCCCCGACGCCACGCTGAAAGCCGATGCCGGAAAAGTCGGCGATGGCGGCACGGTGATCATCTGGTCGGACGACACGACGCGCGCCTACGGCAGCATCTCCGCACGGGGCGGAGCGCTTGGCGGCGATGGTGGCTTCGTCGAGACTTCCGGGCATAACAGCCTGGATGCGCGCGGCATTCGCGTAACCGCTGCGGCTGGCCTGGGTGGCAAGGCAGGCAAATGGTTACTCGATCCGGTGGATCTCGACATCATCCCCGGTGTTGGGATACCGGTTGCCTTGGGTCCGATCTTTGCACCGGGCTCTGGCGGAACCATTGCCGATGGCGACATCAACTACACGTTCAGCTTTTTGGGCGGAACCGACCTGACCATTCAGTCGAACAATGGCACCGGCGGGTCCGGCCGAATCACCATGACCGGGGCTACGATCAATGGCAACGGACACAATTTTTCCCTGTTGGCCTACAGCGATGGCGCGGCAAACACGGGGAATATTTCGGTCAGCGGCAGCAGCATCAACAACGTCGCGACGTTGACCTTGATCGCCGGCTGGGACGGCGCGGGCACGGCTGCCACCGATGTGGTGGCCGACCGTGGCAATATGATCGTCTCGCAATCCATCATCAACGCCGGGAACGTCAATCTCTTTGGCGGCGGGGACCTCACGTTCGGCTCGGCAGCGGCCACCACGCAGACTCTTGTCAATGCGTCCGCAAACATGCACATCGTCGGGCGCAACATCACTCTGACCGGCGGCGATGGCACCATCTCCAGCTCGCAAGGTCCTGGCGTCGTGCTCAAGAGCATGGGTGCGCAAACCATTACGGCCGGCAACCAGATCCTGCTCCAGGCGGGCAGTGCCGACAACACGACGTTTTCCGGCAGTCCGCAGTATGGCGGTTCGGTGGGTATCAGTTCCG
>JADYZH010000077.1 GCA_020853215.1 Sulfuritalea sp. | reverse complement strand
CCATCAGAGCGATTTTTGCAGGGCCTCGAGGAAACGCTGGTTTTCCGCTTCGAGGCCGATGGTCACGCGCAGGTGGTTGGGCATGCCGTAACCGCCGATGGGGCGCACGATCACGCCCTGCTTCAGCAGCCTGCCATTGACCGCAGCGGTATCGGCCACCTCGAAGGTAACGAAGTTGCCGTGGGAAGGAATGTGCTCGAGGCCCAGGCGCTTGAGGCCGGCGACGATCTGCTCCATGCCGCGCCGGTTGGATTCATAGCTCTCGGCGAGGAAAGCATGGTCGTCGAGCGCCGCCAGCGCACCTGCGAGCGCGAGGTTGTTCACGTTGAAAGGCTGGCGCACGCGGTTGAGCAGGTCGATTACCTCGCTGCGCCCCACGCCGTAGCCGATGCGCAGACCCGCCAGGCCATAGATCTTGGAAAAAGTCCGGACCACCAGCAGGTTGGGAAAGTCCTTGATCCATGCCACCGTGTCGGCGCGATCGGCCGGTGCCAGGTATTCCGTATAGGCCTCGTCGAGGACGACCGCGACATGCGCCGGAATTTTCTCGATGAAGGCGCGCACTTCGGCTTGCGGCAGGAAGTTGCCGGTCGGATTGTTGGGGTTGGCGATCCACACCACATGCGTGTCGGGCCTGATCGCCGCCAGCATGGCGGCCGGGTCATGGCCGTAGTTCTTCGCCGGCGCGGCGATGCACTCGGCGCCCGCCGACATCGTGGCCAGCGGATACACGGCGAAGGCATGCCTGGAAAACACGGCGGAACGGCCCGGTGCGAGGAAAACCCGGGCCGCCAGGTCGAGCACGTCGTTCGAACCATTGCCCAGCACCACCTGCTCCTGCGCCACGCCATGGCGTTCGGCGATCGCCGCGATCAGCTCGAACTGGTCCGGGTAACGCTCGATGCCGCCATTTACGCCAATGAGCGCCGCCTCGACCGCCTTGCGCGCCTTCGGACTCATGCCCAACGGGTTTTCGTTGGAGGCCAGCTTGACGATCTTCTCGACCGGAATCCCCATCTGGCGGGCCAGTTCGGTGATCGGCTTGCCGGGAACGTACGGCGAAATGGCGCGGACGTACGAGGGTGCCTGCTCGACGATGCTCATGAAGGACCTTTCAGTAAACGGCCCTGGGATAGGAGCCCAGGATCTTGACGAAACCTGCCCGGCTACGCAGTTCTTCGAGGGCCCGTGTGGCTTCGGGCTGGCTGCGGTGGCCCTCGATGTCGATGTAGAACACGTATTCCCAGCGGCTGCCGCCGAAACCGCGCGCCGGGCGCGATTCCAGCCGGCTCATGGAAACGCCGTTGTCGGCGAAAGGGGCCAGCAACTGGTAGAGCCCGCCCGGCCGGTTCTGCGCCGAACAGACCAGGGACGTTCGGTCCGATCCCGAAGGGCCCGCGTCGTGGCCGGCGATCACGGCAAAGCGCGTGGTGTTGTTCGGATCGTCCTCGATGTTGTCGGCGAGTATGTTCAGGCCATACAGTTCGGCCGCGGCATCGCCGGCGATGGCCGCCGTGCCGGTCTCGGCCGCCGCCAGGCGCGCCGCCTCGGCATTGCTCGCCACCGGAACCCGCTGCACCTGCGGCAGGTTGCGATTCAGCCACTCGTGGCATTGCGCCAGGGATTGCGCGTGCGAGTAGATGCGCGTGGCGCCCGCCGGATCGTCGCCCCGCCCCATCAGCTTGTGATGGATCGGCAGGTTGATCTCGCCGCAGATCTGCAAGGGCGAGGACAGCAGCAGGTCCAGGGAACGGCCGATGGCGCCCTCGGTCGAGTTCTCGATCGGCACCACGCCGTAATCCGCATTTCCGGCTTCGACGACACGGAACACGTCGTCGATGCCAGCGCAGGCCAGCAGCGTCGGCGCGCCGCCGAAATGCTTGCGCGCGGCGGATTCGGAATAGGTCCCGGCCGGGCCGAGGTAGGCGATGGTCAGCGGCTGTTCCAGCGCCAGGCAGGCCGACATGACTTCGCGCACGATGCGCTGGGCCGCCGCCGCCGGCAGCGGGCCGGGATTCCTTTCGGCGATCCGCCGCAGCACCTGCGCCTCGCGTTCCGGCCGGTAGATGTTGCCCTGCTTGATCTCGCCGATGCGATGCGCCAGTCCGGCCCGCTCGTTGATCAGGCGCAGCAACTCGCCGTCGATCGCGTCGATCTGGTCGCGCAGCCGGGCCAGCTCCTGCGAATCGTCGGCCACCCTCAGCCCTCCAGCGGCAGATACCTGACGGCCAGCACGCCCTCGATGCCGGCAATCGCCTCGATCACCTTGCCGGGCACCGCGCTGTCCACATCGACCAGGGTGTAGGCGACGTCGCCCTTCGACTTGTTCATCATGTTGTGGATGTTGAGGCCGGCATTGGCCATCGCGGTCGAAATCTGGCCCAGCATGTTGGGCACGTTGGAATTGGCAACGGCGATGCGGAAGTTCGACTCGCGCGGCATGGTCACGTTCGGGAAGTTCACCGCATTCTGCACGTTGCCGTGTTCCATGTACTCGCGCAGCTGGTCGGCCACCATGATGGCGCAGTTTTCTTCGGCTTCCCCGGTGGAGGCGCCCAGATGCGGCAGCGCGATGACATGGGGATGGCCATTGACATGCGGGCTGGGAAAATCGCAGACGTAGGCGGCAAGCTTTTTCGCCTCCAGTGCGGCAAGCACGGCCGCTTCGTCCACCACGCCCTCGCGCGAGAAATTCAACAGCACGGCGCCATGCCTGGCGTGCGCCAGCATGTCGGCATTGATCATCTTGCGCGTGGCATCGACCAGCGGCACGTGCATCGAGATGAAATCGGCATGCTTCAGCACCTCGGCGACGCTGTTGGCCTTCTTCACCTGGGACGGCAGGCTCCAGGCCGCATCGACGGTGATTTCCGGGTCGTAGCCGAGCACGTCCATGCCCAGCTTGATCGCCACGTCGGCCACCAGGCAGCCGATCTTGCCTAGGCCGATGACGCCCAGGGTATGTCCGGCGAGTTCGAAGCCGGCGAAATTCTTCTTGCCGTCCTCGACCTTCTTTTCCATTTCCGGATCAGCCGGATCGAGCCCGGAGACGAATTTCATGGCGCCGCCGATGTTGCGCGCCGCCAGCAGCATGCCGGCCACCACCAGTTCCTTGACCGCATTGGCATTGGCGCCCGGCGCGTTGAATACCGGCACGCCGCGTGCCGACATCGCCTTGACCGGGATGTTGTTGGTACCGGCACCGGCGCGGCCGATGGCCTGCACCGAAGCCGGGATATCCATCTTGTGCATGTCGGCCGAGCGCACCATGACGGCATCCGGGTTGGCGACGTCCTTGCCGACCTGGTAACGCTCCGCCGGCAGCCGCTTGAGGCCGTTCTGCGAGATCTGGTTGAGGATCAGGACATTGATCGGCTTAGCCATTTTTTGCCTCGAATTCCTTCATGTAGGCCACCAGTGCGGCGACGCCGGCGACCGGCATGGCGTTGTAGATCGAGGCGCGCATGCCGCCGACCGAGCGGTGGCCCTTGAGCTGAACCATGCCGGCCGCCTTGGCGCCCTTGAGAAATTCCTCGTCGAGCGCGGCGCTCTTGAGCGTGAAAGGCACGTTCATGCGCGAGCGGTCTTCCTTGCGCACCGGGTTGGCGTAGAAGCTCGACGCGTCGATGCAGTCGTAGAGCATCTTCGCCTTGGCGATGTTCTGCTTCTCGATCGCCGCCAGGCCGCCCTGCTGCTTGAGCCACTGGAACACCAGGCCGGCGATGTAGATGCCGTAGGTCGGCGGCGTGTTGTACATCGAGTCGTTTTCGGCGTGGGTCTTGTAGTCCATCATGGTCTGCGGCGCCGGCACGCCCTTGCCGATCAGGTCGTCGCGGATGATGACGATGGTCAGGCCGGCGGGGCCGATGTTCTTCTGCGCGCCGGCATAGATCAGGCCGTACTTGCTGACATCGACCGGCTTCGACAGGATGTTCGAGGACATGTCGCAGACCAGCGGCACGTCGCCGGTTTCTGGCGTCCAGTGGAACTCGACGCCGCCGATGGTTTCGTTGCCGGTGTAGTGCACGTAGGCGGCGTCCTTGTCCAGCTTCCAGTCCTTCTGTGCCGGAGCGTAGGTAAAGCTGCCGTCCTCGCTGCTGGCGACGATATTCACCTTGCCGAAGGCCTTGGCCGCCTTGATGGCCTTCTTGGCCCATTCGCCGGTATGGACGAAATCGGCGCTGGCCTTGCCGGCGAACAGGTTCATCGGGATCATTTCGAACTGCAGCGTGGCGCCGCCTTGCAGGAACAGCACCTTGTAATTGGCCGGGATGCCCATCAGCTCACGCAGGTCGGCCTCGGCCTGGGCGTGGATGGCCATGTACTCCTTGCCGCGATGGCTCATTTCCATCACCGACTGGCCACTGCCGCGCCAGTCGAGCAGTTCGTCTGCGGCCTGCTTGAGTACGGTCTCGGGAAGGGCCGCGGGCCCTGCGCTGAAGTTGAAAATACGTGCCATTGCCAGCCTCCGGAAGTGACTAAATCAGATTGGAAAATTCAGAAAATCACAAGAATACAGGATACCGTATACATTAATTGCCGGGTTGTCACGTCGATCCGCGCCGGGAAGGCGTGCATCAGTCGGCCGCATCATCGACCGGCAGATCCGAGGACGGATCCTCGTCTTCGGTTTCGATGACCTTCTCGACACCCGCGAGGAACGTACCCTCGTCGAGGTTGATCAGCGTCACGCCCTGGGTCGAGCGGCTCATGACACGTATGTCGGTGACCCGGGTGCGGATCAGCACGCCGCCGGTTGAAATCAGCATGATCTCCTCGCGGGTTTCGCCCAGGCCGGCGAGCACGGCCGCGACCACCTTGCCGTTGCGCTCCGAGGTCTGGATCGCGATCATGCCCTTGGTGCCCCGGCTGTGGCGGGTGTATTCGGCGATCGGCGTGCGCTTGCCGAAGCCGTTCTCGGTGGCTGTCAGCACGCTGTAGTCCTCGCTGTCGGCCACCAGCATCGAGATGACCTCCTGCTCTTCCTCCAGCGTCATGCCGCGCACGCCGCGCGCTTCGCGGCCCATCGGTCGCACGTCGTCCTCGGCGAAGCGCACGGCCTTGCCGGAATCCGAGAACAGCATCACGTCGCACTGGCCGTTGGTGATGGCGACGCCGATCAGGTGATCCCCTTCGTCCAGGCCCACGGCGATGATGCCGGCCTTGCGCGGATTGGCGAAACTGGTCAGCGGGGTCTTCTTCACCGTGCCCATGGCGGTAGCCATGAAGACGAAGTGTTCTTCGTCGAATTCCTTGACCGGCAGGATCGCGGTGATCTTCTCGCCCTCATCGAGCGGAAAAAGATTGACGATCGGCCGGCCGCGCGAAGCGCGCTGGCCTTCAGGCGCCTCATAAACCTTGAGCCAATAGACCCGGCCACGGCTGGAAAAGCACAGGATGTAGTCGTGGGTGTTGGCGACGAACAGGCGATCGACGAAATCGTCCTCCTTGATGGCCGCCGCCTGCTTGCCGCGCCCGCCGCGCCGCTGGGCGCGGTAGTCGGCCAGCGGCTGGCGCTTGATGTAGCCGGTATGCGACAGCGTGACGACCATGTCTTCGCGCACGATCAGGTCTTCGAGGTTGATGTCGGCGGTGCTGAGGACGATTTCCGAACGCCGCGCGTCGCCGAACTGGGCCTTCACCGCAGTCAGTTCCTCACCGATGATCGTGGTGATGCGCTCGGGACGGGCCAGGATGTCCAGCAGGTCGGCGATCTGCTCCATCACCTCCTTGTACTCGGCAACGATCTTGTCCTGTTCCAGCCCCGTCAGGCGCTGCAGGCGCAGTTCGAGGATGGCCTGGGCCTGGGCGTCGGACAACAGGTAGCCTTGCGCCGAAAGGCCGAACTCCGCGCCAAGACCATCCGGACGCGACGATTCGGCCGACGCCCGGGCCAGCATGCCCTCCACCAGGGTCGAACGCCAGGTGCGTGCCATCAGGCCGCGCTTGGCTTCGGCCGGCGTCTGCGCGGCCTTGATCAGGGCGATGATCTCGTCGACGTTCGACAACGCGACGGCCAGTCCTTCGAGGATATGGCCGCGCTCGCGCGCCTTGCGCAGTTCGAACACCGTGCGCCGCGTGATGACCTCGCGGCGGTGGGCCAGAAAGCACTGCAGCATCTCCTTCAGGTTAAGCAGGCGCGGGCGGCCGTCGACCAGCGCCACCATGTTCATGCCGAAGGTGTCCTGCAGCTGCGTCTGCTTGTAGAGGTGGTTCAGTACCACCTCGGGCACCTGGCCTTTTTTCAGTTCGATCACCAGGCGCATGCCGGACTTGTCGGACTCGTCCTGGATGTGGGCGATGCCGTCGATCTTCTTCTCGTTGACCAGTTCGGCGATCTTTTCCTGCAGGGTCTTCTTGTTGACCTGGTAGGGCAGTTCATCGACCACGATGGCCTGCCGTCCGCTGCGCGGCAGATCCTCGATGTGGGTGCGCGCGCGCATGACCACGCGGCCGCGACCGGTCAGGTAGCCGTCGCGCACGCCGGAAACGCCGTAAATCAGTCCGGCCGTGGGGAAATCCGGCGCCGGGATGATGGCGATCAGTTCGTCGATCGTGGTTTCCGGATTGCCGAGCAGAACCAGGCAGGCATCCACCACCTCGTTGAGGTTGTGCGGCGGAATATTGGTCGCCATGCCGACGGCGATGCCCGAGGAACCGTTGATCAGAAGGTTCGGGATGCGCGCCGGCAGGATCAGCGGTTCCTGCTCGGAACCGTCGTAGTTGGGCCCGAAATCGACGGTTTCCTTGTCAATGTCGACCAGCAGTTCATGGCCGATGCGCGCCATGCGCACCTCGGTGTAGCGCATGGCGGCTGCGTTGTCGCCGTCCACCGAGCCGAAGTTGCCCTGGCCGTCGACCAGCATGTAGCGCAGCGAGAAATCCTGCGCCATGCGCACGATGGTGTCGTACACCGCCGTATCGCCGTGCGGGTGGTATTTGCCAATCACGTCGCCGACGATGCGCGCCGACTTCTTGTAGGCCTTGTTCCAGTCGTTGGAAAGCTCGTGCATGGCGAAAAGCACGCGCCGATGCACGGGTTTCAGGCCATCGCGCACGTCAGGCAGCGCCCGGCCGACGATCACGCTCATGGCGTAGTCGAGGTAAGAGTGACGCATCTCCTCTTCGAGGCTGATCGGCAGGGTTTCTTTGGCGAACGAAGTCATTTAGGGGGCTTCAACCGGCTTGCGGCGGAGGATGGCGTAAAGAGTGGAATTTTAGCACGCAGGGATAGCCCGGCGGGTTGTCGCGGACCGGTAAATCTGGTTGAATCAGCGCATGAATTCCCTCTCTGCTGCGGGCGCCAAACCCGTCAATATCGACCTGCTGATCCGCCCGCAGTGGATCATTCCGATCGAACCCGCCGGCATCACCCTTTCCGGACATTCGCTGGCCGTCAGCGAGGGGTGCATCGTCGCCGTGCTGCCGAATGCGGCGGCCGCGCAACGCTTCACTGCGCAGCAGACCCTGGACCTGCCGGGGCAGGTCGTGCTGCCGGGACTGATCAACCTGCATACTCATGCCGCGATGAGCCTGCTGCGCGGTTACGCCGATGATCTGCCCCTGATGCGCTGGCTTTCCGAGCGCATCTGGCCGGCCGAAGCAGGTCACGCGACGCCGGATTTCGTGCATGCGGGCACACTGCTGGCCTGCGCCGAAATGCTGCGCGGCGGCATCACCACCTTCAACGACATGTATTTCTTCCCGGATGCGGCCGCCTCGGCCGCCCGGAGGCTCGGCATGCGTGCGATGCTCGGCATCATCGCCATCGAATTCCCCACCCGCTATGCCGCCGATGCCGACGACTACCTGGCCAAGGGCCTGGAAATCCGCGATACCCTGGGCGGCGACCCGCTGGTCGGCTTCTGCCTTGCGCCGCATGCACCGTACACCGTGGCCGACAAGACCTTCGAAAAGATCGCCACCCTGGCCGCCCAGCTGGAAATCCCGATCCACATGCATGTCCATGAAACCCTGCACGAAATCGAGGGAAGCCTGGAAAAGCACGGCGTGCGGCCGATCGAACGGCTGCATCGGCTGGGCCTGCTCGGGCCGCAGCTGATCGCCGTGCATGCCGTACATCTCGAAGCCGGCGAAATCGACCTGCTGGCCCATGAAGGCTGCCACCTGGCGCACTGCCCGACCTCGAACCTGAAACTCGGCAGCGGTATCCCGCCGCTTTCGGCCATCGAGGTGCGCGGCCTGAATTTCGGCCTGGGTACCGACGGTGCAGCTTCGAACAACCGCCTCGACCTGTTTCATGAAATGCGCCATGCGGCCCTCCTGGCCAAAGGATCCAGCCGCAACGCCGAGGCGCTGGACGCGCATGCAACACTGCGTGCAGCCACACTTGGCGGGGCGCAAGCGCTCGGGCTGGATGACAGAATCGGATCGCTGCTACCCGGCAAGGCGGCCGACCTGTGCGCGGTGCGCCTCGACGAATGGCTGCTGCAGCCATGCTTCGACCCGGCCTCACACCTGGTATACGTCGCCGGACGCGAACAGGTCACCCATACCTGGGTCGCGGGCAAGCTGGCAATGTGCAACGGTGCGCCATCGCAAATCGATATTTCCGAATTGCTTGACATCGCAGGTTTGTGGCATACTCGGCTGACGTCCTGACCTTGCGTCAGGTTCATGAAAAAAACGAAACACTGAATTCCGTCACGCAACTTAGCCCAACAAGAAGGGGAACTACATGATCAACACGAAAAATTCTCTGCTGCTCGCCACGCTGCTCGGACTCTCAGCCGCGGCCTTCGCCCAGAACGCCGCGATGCTCAAGGCCGGCGATGTCATGCCCTACGCCATCGACGCGCGCGGCGGCGTCGTCAAGAGCGGTACCGGCCTCTGCTGGCGCACCGGCTACTGGACCCCGGCCCTGGCCGAAAACGTCATGTACGGCCAGTACCCGGTTGGTTGCGAGTGCGACAAGGACCTGATGCCCAAGGCCAAGTGCGAACCGCCCGCCGCGGCTCCCGCTCCCGCCAAGGCCGCCGCTCCGGCCGCCGCCGCGCCCAAGCCCGCCGCCCAGAAAGTAACGCTGGCCGCCGACGCCCTGTTCGACTTCAACAAGGCCGACCTGCGCCCCGAAGGCAAGGCCAAGCTGGACAAGCTGGCTGCCGACATCAAGGGCATCAAGCTCGAAGTGATCCTCGCCGTCGGCCATGCCGACCGCTTTGGTGACGACGCCTACAACCAGAAACTCTCCGAGAAGCGTGCCGCAGCCGTCAAGGCCTATCTGGTGAGCAAGGGTATCGATGCCAACCGCGTCTACGCCGAAGGCAAGGGCGAGAAGCAGCCGGTCACCAAGCCCGATCAGTGCAAGGGTCCGAAGAGCAAGGCGGTCGTCGATTGCCTGCAGCCCGACCGTCGCGTCGACATCGAGGTCATCGGCACCAAGTAATCCCGTCCGACCCGGAAAAAAGCCCTGCGCCGCAGGGCTTTTTTTTGTCGTGTCGCTTCCCTTTCACGGCGAGTACGATAGCGATAACAGCATCGGAGCACCCCCATGAACACAACCGCCAACGCCGACCAGCAGGAACTCGACAAGTTCGGGGAGGTCGCCCATCGCTGGTGGGATCCGAATTCCGAGTTCCGCCCCCTGCATGACATCAATCCCGCCCGCATCGGCTGGATCGACCGTAATGCCCAGCTCAAGGGCAAGCGCGTGATCGACATCGGCTGTGGCGGCGGCCTGCTGAGCGAGGGCATGGCCGCGCTGGGAGCGCAGGTCACCGGTATCGACCTGTCGGAAAAGGCCTTGTCCGTCGCTCGCCTGCATCTTTACGAGAGCGGGCACGTGATCGACTATCGTCTGATCTCGGCGGAGGCCATGGCCGACGCAGACCCCGGCAGCTTCGACTACGTCACCTGCCTGGAAATGCTGGAACACGTGCCCGATCCGGCCAGCACGGTGGCTGCCTGCGCCCGCCTGGTCAAGCCCGGCGGGCAGGTGTTCCTGTCCACCCTCAATCGCAACGCAAAAGCCTACCTGGTCGCGGTGCTCGGTGCAGAGTACCTGCTGCAACTGCTGCCGCGCGGCACCCACGACTACTCGCGTTTCCTCAAGCCGGCGGAACTTGCCGGGCTTTGCCGCAAGGCCGGGCTGGAAGTGCTCGAGATCACCGGACTGCGTTACAACCCGTTTACGCGCGAAGGCGTGGTCGGCGCCGATACCGACATCAATTACCTGCTGCGGGCACAGCGCAGTGCCTGAAGCCGTCCTCTTCGACCTCGACGGCACGCTGGCGGACACCGCGCCCGACCTCGGCGGGGCCCTCAATCGCTTGCTGCAGGAACAGGGGCGCGACCCGCTGCCGCTGGAAAAGTTGCGTCCGCATGTCTCTTCGGGCGCCCGCGGCATGATCGGCGCCGGACTCGGCATCACGCCGGCCGACGCCGCCTACCCCGCCCTGCAGCAGCGCTTTCTGGCCATTTACCAGGACGCACTCTGCGTCGGCACCCGCCTCTTCGCAGGCATGGCCGAACATCTGGAAGAACTGGAAACACGCGAGATTCCCTGGGGCATCGTCACCAACAAATCGCAGCGCTTTGCGATCCCGCTCATGGAAGGCCTCGGCCTTCGGCAGCGCTGCGTCTGCATCGTCTGCGGCGACAGTGCCCGGCGCGCCAAGCCCCATGGCCACCCGATGCATCTGGCCAGCGCGGTGATGGGAATCGCGCCGGGTGCCTGCATCTACGTCGGCGACGACGAGCGGGATGTGATCGCCGGCCGAATCGTCGGCATGCAGACCGTCGTCGCCGCCTGGGGCTACCTGGGCGACGGCACGCCGCCGGCACACTGGGGCGCGGATGCCATCGCCGCCTCGCCCGCGGAAATTCTGGGCATCGCCGCAGCAAGGCGCTAGAATCCCGCTTGCAATCCGCGGATCGGACACCATCTGGTCCGCACCATCCAGGGGGCGACATGGCTTCGACATGGGTGACAAAGCATGCAGGGCATACCGAGGATCCGGGTACCTCGTAAATCCATCTGGAAAGCACTAACTGCCAACGACGAGCGTTTCGCTCTAGCCGCTTAATAACCGGCTGGCTTCCGAACTGGCTTTCCCACGGGCCAGGCAGCGCAAGCTGCATCGGAATCATTCAGTGGGATAAGGCCGTGCAGCGTCGCGATGCACGGTTCGAAAATCCAGCGAATCGCCTGCAATCAGCCTGTCCGTCGGCGTGTTGCGGGTCAAATCAAATGACGCGGCTAAGTATGTAGAACTGTATGTGGCGCACTTGTGGACGCGGGTTCAATTCCCGCCGCCTCCACCATTAACAACTAATTAAATCAATTAGTTAAGAATAGCCAGCAAGCAATTGCTGGCTATTTTTTTGGGCTTTTTAGGGTAGGATGGTCAGCATTTTGGTCAGCATTTTTTAGCAGATATTAGCGGTGGCGGAATATGGAACTCTCTCGCCATACCTACGTACAGACAGGGAATATAGCGCGTACGGTCCATATCTGAAATCGCCGGCATATCATGCTCATTTCTGGCATGTTCATGCTATTATTTGGCTATGTCGATCGCCGCTTCTCTTTTCACTGATAGCCAATCCCGCGTCTTTCAGTGGCTTTTCGGT
>JADYZH010000076.1 GCA_020853215.1 Sulfuritalea sp. | reverse complement strand
CCCCCGGGGAGGGATCGGCCGGCCTTGGATGGCCGCTTGCGGCGGCCGTATGGCCCACTGGCGGGCCTGCAAGCCCAGCGGCGAGGGGCATGGACCCGGTGAGCGTCGGAAAGGCGCTGGAAGCCCGCAGGGGTCGAGACGCGGAACGTGGCTCGATGCGCAGCACGACATAGCCGGTTTTCGCGCCCGCGAAAATTCCCCGTCCCTGGCTTGGCCCCTCAAGTGTCTGCATGCCGCCGCTGCGCCCCTCATCTGTCAATGAAAAACGGGAGCCTAGGCCCCCGTTCTCTGTCGCATGTCCACCTGGTCTACCGCTGGCAGTAGATCGAGTCACCCTGCACCCATGACAGCTTGATAAGCCCGCTCTGGCTCAACTCTTCGCACGCCTGGCCGGTCTGCTCGCGCCACTTCTTGAGCCTGGCCGAATCGGACCCGCACATCAGCCTGAACGTCTCCAGCTTCAAGGGGAAGGGTTCCTTGTGAGAGACGAAGTAATCGAACATGCGCCGGGCAGTAGGGGACAGCTCGCGGTACTTTTCCCACACGAATTTCGAGTAGTGATCGCCGGCAAAAAGCACTACCATTTCCTCGTCGATTTCGACCTGACAGCGCGACGTTTTCTTGCCGCGATCCAGCACGCGGAAGCGATGGATCAGGGACACCGATTCAAGCCGGCCGATCCGGCCCGAACTGAACTGCATGGCGGTCGCCTGCAGGCGCGTCAGGCACTCTTCGGCCTTGTCGTAGTACCGGCCGTTGATCGGCCAGCCCAGGTCCGTGCAAAGCTCGTAGAACGTGAAGGAAACGGGCGTACCGACCGGCGAGCGCTTCGCGTATTCAAGAACCTGCTGCCAAACCAGCTCGTCGTCATCGGCCCGCAGCTCGATCCCGGTATAGGTGATGAGCACGTCCTTATTGACGTGAAAAATTACGTGTTGCTGCCGCACCTCACGCGGGGTCTTCTTGTTCCTGGTCGTGAAAAGCGCAGCACGCGCCAGGTCGTTCGGCATCGCCCGCATGTCGTCGCCCCAAGGCGCGAGGTCGAACAGCGAAAGCTGCATTGCCTTGATCTGCTCTTTCGTGTGCTTGAGCAAAGCGGCCTGCTTGACTTCGCTCACCTTGTCGGCGGTCTTCTCGACGGCGGTTTTTCGTTTCGGCGCTGGGGCGGGTGCGGACATTGAGGTTCCTCCGAATGGAAATTACGCCACGGCAAATGCCAACGGCGGGTGATTCGGCGGCGTAACTCCTGCCGTCGCTCGACGCATCGGTATCAAAACAGCCGATTGGACGCCAGGGGAGGGGATCGCATCTGCTCTGCAGCTTGATGTATCGCTCGCCCCTTCATCGCGGGTAAGATTACCGATAAATTGGAACCTGTTTAGGCTCATGCATTGATTTTCTTGCGCTAGAGAACTCGAAGTTTAGCTAAACACGGTCTCCCCGTCAAGAACTTTAGCGGCTAAAATTTTGAGCTGCGGATCGCAAGGCATAGCCGACCGTGTACAACCAGATATTCTTTACGAACGTCTTACGCCTGCTCGAAGAGCAAGGAATGACGAAGCATGACCTCGCCGAGAAGGCAGGAATGTCCATATCATTCCTGTCCGACTTGACCAACGGGAAGGCCAATCCTTCCCTCAAGATCATGGGTTCCATTGCGGACGCCTTGAGCGTCCCATTGCCGACCCTTTTGGAAATGACCGACTTGGACAAGGCAACGCTGGACGCCTTGTCCGGGGGCAAGGCCCCCAAGAGTCTCCCGGACGGGTTCGCACGCATAGCGGCGATCCTCAACGAGTACCAGGCATTCACAGTGCGGCAATGGGATGAGGCGAACAGGAAGCAAATAGCCAAAAGTAAAGGCAAAAAGTCCTGACGCCAGAGGGGAAATTTTTAGCGGCTAAAGCCCCCCATTCACGGGGATTGCCGCTTCGCTGGGTAGCAATCCAGCCGCCAGCCAGCCGCGCAACTCGCCAGCCAGCGCCTCCTTTCACCCCGCAGCCTTCAACCGGGCACCCCATTTGTCAACAGGGGTAACAGTTCGTTGAAGGCTTTGGCTTGCCTTGCTTTCCTGTTCGGTATATCGTTTGTCCGTGTAGAATACGACGAACGAAATGGAACAGGACGGACATGGCAGACACAGAAGACTTCTCAACGCTCAAAGAGCGGGCCAAGAAGAAATTGGAACGCGACATGGGGCCGCTGCTCTTGGGTGCATTGAATGACCCTCGCACGGTCGAAATCATGCTCAACGCGGACGGCAAGCTGTGGCAGGAAAGGCTTGGCGAAAAGATGAAGTGCATCGGGTCGCTGCGCGTGGCGCAGTCCGAAGCGATCATCAAAACCATTGCCGGCTACCACGGCAAGGAAGTCACACGCGGCAAGCCCATCCTGGAAGGGGAGTTGCCGCTTGATGGCTCGCGCTTCGCGGGCCAGCTCCCCCCGGTGGTGCCTGCGCCCACGTTTGCAATCCGCAAGAAGGCCGTGGCCATCTTCACGCTGGAGCAATACGTCGAGGCCGGCACCATGACGCAGGGCCAGTACGAGGCCCTGAAAGCCGCCGTCAAGAACCACCGGAACATCCTGGTGATTGGCGGCACTGGCTCGGGCAAGACCACGCTCGTGAACGCGATCATCAATGAGATGGTGATTTGCGATCCCATGGAGCGCGTTTTCATCATCGAAGACACCGGCGAAATTCAATGCGCCGCTGAAAACTTCGTTCAGTACCACACGTCCTTGGAAGTGCCGATGACGGCGCTTCTGAAAGCGACTCTGCGCATGCGCCCTGACCGGATTCTGGTCGGGGAAGTGCGTGGGGCGGAAGCGTTGGATTTGCTCGATGCCTGGAACACCGGGCACGAGGGTGGGGCGGCAACGCTCCACGCCAACAACGCAGCCGCTGGCCTGGCTCGTCTGAGGTCGCTCATTACCCGTAATGAGTCGGCACCGGCCGAAATTGAACCGCTGATAGGCGAGGTGGTTCATGTCGTTGTTCATATCGCCCGCACCCCTGAAGGCGGTCGCCGCATCCAAGAAATCCTTGAGGTTTCCGGGTACGTGGACGGCCGCTACATCACCAAAACCCTCTAGGAGTATTTCCAATGCAAGCGTCTCTTCTCCGTCCCTTCGCCATCAACCGCACGACGATGTTCTACATCGGCGCGGCGCTGCTGATGGTGCTTTTCCTGCTGTCTCCACAGCATGCCTTTGCCTCGGAAGGCACGGGCGGCTCGCTGCCCTATGAAAGCTGGTTGACGAACCTGCGCAATTCCGTCACCGGCCCCGTGGCCTTCGCGCTGTCGATCATCGGCATCGTGATCGCGGGCGGCGTGCTGATCTTCGGCGGCGACCTGAATGGCTTCTTCCGCACGCTGATTTTCCTCGTCCTGGTGATGGCCCTCCTGGTCGGCGCGCAGAACGTGATGAGCACCTTCTTCGGCCGTGGCGCTGAGATTGCTGCGCTGGGCGATGCCGTGATGCACCAGCTCAAGGCCGCATCGGTTCTGACCAACAGCGTCCGCACGGTCTAACGATGGCCCTCCGCACGATCCCCATTCGTCGCGCCGGGAACCGAGACAACCTGTTCATGGGTGGGGATCGTGAACTGGTGATGTTTTCGGGTCTTCTGGCCTTCGCGCTGATTTTCAGCGCCCAAGAACTGAGGGCAACGGTGATCGGGCTTCTGCTGTGGTTCGGTGCGCTCTTCGCGTGCCGGCTCATGGCGAAGTCCGATCCCAAGCTGCGCTTCGTGTACCTGCGTCACCGTAAGTACAAGGGGTACTACCCAGCGCGCAGCACGCCTTTCCGACTGAACCCGAATAGCCAAGGGAAGCAATACAAATGATCGAAGCAATCGCAATTGGCATCGCGGCGCTCGGTGCCTTGCTGCTGCTCATCCTGTTCGCTCGCATCCGAGCCGTCGATGCGGAATTGAAGCTCAAAAAGCATCGTTCCAAGGACGCCGGCCTGGCCGATCTACTCAACTACGCCGCCATGGTCGATGACGGCGTGATCGTGGGTAAGAACGGGTCGTTCATCGCCTCTTGGCTCTACAAGGGCGACGACAACGCAAGCAGCACCGATGAACAGCGGGAAATGGTGTCGTTCCGCATCAATCAGGCGCTCGCGGGCCTGGGTAACGGCTGGATGCTCCACGTCGATGCCGTGCGCCGGCCGGCACCCAACTACACCGAAACGGGCCTTTCGCATTTCCCTGATCCGGTGTCGGCCGCCATGGACGAAGAGCGCCGCCGACTCTTCGAGGGCCTGGGCACGATGTACGAGGGCTATTTCATCGTCACGATGACCTACTTTCCGCCGCTTCTGGCGCAAAGCAAGTTCGTTGAACTGATGTTCGATGACGAAGCGAAGACCCCCGGCAACAAGGCCCGCACGCAAGGCTTGATCGACTACTTCAAGCGCGAATGCAACAGCATCGACTCGCGCCTTTCGTCGGCCGTCAAGCTGCAGCGCCTGCGTGGGAACAAGGTGGTGAACGAAGACGGCTCCACGGTCACGCATGACGATCTGCTGCGCTGGCTGCAGTTCTGCATCACGGGCATGGATCACCCTGTGCTGCTGCCCAGCAACCCGATGTACCTGGATGCCGTGATCGGCGGCCAGGAACTGTTCGGCGGCGTGGTGCCCAAGATCGGCCGCAAGTTCGTCCAGGTCGTCGCCATTGAGGGCTTTCCTCTGGAGTCAACACCGGGAGTCTTGACCGCCCTGGGCGAGCTGCCCGTCGAATACCGCTGGTCGAGCCGCTTCATCTTCATGGACTCGCACGAGGCCGTGAAGCACCTGGACAAGTTCCGCAAGAAGTGGAAGCAAAAAATCCGTGGCTTCTTCGACCAGGTGTTCAACACGAATACCGGCTCGGTGGACCAGGACGCTATGTCCATGGTGAACGATGCCGAGTCTGCGATTGCCGAGGTCAATAGCGGCCTGGTCGCGGTGGGTTACTACACCAGCGTCGTCGTCCTGATGGACGAAGACCGCGAAAAGCTGGAAACCTCTGCACGCCAGGTAGAAAAGGCCATCAACCGCCTGGGCTTCGCTGCGCGGATCGAGACAATCAACACGCTGGACGCCTACCTGGGAAGCCTTCCGGGCCACGGCGTGGAGAACGTTCGCCGCCCGCTCATCAACACGATGAACCTGGCCGATCTGCTGCCGACAAGCACGATCTGGACGGGCCTCAACAAAGCGCCTTGCCCGATGTATCCGCCGCTGTCGCCGGCACTCATGCATTGCGTGACGCACGGTGCCACGCCGTTCCGTCTCAACCTGCATGTGCGCGACCTGGGCCACACCTTCATGTTCGGTCCCACGGGTGCCGGCAAGTCAACGCACCTTGCGTTGATCGCGGCGCAGCTCCGTCGCTATCAAGGCATGTCGATCTACGCCTTCGACAAAGGCATGTCCATGTACCCCTTGGCCAAGGCCACGGGCGGCAAGCACTTCACCGTGGCGGCCGATGACGACAAGCTGGCCTTCTGCCCTCTGCAGTTCCTGGAATCGAAGAGTGATCGGGCTTGGGCGATGGAGTGGATCGACACGATCCTTGCGCTGAACAACGTGGAAACCACCCCGGCGCAACGCAATGAGATCGGGAACGCGATCATGAGCATGCACGCCAGCGGAGCGCGCACGCTGTCCGAATTCAGCGTGACGATCCAGGATGAAGCGATCCGCGAGGCGATCCGGCAGTACACGGTGGACGGCAACATGGGCCATCTGCTCGATGCCGAAGAAGATGGTTTGTCGCTCACCGACTTCACCGTTTTTGAAATCGAAGAGCTGATGAACCTGGGCGAGAAATACGCCCTGCCGACGCTGCTCTACCTGTTCCGCCGCATCGAGCGCAGCCTGAAAGGCCAGCCGGCCGTCATCATCCTGGACGAAGCCTGGCTGATGCTGGGACATCCGGCGTTCCGCGCCAAGATTCGGGAATGGCTCAAGGTGCTGCGCAAGGCGAACTGCCTGGTGCTCATGGCAACGCAGAGCCTTTCCGACGCGGCGAACTCGGGCATCTTGGACGTGATCGTGGAATCGACCGCAACCAAGATTTTCCTGCCCAACGTGTACGCCCGCGATGAGGACACGGCGGCGCTCTATCGCCGCATGGGCCTCAACGCTCGCCAGATTGAGATTCTGGCTACGGCCATTCCGAAGCGGCAGTACTACTACGTTTCCGAGAACGGTCGGCGACTCTACGACCTGGCTCTAGGCCCGCTGGCCCTGGCGTTCGTCGGCGCGTCCGACAAGGAATCCGTGGCGGCTATCAAGAGCCTCGAAACCAAGTTCGGCGATGCCTGGGTGCATGAATGGCTCGCCGGCCGCAATTTGAAACTTTCTGACTATGGGGTGGCAGCATGAGCTTTGCAGACACGATCAAGGGCTTGATTTTCAAGAAGCCCGCACAGCCGGCTGATCCCCGGCGCGCACCGGATTCGGTGATGGAAGGTGGCCGACGCAGGGGCGAGGTCGAAAACCCGTACCTGGCGGCACGCCGCACCTGGAATGAACACGTTGGCGCGGTCGTCTCGTCGCGCCAGACCTGGCAGGTTGTCGGCATTCTGTCGTTGTTGATCGTCCTGGCCGCCGTGGGCGGGTTGATCCACATTGGCAGTCAATCGAAGTTCGTGCCCTACGTGGTCGAGGTAGACAAGCTCGGCCAGGCGGTGGCCGTCGCGCCGGCACAGCGGGCCGCTGCAGTCGATCAGCGCGTGGTGCACGCCTCGGTGGCCTCGTTCGTCAGCGATGCCCGCTTGGTGACGCCTGACGTGGCCTTGCAGCGCAAGGCCGTGTTCCGGCTCTACTCGATGCTTTCGGCCAACGATCCGGCCACGGCCAAGACCAATGAATGGTTGAACGGCAGCGAGGACAGCAGCCCGTTCAAGCGCGCCGCGAAAGAAACGGTCAGCACCGAAATTCTCTCGGTGATCCCGCAGACGCCCGACACCTGGCAAGTGGACTGGATGGAGACGACACGCGACCGGCAGGGCGTCGTGAAGGGCCTGCCGGTCCGCATGCGGGCCTTGGTCACGGTCTACACCGTCGCCACCACTCCAAACACCACGGAAGAGCAAGTGCGCAACAACCCGCTTGGCATCTACGTCCGTGACTTCTCTTGGTCGAAACAGCTTTAAGGGGCAACACTCATGAACAAGTATCTTCTCGCTTTGGTCCTGGGCGCTGCGCCCGCATTCGCACTCGCTGCAGGGCCGGCCGGCCCGGCTGAAAAGAACCTGGCCGACCTCTATTTCTCCAAAGACAACCCGACGCTGACGCCGCAGGAAAAAGCGGCCGTCGCCATCGCTCAGAAGTGGCGCGACAACAGCGCGACGGGCATCAAGCCGGTGGCCGGCGCCGATGGCTCGATCCGCTTCCTGTTCGGTGCGCAGCAGCCCAGCATCGTGTGCGCAGTGCTGCAGGTCTGCGATGTGGAGCTGCAGCCCGGTGAACAGGTCAACTCGATCCACCTGGGCGACACCGCCCGGTGGACGGTCGAGCCGGCCATCACGGGCAGCGGCCCGGCCGAAGTGCAGCACCTCATCATCAAGCCGATGGACGTGGGCCTGGAAACGTCGCTGATCGTCACCACGAACCGGCGCACGTATCACCTGCGGCTGCGCTCGCATCGCACGGAGTTCATGCCCCGTGTGGCGTTCACCTACACGGAAGACGCAATGGCGAAGTGGGACGCCATCAAGACCCGCGAAGTGAAGGAAAAGCAGTCGCGCACGATCCCGCAAACCGGCGAGTACCTGGGCGATCTGAACTTTGCCTATGACGTGTCGGGATCGGCCGCCTGGAAGCCCGTGCGCGTCTACAACGATGGGACCAAAACCATCATCCAGATGCCCAGCACGATGCAGCAGACGGAAGCGCCGACGCTCCTGGTCGTTCGCAAGGATGGCGGCGTTTTCACGGATGAAGAAACCGTGATGGTCAATTACCGCGTGCAGGGTGACCGCTACATCGTGGACACGGTTTTCGACAAGGCCGTGCTGATTGCCGGCGTCGGCAGCAGCCAAGACCGCGTGACCATCACCAGGGGGAAATAACCATGCGCAAGACCGCTTTCCTCGCGCTGCTCGTGGTCGGCCTGGCCGGCTGCGCCACCACTGCGCCATCCACCTACGGCAACTTCACGCAAAGCGCGCCTGCAGCCTTCAATCAAACGATGGCTGATGACGCCGTGAAGCAGCTCGTTGCCGTGTACCCGCCCGCAAGCACCCGGTTCGATCTGCAGCACGCCACGCCGGATGCCTTCGGCTCTTCGCTGGTCGAGTCGCTGCGCGCCAAGGGCTATGCCCTCTTGGAGTTCAAACCGGCCGCGCCGGCCTCGGCCGCATCGGCGGCCACGGACGCCACGGCGACCGCTGGCAAACCGCTGCGGTACATCCTCGATCAAGCTGAATCGAACCTGTACCGCGTGACCCTGCTGGTGGGCAACCAGTCATTGACCCGCGCTTACTCGGCTGCACAGAACGGCACTCTGTACCCGGCCGGCGCGTGGGTTCGGAAGGAGTAACGCACATGAGCGAAGACCAAATGTCGCCTGACGCTTCCCCTGGGGAAGTGACAAAGAAGACCGGCGTTCGCCGCGTCAACAATCTGCCCGTCTACATCATCGGCGGCCTGATGGGCGTGTTCCTGCTGGTCATGGTGTTGGTGGCTGCGGATCGCGCAGACCAGCAGAACAGGCCGGCCGGTGCGAAGGACGAAAAGGCTGGCAACACCAGCATGTTCGCCAACGAAATTGCCGGCAACCAGAAGGACGGGATCATCCAGGCCGAGCGGGCAGCACCGCCCACGGTGCCCGACCTCTCGCAGCCGCAAGGCCCGGCCATCGACGTTGCCCGCCCGGAAAACCTGGACGCGCCGCCGACGCCACCGACCAGCGCAAGCCTGGATGATCGTGTCAGCAACGACGAAATGCAGCGCGTCCGCATGGCGAAGATGCAGCAGCTCGAAGAGGCCATCAAGGCGAAGACGAGCGTGCGGGGCATCGCTCCCCGCAGCTCGGGATCGACGCCTGGCGGCCTGACGGATGGCGCAGCGCCGGCCACCCGCGAGGAAGCGTTAGCCCGACTGGCGGCCGTGCGCCAGCAGATCGACGCGCAGACCCGCGACGACCCCACGGCGGCCTACAGAGCGCGCATGCAGCAGCTTCAAGCCGGTGGGGTAGGGGGTATGTCCGGGGGAGGCGTTTCGGCGGCTCCTAGGCTCCTGCAAACGGCCGGCTCCAGCTCGTCGGGGAGCAAGGACTATTCGCAGTTCGCCAACTCCGGGCAGGAAGACCGCTGGAAGCTCGATTCCAAGCCCGAAGCGCCACGCTCGCCGTATGAGCTGCGCGCCGGTTTCGTCGTGCCCGCCACGCTGATTTCAGGCATCAACTCCGATTTGCCCGGTCAGATCATGGCCCAGGTGAGCCAGGACGTGTTCGACACGCCCACCGGCAAATGGAAGCTGATTCCTCAAGGCTCGCGCCTTGTGGGTCGGTACTCCAGTGATGTGGCATACGGCCAATCCCGCGTGCTGATTGCCTGGCAACGCATCGTCTTCCCGGACGGCAAGGCAATGGATATTGGTTCGATGCCTGGTGCCGACAGCGCCGGTTATGCGGGCTTCAATGACCAGGTGAACAACCACTATTTCCGGCTGTTCGCATCGGCATTCCTCATGTCTGGCGTGACGGCGGGTATCACCATGAGCCAGAACCAGGACCAGCAGAACAACGGCAATCGGCAGACGGCCAGCGGCGCACTTAGCGAAGCGTTGGGCCAGCAGCTCGGCCTTGTCACCGCTCAGTTGATTTCCAAAAACATGAACATTGCCCCGACCCTCGAAATTCGTCCGGGCTACCGTTTTAACGTCATCGTCACCAAGGACATGACGTTTTCCAAGCCGTACCAGGCGTTCGACTACTAACCCAAAGGAGAAAGCGAAATGAAGATGCTCACTAAGAAAGTTTTAGCGGCTAAAGTCGTTTTGGTTTTTGCACTTACTGCCCCTGGCGTGATGACCCCGGCGCAGGCCGGCATCCCGGTTATCGACGGTGCGAACCTGACGCAAACCGTCATGTCGGCAGTGGAGAACGTTGCGCAGACGCTCAAGCAAATTGAGCAGTACCGCACCCAGCTCCAGCAGTACGAAAACATGATCCAGAACACGGTCGCACCGGCCGCGTATATCTGGGATCAGGCCACGTCCACGATGAACCAGCTTCGCGGGGCGATCGACACGTTGAACTACTACAAGAACCAGGCGGGCAGCCTCGACGGCTACCTGTCGAAGTTCCAGGACGTGTCCTATTACCGCTCGTCCCCATGCTTCAACATCGGTTGCACGAAGGCTGAATTCGACGCCATGAAACAGGCTTCCAACAAGCTGAATTCGGAAGCTCAGAAGAAGGCCAACGATGCGCTGTTCAAAGGCTTGGACAAGCAGCAGGACGCAATGGAATCCGATGCGCGCCAATTGCAACGCCTGCAATCTTCCGCGCAGGGAGCCACCGGCCAGATGCAGGCCATCGGCTTTGCAAACCAGCTCGCCAGCAACCAGGCAAACCAGCTCCTGCAGATTCGCGGCCTGTTGATCGCGCAACAGAACGCGGTCGCCACGCGCAACCAGGTGATTGCAGACAGAGAGGCGCAAGAGGCCGCTGCTGCCGAAAACTTGCGCAAGGGCGAGTACCGCGCTAGCCCTGCGCGCACTTGGTAAGGGCTGCTCGATGAAGACCAACAAGGTTCTTACCTTGGCCCTGGCCGCCCTCGTGGCGGCCTTGGTCGCCGGCTGCGGCGAAAAGCCTGCAGAACAACCGGCCAAGCAAGCCATGCCCGAAGTCAACGATGAGAACTGCAAGCCCGCGAGCGTTGCCAAGATCGAAGACAAGGGCGCGCAGCAAGCGTTTTCGTCGCTGTGCCTGCGCCGTGGTGGCGGTTTCAAACCCAGCGAAAAGAAAGAATGGTGAGGTTGTGACTATGAGAATGCCAGCCGTATTCAAGAACGCCGGCCTGCTGTTTGTTTTGCTGTGGCTGGCGTTCTTTTCCATTGAGGCGCAAGCGGCTATCGACAATGCCGGCGTCTTAGATAACGTCCTCAACCGCTATTCGGCCGCCGCCAGTGGTTGGGCCGGCTTCATCACGGCCCGGGCCACCTGGTTGTTTTGGACGCTCGCAGTGATTTCGATGGTGTGGACGTTTGGCTTCATGGCCTTGCGCAAGGCCGATATTGGCGAGTTCTATGCGGAGTTCATCCGCTTCACCATCTTCACCGGCTTCTTCTGGTGGCTGCTCACGAACGGGCCGAATTTCGCCACCGACATCATGAGTTCGCTGCGCACCATCGCAGGCAGTGCAAGCGGCACCGGCTCGACGCTGACGCCCTCCGGGATCGTTGATATTGGTTTCGACATTTTCTTTAAGGTGCTCGATCAGTCTTCGGTGTGGTCGCCTGTCGATAGCGCGGCCGGCATCCTCATCAGCGCGGCGATTCTCATCATCCTGGCGTTGATCGGCGTGAATATGTTGCTGCTCCTGGTGAGCGGCTGGATATTGGCCTATGCCGGCGTTTTCTTTCTCGGCTTCGGTGGATCGCGGTGGACTTCGGACATGGCGATCAACTACTACAAGACCGTCCTGAACATCGCCGCGCAGCTCTTCACGATGGTTCTGCTCGTCGGCATCGGCAAGTCGTTTGTCGATCAGTATTACAACGCCATGAGCGCCGGCATCAGCCTCAAGGAATTAGGCGTGATGATGAT
>JADYZH010000075.1 GCA_020853215.1 Sulfuritalea sp. | reverse complement strand
TACGAGTCTTATCGGCATATGCGAATCGATGGATTTGGCGATTTGCGCAGTCCGTCGACGGCGAGATGCTTATAGTGATCTTCGTTGAAGGCGCGGACATCCCGGTCAATGGTCGGATGCTCGGGGGCGGGACTTATCCGGGAGAACGCATCAGGCAAGTCACGCCGGCGACCAGTCGGGGTTAATCCATTTGTCGCTAAAGTTTCCCGACCCCGCTCCGTAAATGCACCTGTAGACAAATAGACATCGCCAAAAACCCTGAGCCGGTGCCAAGGCAAACGCCGCAGGCCGACGAAGATAACCCTCTGAAAGGAGAAGCAAAATGCCACAAGTCATCAACACCAATATCTCGTCGCTGAACGCGCAGCGCAACCTCAACAGTTCGCAAAGCGCCCTGGCGACTTCCCTGCAGCGCCTCTCCTCCGGCCTGCGCATCAACAGCGCCAAGGACGACGCGGCAGGTCTGGCGATTTCCGACCGGATGACCTCGCAGATTCGCGGCCTGAACCAAGCGGCACGCAACGCCAACGACGGCGTCTCCCTGGCACAAACCGCTGAAGGTGGCCTGGCCGAAGTGGCCAACAACCTGCAACGTATCCGCGAACTGGCTGTTCAGTCCGCCAACTCGACCAATACCTCGTCGGATCGCGCTTCGCTGAATGCCGAAGTGACGCAGTTGCTGGCCGAAATCCAGCGGGTATCCCAAACCGCCCAGTTCAACGGTCAGAACATCCTGGACGGCACCTTCACCGCTGCCCAGTTCCAGGTCGGCGCCAACGCCAACCAGACCATCACCGCCAGCGTGGGTAACGCCCAGACCACGGCGATTGGTTCCTACCAAATTACCAGTGGGGGGACCGCTGTTTCCGGCAATGCGCTGATTGCAGGGGCATTGACTCTCAATGGTATCGATGTGGGTAGCTCGACCTCGGGCTCGGCCGAGGCGATCGCCGCCAGCATCAACAGCGCAACCATCCGCACCGGCGTGACCGCGTCTGCATTGACCACGGTCAGCAGTTCCACTGCCGCCACCAACGCATTGCTGGCCAACCAGTCTTTGCAGTCCGGCGATCTGGTGATCAACGGCGTGAGCATCGGTGCGGTAGCCGGTTCCAGCAACGTGGCAACTCAAGGGGCCAATGTGGCTGCCGCCATCAATGCGGTTAGCAACGCCACCGGCGTCTCCGCGGTAGCCAACAGCGGTACGGGTCAACTAACGCTGACTTCCAGCACCGGAAAAACCATCGATATCACCACCAATGCATCCGTCACGGCTGACGGAGCCACCCGCGTGGAAAACGCCACGGGTCTGGAATTGGCGGACGCAACCAAAGTCAAGGCGGTTAACACGCTCACCTTTGGCGGCACGACCGATGGCGTCCGTCAGGTCGGTACGCATACTGCCACCGCAACCGCCGCTGCCGGTCAGACGATCACCATCGCCGGCAAGACCTTTACCTACGTTGCAGCGATCACCGACCAGGCCAGTCAGATTAAGGTTGACAATGATTCCATCACCGACCAAGGCGTTGAAGTCGCCGCGGCTATCGACGCTGCCATCTCTGACGGAACGCTTAAGAACGTGACCCGAACCAGCACTGCAGTCGGTGTCACCACGCTGACCGCAAAGGCCAACGTCATCTCCACTTCGATAGCCGATGGCATACTGTCTGCATCGGCTTCAGTGGCCGCCGCGGGCGCCTTTGCACAGACCACGACCGGAGTTGGAATTGCCGTAGGCGATACGGTGAAGGTCGGCGGAGTCACTTATGAGTTTACGCTGCCTACGGCCACTGGTGCCGCAACCAGCGGTAATGTCCAGGTCAAACTAGGCACCGGTGGCACGGCTGCGACCGATGACGATATCCTGACGGCCACCAACTTCGCCGATGCGCTTTCGGCCCAGTTCGCCGCTGGCAACAGCACTGTGCAATTCACCTCTCGTGCCTCCGGAGCGGTGACCATGACCAACAATCTGTACGGCTCCACCGGCGTTGTGGCGGCCCCGACCGAACCGGTCACCGCCGGTACTGCGGGAACCGTGGAAATCGCTTCCGTTACTGCGGGTGTGAGCGGTGTTTACACGGCAAGCAGTACCAAGGGCACCTTGACCCTGAACTCTGCCACGAGCTTCTCCATTGGTGGAACGTCCACCAGCGACGCGGGCTTGAGTGGTGCAAGCGTTGGCCTGTCGGCGATCAACGTAGTGGATATCTCCACGGTAGCCGGCGCCAACAACGCGATTTCGCTGATCGATGGCGCCCTGAGCCAGGTCGCCACCATCCGCGGCAGCATGGGTGCCCTGCAAAACCGGTTCTCGAGCGTGGTGTCCAGCCTGACGGCTTCGTCGGAGAACCTCTCCTCCGCACGCAGCCGGATTCAGGATGCGGACTTTGCGGCGGAAACCGCGGCATTGACCCGCAATCAGATCCTGCAACAGGCAGGCATCGCGATGTTGTCCCAGGCCAATGCGCTGCCAAACCAGGTGCTGACACTGCTGCGCGGCTAATCCAGGCCGGTTCTGAGAGAAGCTGAACCATGAGGCGGAACGCGAGTTCCGCCTCGTCTCAGAATAAGGAGATTCCATGAACATTCAATCTGTTAGCAGTTCAAGCTTCGCTGCAACGGCGGGCGCTTCGCAAGGAAGCGCTATGCATACCGCTGCACCGCCGCCACTACCCGAAGCAACAATTCAGCCGCTGCCCGGTCAATCCGGCCAGGTACAGGCTGTCCCCGAGCGGGCGAATGTCGAAGAGGCTGTTGCCAAAGTCAAGGTGCAAATTCAGGCGATCAGCAGCAATAGCCTGGATTTCTCCATCGACGAGAACAGTGGCAAGACCATTGTCCGTGTCACCGACAGGGAATCCGGTGAACTGATCCGGCAGATTCCCTCGCAGGAAATGCTGGAGATCGCCCGCTCGCTGGATCGCCTGCAAGGGATACTGGTCAAGCAGAAAGCCTGACGCCTTCCCACAAGGATGGCCGCAGCAACGCAAATGCCCGCCCGATACGTCGGTGCGGGCATTTGCGCGTGCGGGCCGAAAGTCGGCGCTGGCGCTACGGCGGCGATTCTCGGTCATCAGAGGTGATCCGTCGATTTGCAATCTCGTGGCTCAAATCCACTGCGATCGGGGGGCAGCCCAAGGACACCCAGGTCAGCGAAACTACGTAGTTTTCCCGGTTTGCTGCGTCATTCACGGATGGACTCGCCACGCTTCCTTTGGAACAATCCGATAGTCGTCGTGTTCTAAGCCATGAATGCCGACGCGGCTGACGAGACCGGATGAACACCAGGGCGATTCACGCCAGGAGATCTTGAATGGGATTCTTGAGCAGGTTCACGGGCAAGAGCGACGAACGCCCGTCCGCCGGTAGCGGACCGAGTGCGGCCGATCCGGCAGTGACCTTGTCGGGCCTGGGCGACGGCACGCCGGCGCCGGCCGAGCGTGACGTTTGCATTCCCATTCTGAATCTGGTTCCAGGCATGCGCCTGGCCCAGTCGGTGCGCCGCGCCGATGGCGCCGTGCTGCTGCCGGCTGGCTCGGAGCTTGGCGCCGATCAATTGCGGCGCCTGATCCAGCGCGGGATTGAGTGCGTCCATGTGCTGCAGAGGGAATCACGCGATGCGGTTCGGATCGAACACGACGTGGCCGCGGCCGCCGCGCGTGTCGCCCACCTGTTCCGCGGCGATGGCAGCGCGGCGCGAAGGAATCTGGGCGCGGCGATCGCCGCCTACCGGCAGCGGGCGGCCTCGTGAGTCCGCCGTTCACCATCGAGCAGGTTCTGGCTCGCGCGGATGCGCTGCCTGCGTTGCCGCAGATCGTGAGCAGGATTCTGGAAATGCTGGGTGATGATGAAGTCAATGTCGAGTCGATCAGCACCCACATCGTCAACGATCCGGCGGTGGTGGGGCACATCCTGGCGGCGGCCAATGCTGGCGCCCTGGGCGCCGGCGGCCGGGTCGATTCGGTGCCTCAGGCCATCCTGCTGCTCGGTATCAGCCGCGTGCGTGACATCACCCTGGCCACGGCAATCATCGATCGCTTCAAGTCGGTGTTGCCCTTCAATGCACAGCATCTTTGGCTGCACAGCGTGGGGGTAGCCATTTGCGCACAAGACCTGGCGCGCACCGCCGGGCTTGACGTGAATGCCGCCTACACCGCCGGCTTGCTGCACGACATCGGCCAGCTGCTGCTGGTTGTCTTCAATCCCGATGCCTACGCCAGGGTGTTGCAGGCAAGGGGTGCGCGCGATACTGACATCGTCCCGATTGAACGCGAGCTTATCGGCGTCGATCATGCGCATGTCGGCGGCGAACTGGCCAGGCTCTGGAAGCTGCCGGAAGCCGTGGCAGACGCGATCGCGGGGCATCATGTGTCGGACCAGAACGAGCCTGAAAATGAACTGGCCGATGTGGTACACATCGCCGAAGTACTGAGTCACGCGCTTGACCTGGGGGGCAGCGAGGATTCGCGGGTGCCCGAATTGTCCAATTTGTCCTGCGCTCGCATGGATATCGATTGGGAGCGGTTAGGCGAGCATTTTCCGCGGATAGAGGCACGTTTTGCCAACGCGCGCATCACGCTCGGGTTCTAGCACCCTGTTGCGTCCGTGCCTCCCTTGCCGAGGGGTAGCCTACAGATTCCGACCGAGCTTCCGTTATAGTTGTCGTAGAGGAGAATACTGACATGGCTGGACTTTCAACTCCCGGGATCGGCTCGGGGCTCGACATCAATGGGCTCGTCACCAAGTTGATGGAAATCGAGCAGGCGCCAGCCAAGGCGCTGAACACCCGGGAAGCCGGTTTTCAGGCCAAGCTCACGGCATATGGCTCGCTCAAGGGTGCGCTGTCGTCCGTTCAATCAACCGCCAAGGCGCTGACCATGGCGGCGACATTTACCAGCCGTACGGCCACGGTGTCCGAGGCGACTGTCCTTTCTGCTTCGGCCGATACTGCGGCGGCGGCGGGTGTTTATTCTGTTGTCGTCACTCAACTGGCAAAGTACCACGCGGTGCGCAGCAACACCGATTACGCGGCGACCACCGACACCTTTAATACCGGGACTCTGGCGATAAAAGTCGGCACCGGCGCGACGGTGAATGTCGACATCGATACCGACAACAATACGCTGGCCGGCATCCGCCAGGCCATCAACGATGCCAATGCCGGCGTCACTGCTGCCATCATCAATGATGGCAGCACCAATCGGTTGTTGCTGACCTCGAAGACTCTCGGCACGTCAGGCGCGATCTCCGTGACGGCCACCGATTCCGGTAGCGGCGGCACCCATGCGCTGGCAGGGCTGGATTCCTCGGTACTGGTGGCGACCCAGCCTGCCGACGATGCCGGATTCAGCGTCAATGGTTTTGCCCTCACCCGTTCCAGCAATACCGTCAGCGATGTGGTTGCAGGTTTGACGCTGAATCTGGCCAAAGTGGGGTCGAGCAACATCACGGTCAGCAACAACACCGGGGGGACCACGACGGCGATCAATGCCTTCGTCAAAGCCTATAACGATACCGTCAAGCAGCTGCAGACTGCGTCGGCTTACAACGCGGCCACCAAAGTCGCCTCCGTGCTCACCGGCGACAGCATGGCGCGGAGTGTCGGTTCGCAGTTGCGTATGCTGGCGCAAAGCACCGTCAGCGGTGTTGGTGGCGGAGTCGAGACACTTTCCAGCATCGGCATTGCCTTGCAAAAAGACGGCACACTGCTGGTCAATGGCACCAAACTTGCGGCGGTGCTGGCCGATCCGACCAAGGATGTCACCGCATTGTTTTCATCGACCACGGCCGGCAACCAAGGTATCGCCCTGCGCTTCAACGAAGCAATGGAATCCATCATCGGCAGCTCGGGCCTGCTCGCCAGCCGTACCGATGGTATCTCGAATTCAATCAAGGATATCGGCAAACGCCGTGAAGCTCTCGCGCTGCGCCTGACAAAAATCGAAGCCCGCTATCGGGCCCAGTTTACGGCGCTCGATGGCTTGATCGCCGGCATGAACAAAACCAGTCAATTCCTTACACAGCAACTTGCCAGCCTGCCCGGCACCTCGAACAACAACTGATCCGGAGAGAGCCATGTCTTTCGCGCCCACATCCCGTAGCCACAGCGCCGCACAATCCTATGCCAAAGTCGGCGTTGAAACCGGTGTAGCCGCCGCCGATTCGCATCGGCTGATCCTGATGCTGTTCGACGGTGCCCTGCTTGCTGTCGCCAAGGCTGGCAGCGCCATGGAACAGAAGCGAATCGCCGAGAAGGGGCAAATAATTTCCCACGCTATCGACATTATTGCCAACGGACTCAAGGCCAGCCTCAATTTTGCTGCTGGCGACGAACTGGCCAATCGGCTGGCGGCACTGTACGACTATATGTGCAATCGCCTGCTGTACGCCAATCTGAAGAACGACGCGGCGGCACTGAACGAGGTGGGCCGGTTGCTGGCTGAACTCAGGTCAGCGTGGGTGGAAATAGCCCAGGATCCCGCTGTAGCTTCCGCGAGCAAGGCCGCTGCTTGAGTCTTACCATGCCTTCGATGTGCCGCCAGATCGACCTCTACGAAGAAATCCGTGCACTTTCATCGGATATGGTGAATGCTGCGCGGTCGCATGACTGGGATCGCCTGGTCATCCTTGAGCGCAGCGTCGGGGTCTTGCGCGATGAACTGATCGCGAACATCGGTCTTGGCCTGGATACTGGCACGATCGCGACGGAGAATGATCACAAGTGTAGCTTGATCCGGCGAATCCTCGAAGACGATGCCGAAATTCGCCGCCATACGGAACCCTGGATGCAGCATGTTCGCCAATTCCTCGGCAGTGAGGACCGTCGCCGGCAAGTGCAGTACGCGTATGCGGCGACGGACAGCACTCCGGATGGTTGGTGAGCATCTGAGCGATCCATGGGGTACCCGCGTCACGGGCCACTATCTCGGCGATGTGGGCCGATCTGGCGGTATTCCTGCGAGCGGTAACCTGCTATGGTGATGATTCCCACCGATGTCGGCGTTCAAGTTCGCAGTCAAACCGAGGCACCGCTGCACCCGCTGCGGCCGATCGCGGAAATTTCCTCCGATTTGCCGGATTTGCAGAAGGGGCAAGTCTTCCGCGCCCAGATCCGGGAAGTCCTGCCGGAGAATACCTTCAAGGCGCTGGTCGCCGGAAGTTTGCTGACGCTCTCCTTGCCCGAAGGTGCCAAGACGGGTGACACGCTGGATCTGGTGGTCATCGATCGCGCACCGCGTGCGATCGTGGCGAAAATTGTCGGGGGTGGCATAGCCGCCGGTGGTGAACCGTATCAGCACGCAACGCTTTCACGGACCGGGCAACTGATCGCCTCGTTGCTCGCTGGTGAAAACGAGCCGGCCACACCGGCAGCCCTAAATCGCGGTCGCGCACTGTTGCCCCAGGTGCCGGCCAACGCGACGGTGCTGGTTCAAGGACTGCCGCCAAAACTCGCACTGGCGGTCAGCACCAGCGGAATTTTCTATGAAGCGCATCAAGTGCAATGGGCATTGGGACAGCGGCCACTGGCCAGCTTGCTCGCCGAACCGCAGGGGCAGCACTCGAACCCGGTAACCCTGGCGGCATTTGCTGGGACTGGGGCGTTGCAGGAAGCCGCTGCAAGGTCGGCGTTGGCGGTACGGCGTGAGACTGCCGGTGCGCCACAGCCTTCGAACTCGCTGCTGCAGGCGCTGTTCGGGGGCGACACAACAACGGCCGACGCAATGCCGGCGGAATTGCATCCGCCGGTGAACCAGACTGCCGCCACACTGGCGATCCCCGACGATTTGCGGCCGCTGGTGCAGCAACAGCTCGAGGCTGCCGCGACGCAGCGGTTGACATGGCACGGCGAAATCTGGCCAAAACAGACCATGGACTGGGAAATCGAACGTGATGCCGGGCAGGGTGAAGCTGCGTCGGGCGATGCGGCCGTCTGGACTACAAACTTGCGCCTCACCTTGCCGCGTCTCGGTGCCATCGACGCCCGGGTAAAGTTGAGCGGGCAGACCGTGCAGCTTGTGCTGCACACGCTCGACACCTCCAGTGCGGCCGATCTTGACGCCGCCATTCCATCGTTGCAGCACGCGCTGGCCGCCGCCGGCCTGACGCTGCTGGGGGTACAGACGCCGCATGACGCAGACGCCGCATGACGCAGACTGACGAGGACATCCAGCGCACGCTGGCCGTGGCGCTGAAATACGCTCCCGGCGCTACTGCCCCAACGGTGGTGGCGAAGGGGCGCGGCCTGATTGCCGACGAAATTATCGCTCGTGCGCAAGAAAACGGTATTTATGTACATGAGTCGCCTGCACTCGTCGCTCTACTCGCCCAGGTCGACCTGGACCAGCACATCCCGCCGCAGCTTTACATCGCGGTGGCGGAATTGCTGGCCTGGTTGTATCAGGTAGAACGCGGGGAAGCCCCGAGGTTGTTCCCGTCGGCCGATGTAAGCAATCCGGGCTAAAATCGGCGACGAACCTCGCCCTTCCCTGTGCAACATCATGACCCCTCCGAGTGATGAACCCGATGCCAGTCCGTCACTGACGCAGCAAGCCGTCACGGAAGTCCTGCCAACCGACGAATTCAGTCAGTACCTGCTGTACTCGAAAAGCGAGATACTGCCTGTCTTGCGCGGTTTGGTCGAGCATGTATCGCAAGTCACGATGATGTTCAATGCAGGCCGCAACATGGTGCTGTCCAGCCTGATCAGTTGCGGTGACGATGGTGTGGTTCTCGAGTTCGGCGCCAGCACGGAAATGAACCGCAAGGCGCTCAAGGCGGATAAGTTGTTTTGCGTCAGCCAACTGGATAAAGTGAAAATCCAGTTCATTCTGTCCGGAGTGGATCAGATCGAAGTAGGCGGGCGCCCCGCCTTTCATGCTCCGCTGCCGGACAGCGTTTTGCGTCTGCAACGGCGTGAATTCTACAGGCTGGTTACGCCAGTTGTGCAGGCGCTCAAATGCCGAATCCGTGTTCCAGAGGCGGATGGTTCAAGCATTGTGGTCGAAGCCCATGTAGCCGACATCAGCGGCGGCGGTGTCTTGCTGGTGGGCTTGCCGCTGAACCTGCCTTTGGAAACCGATATGGAGCTTTCCGGTTGCAGGATTGAGTTGCCCGAGATCGGGTTGATCACCTTCGCTCTGCGTCTGCGCAGCCTTACGGAATCTGTTAGTCGCAGCGGCATTCGCGCCAAGCGCGCGGGTTGCGAATTCGTCCATTTGCCGGGACCGATGGCAAGACTGGTTCAACGTTACATCATGAAGATCGAACGCGAACGCAAGATGCGTGAATCCGGGATGATCTGATCTGGTCAGAACTCAAAAGGGACTCTGTTCGTTCGACGCAAAGCCGCAAGGACGACGAGATAGTCAAAATCTCATGCGGATCTTGATTTCCTCTGGATATCTTCCGCGAAAACCCAGATGATCCCGGCATCCCCGGCTCAGGATTAAGCCGACATTTTCGCGCTTGTTCTCATGCTCTGGAATCGGCCCGGCGGCAATAATTGTCGGCATGGGAAAGTATATCCATGGCTGAAGAAAGCGACCTCGAGCGAACTGAGCCCGCGTCGGAGCGGCGTCTCGAGCAGGCGCGGGAAGATGGTAACGTTCCGCATTCGCGTGAGCTGATGGCGTTTATGGTCCTGGCCACCGGAGCTGGTACGTTCTGGGTGCTCGGAGAATGGATGGCGCACAGCGCTGCCGATCTTTTGCGGCACGGACTGAGCTTCAGCCGAAATGCGGCATTCGATTCCACGGTCATGAGCGGAACTGCGCTGGCGCAGACTGCGGATGGTTTTGGCATCGTCGGACCAATTTTCCTGGCCATCATGGCGGCCATCATCGCAACACCTTTCATCATGGGTGGCTGGATATTTTCGTCCAAGGCATTTCAGTTCGACCTCACGCGGATGGATCCGATCAAGGGTTTCGGGCGCATGTTTTCCTGGCAGAGCCTTGCCGAACTGATGAAGGCCATTCTAAAGGCGCTGCTGATCGGCGGTGTGCTTTACTGGGTCGTGAGGAATGAGCAGGATCGCATGTTCGCCCTGGTGGCACAGCCGATCGAGGCCGGGCTGACTTCATTTTCCCATTTGCTTTTCTTCAGCTTTGTTGCGGTGATTGCCGGCCTGGCATTGATCGCCGCGATCGATGTGCCGTTTCAGCTCTGGCAATACCATGATCAATTGAAGATGACGCGCGAGGAGTTGAAGAAGGAGGCCCGGGAAAGCGAGGGCGATCCCCAGCTCAAGGCGCGCGTCCGCAGTCAGCAGCGCGAGATGGCGCGTAGTCGCATGATGTCGCAGGTGCCCAAAGCGGATGTGGTGGTTACCAACCCGACGCATTTCGCTGTGGCCTTGAAATATGATCGCGTCGTCAGCAGCGCTCCGGTGGTGGTGGCGAAAGGGATGAATCTGATCGCTGATCGTATCCGTGAAATCGCCGGTGAGAGCCGGGTACCTCTGCTCGAGGCCCCACCGCTGGCGCGTGCGCTATATCGTCATGCCGAAGTCGGGGATCAGATTCCGGCCGCCCTGTATGTCGCAGTGGCCGAAGTCATGGCCTGGGTCTATCAGGTGAACGAGTTTGCGGCCAACGCCGGCTCCATGCTGTTGCCGGCTGCGCCGGCCCTGATTGCCGTACCAGAAGGGCTCGATCCGGGAGCGCCTGATTGAATGAGAGTCTGACGCTGCAAGGGTTCTTCGGCCGTCTGAACCTCCGCCAGATGCTGGCGCCGCTGCTCATCATCCTTATTTTGTCGATGATGGTGTTGCCGCTGCCGACGTTCGTGCTCGACGTATTTTTTACATTCAACATCGCCATTTCGATCATGGTGCTGCTGGTGGCGATGTACACCATGAAGCCGCTCGACTTCGCGATTTTCCCCACGGTATTGTTGGTGACCACCTTGCTGCGGCTGTCGCTGAACGTCGCTTCGACGCGGGTTGTCCTGTTGCACGGGCACACGGGTCCGGATGCTGCCGGTAAGGTGATCGAAGCCTTCGGGCACTTTCTGGTGGGTGGCAATTACGCCGTCGGCATCGTAGTGTTCATCATCCTGACCCTGATAAACTTCATCGTGATTACCAAGGGCGCCGGGCGCATCGCCGAAGTTTCGGCTCGCTTTACCCTGGATGCGATGCCGGGCAAGCAGATGGCCATCGACGCCGATCTGAATGCCGGCCTGATCGGCGAGGACGAGGCGCGTAAACGCCGCGCTACCGTGGCGTTGGAGGCGGACTTTTACGGATCGATGGATGGCGCCTCGAAATTCGTGCGCGGCGACGCGGTCGCCGGCATTTTGATTCTGTTCATCAACATCATCGGTGGCTTGATTGTCGGCGTGCTCCAGCATGACATGAGTGCAGGCGACGCAGCCAAGGCCTACACGTTGCTGACCATCGGGGACGGTCTGGTGGCGCAGATTCCCGCTTTGATCATTTCCACGGCGGCCGGCCTGGTGGTAACGCGAGTGGCCACCGAGCAGGACATCGGGCAGCAACTGGTGGCGCAATTGTTCGGCAACCCCATGGTGTTGGCCTTGACCGCCATTATCCTCGGTACGCTCGGCCTGATTCCGGGAATGCCGAATCTGGTATTTCTGATGCTGGCGTCGGTTCTTGGATTTCTTGCCTGGCGGGGATTGCACAGTCCGGCAGCGACAAGAAATGCGGCTGCGGCTGCAGCGGAGGCTACCGCACAACAGGCGGTGGCTGCGCCGGTCGAGAATGTTGAGGCCAACTGGTCGGACGTGGTGCCCGTCGACGTGCTGGGCCTTGAGGTGGGTTACCGGCTGATTCCACTGGTGGATCGCGGACAGGATGGTGAATTGCTGAAGCGGATTCGCGGATTGCGCAAAAAATTCGCACAGGATATCGGTTTCCTTTCTGCGCCGGTACATATCAGGGACAACCTGGAGCTGCGGCCGAATGCCTATCGACTGACGCTCAAGGGGGCGATTATCGGCGACGGTGAGGCCTTTCCGGGCCAGTATCTGGCGATCAATCCGGGGCGTGTTTCCGGGCAAGTAGCGGGGACGCCAACGCAGGATCCGGCCTTCGGCCTTCCCGCAGTATGGATCGATGCCACTTTGCGCGAGCAGGCCAATGTCTTCGGTTACACGGTGGTCGATGCCAGCACGGTGATCGCCACCCACCTGAATCACGTCATTCTTTCCCACGCGTCGGAACTGCTGGGTCGGCAGGAAACTCAGGCTCTGCTGGATCACCTCGCCGTCGACTCGCCCAAGCTGGTCGAGGATCTGGTGCCAAAGCAGTTGCCGCTGGGGGTGGTGCAGCGCGTACTGCAGAACCTGCTTGAAGAAGGTGTGAATATTCGCGACATGCGCACCATCATTGAGACTCTCGCCGAGCATGCGCCGCGCACGCAAGATTCGCTGGAATTGACCTCGCAGTTGCGCATTGCGCTGGGTCGTGCCATCGTGCAGCAACTCTATCCGACAGGTAATGAAATGCAAATCATGGCGCTGGACCCGGGGTTGGAACGGATCATCGGCCAGGCATTGCAGGGTGGGGGCGATGCTGGTGGCATCGAGCCAGGCCTGGCGGACACCTTGCTGCGCGAGACAGCCATCGCCACCCGGCACCAGGAAGACCTTGGCTTGCCGCCGGCATTGCTGGTTCCGGGACCGTTGCGCTGGCTCTTGTCGCGCTTCCTGCGTCGCGCCGTGCCGCAACTCAAGGTGATTGCCAATGGTGAAGTGCCTGACTCGAAAGTAATCAAAGTGACGTCCATTATCGGAGCAAGCAAATGACCGTTAAACGCTTCGTCGGCGCTACGGCGCGTGACTGTCTGCGGCGCGCGAAAGAAGAATTCGGACCTGATGCCGTGGTCATCTCCAACAAGGCGGTGGGAAATGGCGTCGAGATTGTCGCCATGTCGCCGGAGAGTCTTGATGCCATTTCGCGGCAGGGACGCGCTGCGGGCCCTTCTTCACCTGCATCGTTGCCGACGCATTCCCTCACGCCTCCAGTGGCGGATGACGATTACACCGTGACCTTGTCATCGGCAGTCCGCGACGCAAAACGGGATGTTTCGCGGGAGCAACCGGTAGCACGGCCGTGGGTGCCGTATGGTAGTGCCGATTCCCCTGCGACAAGAACCTCACAACCGCCGGCGGAATACAGGATGGACACCTCGTGGCAACAGCCACGGCCACCGCACAGTTTGCCAAATGGTTCGCCGCGCCAGGTGGCCACCAGTCATTCGCCGCCATCCGCAGGCCCTTCAGCGCGCATCAGTGCCAGCGATCTTTCGGCGCTTCTGGCGAATGAGGTCTCACGCCCTACGGAGCAGTTGATGGACGAAATGCGGGTCATCAAGAGATTGCTTGAGCGCCAGTTGGCAGGTTTTGCCTGGGGGGAGATGGCGCGGGAAGCGCCGACGCGCGTGCTGCTCCTGGGCGAGATGCTCGAGGCGGGCTTTTCAGGCAGCCTCACGCGCCGTCTGGTGCAGGAAATGGCCGCAGACCTGGGCCCAGACGATGGCCGCAAGTGGCTGACGGCGGCCGTCAATCGCCGCCTGCGTACCCTGTCATCCGAGGCTGACTTTATCGATCGCGGCGGGGTCTATGCGCTGGTCGGTCCTACTGGCGTAGGAAAGACCACGACCACTGCCAAGTTGGCTGCCCGCTGCGTCGTGCGCTATGGCGCAGAGCGGTTGGCACTAGTCACAACCGACGGCTATCGCATTGGTGCTCATGAGCAGTTGCGTATTTATGGCCGCATTCTTGGCGTTCCTGTCTTTGTGGTGCGCGATGGCGAGGATTTGCGGCGCACGCTGGCCGACCTGAGTGACAAGCATATGGTGCTGATCGATACCGTGGGGATGAGCCAGCGCGACCGCATGGTAGCCGAGCAGGCGGCGATGCTGACCCGTTCCGGCGAGGTTAATCGACTACTGCTGCTCAATGCTGGCAGTCGCGGCGATACGCTCGACGACGTGGTGCGCGCGTACGGCGGTGAAGATCTCGCCGGCTGCATTCTGACCAAAGCGGATGAAGCCAGGGCATTGGCTCCGGCGCTCGATTGCATAGTGCGTCACGGTTTGATACTGAGCTATGTCGCCAATGGTCAACGGGTGCCGGAAGACCTCCACGTGCCGAATCGTATGTATCTTCTGCACCGCGCCTTCAAAGTTGGCGCCGAGGCAACGGTGCACACTTTGCATAAAGAAGAAATTGCGCAGACTTTCGCACGAAATCAGCCGATGACACCGGGGGCGGCTGTTGCTTGACTTGATAAGCGGTTCCGCGATGGATCAGGCCGCCGGGCTGCGGCGTTTGTTCGGTCCGCGAACGGCCCGTGCGATTGCTTTTGTCTCCGGGCGAGAAGCGTGCGGCCGCACCACGCTGTTGACGCACACTGCTGCTGCCTTGGCCAAGGCTGGCCGGAGAGTGGTGATCATCGACGAGAATCCTGGTGCGAATAATGCGCACTCCGTTCTTGGCATGAAGGCGCGATATGACTTGCTCGACTTGGTGCAGGGGGGCTACCCGCTTGAACGTCTGGTGCAACCCGTGGCGCCCCTGCTTAGTGTGATGTCCGCTGCGCGGTTCGCGGGCAGTGTGGATCAGATCGATGCACCTGCTGTGGGCCGGCTCGATGCTGTACTGAGGCAACTACAGGAGGACAGCGGGTTTGTCCTGATTGACTGCGCCACTCGCAATGGCAAGTATTTATCTCCGCTGGCTCTGGCTACGCCGAATTTGACGGTGGTGCTCGCAGCACAGAGTTCGGCGATTACCCGGGCCTACTCTTTGATCAAGCGTCTGGCGCAGGAACGCCGGCGCGATGGGTTTCATATCGCGATTACCCGTGCTGGATCGGAGCAGGAGGCGCTGGCAATTTTTTACAATATGCGTCACACCGCCCACGAGCACCTGGGCGTACGCCTGAACTATTTGGGTAGCGCTCGCGTGCCGACGGTGGATCATTTTGCCGGGGCCTTGCAGAGCTGTCCGTCGCGGGGCTCCGAAGACGGAGGCTCATTCAGGTTCCAGTCTTTTGCAGGAACCTCTGTCACTGAGTCGACAGGTTTGATGAGGCAACCGGCGTCTGCATCATAGCCATCTTGCCGGCCTATCCCTGCAATATCGACTGATGTTGCTGTGCCTATTGCGCGGAAATGAGCGTTCCCCGGGCGCTACGTAGATTCCGCAGTTTGTCGCGTAATTCACGGATAAACAAAACCTTGCCTCTTTGAGAGTATGTCTTCGTATGGGGCACGAGCATTCCGGTGACTTGCTTTGGCGGGACTAGCTCAGGAGTTCGTGGTCTTTTTTCGAGGGAAGGCGCTATGACCACAATCATGCGGGTGGACGATCCGGCGACGACGATGCTACTGCCCGTCTACGGCCTGCGCGACACCTTCGACAATGCGCCATAGACGACCCGAGCGACAGGATCGATGTACACCGCCCAAGGCGTGCTTGCCAAAGAGCAGCGTGTTACCCAGTACGCTCCACTGGTAAAGCGTATGGCTTTCCTACTAATGGCGAAGCTCCCTGCTAGCGTTGATGTCGATGATTTAATCCAGAATGGAATGATCGGTCTGCTTGATGCGCTTGACCGGTTTGAAGAGGGTCTCGGTGCCCAGTTCGAAACCTACGCGGTGCAGCGGATACGCGGTGCCATGCTGGACGGCCTGCGCGAAAACGACTGGTTACCGCGTAGCGTGCGCCGCGATATGCGTCTGGTCGAGGCGGCGATCCGAAAGCTGGAACACGAGCACGGTCGCGCGCCGTCCGAAGGCGAACTGGCAGTCGCTCTGGACATGTCCTTGGCAGACTACCAGAAGATGCTACTCGAGGCGCGTGGTCACCAACTGGTCTATATCGAGGACATGACCGATGGCAGTGGCGACGATTACCTCGAGCGTCATGCACCGGCAACCAGCCTTGATCCGCTGGCGCTTCTGGAGGAGTCGGACATGCACGCAGCACTGGTAGCGGCTATCGAGGGACTGCCGGAGCGGGAAAAGATGATGATGGCGCTGTATTACGAACAGGATTTGAATCTGCGTGAAATAGGCGAAGTACTGGAGGTCAGCGAGTCACGCGTCTGTCAATTGCATAGTCAGGCGGTCGCTCGCTTGCGTGCCAGCGTGGTTGGCGAGGGCAAGCTGCTGGGCATCGGGCGGCGCAAGCGCACCGTGAACGGCATCGGCCAGTGATGCAGATGGACAAGATCAGCATTGCTGGTTTGCTGCTCGGCCTGACCGCCATCGTCGGTGGCCAGCTGCTGGAAGGTGGTCATATTGATTCGCTGCTGCAGCCGACTGCATTTCTGATCGTTGTCGGCGGTACGCTGGGCGCGGTGATGCTGCAAAGTCCGCTGAGTGTTTTCAGGGATGGCATGAAAATGGCGAGATGGGTGTTTTTCCCGCCGCCGGTAGAGCCGAAGCGCCTGATTGCGGACATTGCCCGCTGGAGCTACATTGCGCGCAAGGAGGGGCTGCTGTCGCTGGAGGCCCAGATCAGAATCCAGAGTGACCCGTTTGCCGCCAAGGGCTTGCAGTTGCTGGTTGACGGTGCAGAACCTGACGCCATGCGTGAAGTGCTGGAAGTGGAGATCAGCGCATGGGAATCCAACCTCAAGGCTGCGGCGAAAGTGTGGGAGTCGGCGGGAGGATATTCGCCGACGATCGGCATCATGGCCGCAGTGATGGGCCTGATTCATGTCATGGAAAATCTGTCCGACCCGTCCAAACTGGGCGGCGGTATCGCCGTGGCTTTCGTCGCGACCATTTATGGCGTTGGCGCGGCCAACCTGATTTTTCTGCCGATCGCCAAAAAATTGCTTGCGCACATTGTTCGTATCGTTACCTTTCGCGAGATGCTGGTGGATGGACTGGTAAGTATCGGCAACGGCGACAATCCGCACATCATTGAAGGCCGTTTACAGGGTTATTTTGTCGATGGCGCTGTATAGACGTCGCCGCCGCCGCCGCGCGTCGGACGAGCCCGACAACCATGATCGCTGGCTCGTATCCTATGCCGATTTCATTACATTGCTGTTCGCCTTTTTCGTGGTGATGTACGCAATTTCCTCGATTAGCGAAGGCAAGTATCGCGTGATGTCAAATTCCATCGTAGACGCCTTTCGCAGCGTGCCGGGCGCGTCCTCCGGGGTGATTTCGGTGGTCAGTCCGAGCGATCCCGTGCCGCTGGCGATTCCGCTGCGCCGCAATCCGGCCAGGATCAAGACCGAGGAAACCCAGCCGATGAAGAAGGAGCATTTACGCAGCTTGGCAAAGGACATCAATCAGGCATTGGCGCCGTTGATGGCGGAGGGTAAGGTCAGGGTTACCGAGGGTGCCTTGGCCATTACCGTGGATATCAACGCCAGCGTACTGTTCGCACCTGGAGAAGCGCGGCTCGACCTGGGAGCAGTGCGTGCGTTGGGCACCGTGGGGCGGGTTCTGGCGGCAACAGACTTTCCGATTGTCGTCGAGGGGCATACGGACAATATTCGCATCAGCACGCCGCAATTTCCTTCAAATTGGGAACTCTCTACAGCACGGGCGGCCAGTGTGGTTCGCTTGTTCATTGATACCGCCGTCGATCCGCGGCGTCTGACCGCAACAGGCTACGCGGATCAGCGACCGGTTGCTGACAATGCCTTCGCGGAAGGGCGACAAAGGAATCGTCGTGTGGCAATCACGATCGAGTCACGTGCTACGGACCAACAGGTGGACGTTCCTCTTCAGGACTGAATCCCCCTGGACGAGAGGTGCAGCTGGGCTGATTCAGGCACTGCCTCGCGGTCGCCGGCCAGCGGCGGTCTGGCGCTGACCATCGGCACCATAAGTGCCGGCATCGGCAGCTTTACCCAGCAGCGTGTCGAGTGCTTGCTGGTTTTGCTGGAGACCTGCGGCAATCAGCTTGCCATTGATTTCGTTGTCGCGCCTGGCTTCGGTCGCAAGATCCAAGTGAAGCTTCCAGGCAGTTCGTCGGGATATTGACAAAGGGGCCGGATTGGCGGCCAGCCAGGCGTCAATGCCTTGCCGTCCGGCGCTGAAGCCGGCCGCCCCGAGCGCGGCATCGCGTTGCGCTTCGAGATTGGCGATGCGTGTCGCCAATGCGGACTTCTCCTCGGCGATGGCCGGCAGCCGATCGATATCGCCGGAAATGAGCGTGCTCCGCTCGGTGGCAATGACGGCAATGAAACGCTTCAGGTCGGCGACCGTCTGTTCCAGCAACGTATCGATGGCAGTCAAGGCAACGGGAATTTCAGGTGGCCGGCCGGTCTTTGGCCAGCAGGTCGCGTACATCATCGATCAAGCGACTGGCAATTTTCTCGGCATCGATCTTGAAATGTCCGTCGGCAATAGCCTGCCGGATTTCTGCAACACGCTGACTATGGAAGGGGGCGGTCGTTGCGTCCAGTGTTGATGTTTGTTTCAGGTGCATGGATGCCGAGGCATCGCCGGCGGCTCGGGATGCCTGCGTTGCCGAGGTGTCCGACTGAGTCTGGTTGTGGGACTTCAGTGGCGTGGTGGGCGACGGTATCGAGGAGTTGATCTTCATGGAATGCACCACTGTGGGTTTTGAGCTTGACCGCCTTAACGGCACGAGACGACCAAACTTTAGTACTTGCCGGAGATTTGTTTCCTTAGTTTCAGTTTCCCGGACTATGCCGGGATATTCTACAGCGGGTTCCGAGGCTGATGAGAGCGGGAACTCAATTGGCCAATCCAACCGTGCCGTCACTCCGTGCGGTGCCCCTGATGATTTCTCCCGAGGCAAGGCGCACCTGAACGACCTGGCCCGGCACGGCGTTGTTGAGCGCGCGCCCTTCGCGGGAGACCTGAAAACCCTTTCCTGCGGCAACTAACTTTATGTTTTGACCCTGCCTGATCACCAGTGGCTGATTCAGCATGGCGGCGCGCAGCGGACGATTGGCCGGCAAGGAGACGCTGGCGGATTGACCGAGCGCCTGTGCCGGATCAGTCAATATGTCCGCCGGCAATTCGGCCAGGTCACCCTGGCGGCGGATTATGTCCGCCTCGGCGATCAACTGGCCGGCGCGCAGGGGACGGGCGCTGGCCAGATAGTCGATTGCGACATGAATCTGCACCGGCACATACAGGCTCCATGTGGCGCCTTCCGTGCAACGTACCTTGACATGAGTGCGCCCCCATGGCCGGGCGCCGGTATCGATCGACACATCGAAGCTTCTACAGCCGGCCGCCAGGCGACCGGCGTTGATAGTGCCGATACTGGAGTGTGCCTTGCCCGGCAGGCCCTTGTTCTGGACTTGCAGAAACTCCGCAATGGCTCGCCGGATGGGTTCCACTTCAGCCGCCCGCGCTGCGCCTGCGATCAGAAGGAGCAGTGGGAAGCAGGTGGAGACGAGGGTGGTGACAGGCATCCGCATGGGTGAAGAATACAGCACGATGCCCAGGGCGACGTTGTATCCCGAAGGTTACGGGCAGTGCCTTACTTCGGGCGGCAACTTTTGCCACGTCGGTGTTACGCATTTGCCACGGCAAGGGCGACTCCTGCCGCCGGCGTACGTTTGATGCGGGATTCAGCGCAGGCATAAGGGATATTAGTGCATGGCATGGATACTGCTTAGGTCAAGCCACGTAACTTCTTTTTGAGTACTTTGCGACCGATACCATGATTGACCGGATTGACCAACAACTCAAGGTTCAGCGCGTCGCGCTCGGCGTGCTGACCCATCGCCAGGAACTCCTGGCGTCGAATATCGCCAATGCCGATACACCGCACTTCAAGGCACGTGATATTGACTTCAAGGATGCGCTGGGTTCGGCGCTTGCCGGACGTCGGAGCGCCGATGTCGGCATGATGGCGACATCGCCACGGCATCTGGGAGGTACGAGCGGCTCATCCTTCGCCGGTGCCGCCAAGTACCGCACGGAATTTCAGCCCAGCGTGGACGGCAACACCGTGAACATGGATGTCGAGCGCAGCGCATTCGCCCAGAACGCGCTGCGGCTGGAGGCCGCCCTGACATTCATCAACAGCGATTTCAAGAGCTTGCAAATGGCGATGAGCCAGTAAGACCATGAGCCTCCTCAACGTTTTTTCGATTGCCGGTTCCGCGCTTACCGCACAGTCGGCCCGTCTCAATGCGGTTGCCAGCAATCTGGCCAATGCCGACAGCGTGGTCGGGGCAGACGGTCAGCCATATCGCGCCAAACAGGTGGTATTCAAGGCGACGCCCGTTGAAGGCGGCGGTATCGGGGTTCGGGTTACGCGAGTGACCGAAAGCACGGCACCGCTTCGCACGCTGTACGACCCGTCGAACCCGGCGGCAGACGATCAGGGCTATGTCGCGATGCCCAACGTGAACGTGGTGGACGAGATGGTCAATATGATTTCAGCATCGCGTTCATACCAGAACAACGTCGAGGTACTGAACACTGCCAAGTCACTGGTACAAAAAATGCTGGCAATCGGGCAGTAGGCCGCTATCAAAGAGAGGATGACATGACAACTACCGTAACTGCAGGGGGTACAGGCGTTGCCCAGACGCTGATCGATTCAGTCAATGGCACCGCAAGCACCAAAGCCAAGAGCGTCACCAACGAAGCGCAGGACCGTTTCCTGAAACTGCTGACGACTCAGCTCAAGAATCAGGATCCGCTGAACCCGATGGATAACGCCCAGATGACGTCCCAGCTGGCCCAGATCAGTACCGTAGATGGCATCGAGAAATTGAATGCAACCTTGCAAAAGCTGCTGTCGAGCACCGTCGATGCCGAGGCCATGCAGGCGGCTGCGCTGGTAGGGCGTCAGGTGATGGTGGCCGGCAGCGGACTCAAACTGACCGGCAGTGGCGCGGTGGGCGGCATGGAACTGGCCGCTGCGGCCGATCAGGTGGTGCTGACCATCAAGGATCCCAACGGCTTGCCAATCAGGACCATTGAGCTCGGCGACCTCGACGCCGGCGTGCACACTTTCGCCTGGGACGGCAAGACCGACTCGGGCGCAGAGGCAGCGCATGGCAGTTACAGCATGGCGCTTACGGCGAAGCGTGGTACCGAGAAGGTGGATATCTCGCCGCTGGAACTTGCCGGGGTGGTGAGCGTTAACCGTAGCAGTCAGGGCGTAACGCTCGACCTTGGGCCACTTGGATTGGCAACAATGGGCAACGTCAAACAAATTTTCTGAGCGGGAGAAGAGCATGGGCTTTCAGCAAGGTTTGAGCGGTCTCAACGCATCCTCAAAGGCGCTTGATACCGTCGGCAACAACATCGCCAACTCGGGAACGATAGGCTTCAAGAGCGGTTCGGCACAGTTCGCCGACGTTTTTGCGGCCTCGCTCAGCGGTGCTGGTGCGGCACCGGTGGGAATTGGATCCAAGGTGTCGGCTATCGTTCAACAATTTTCCCAGGGCAATATCTCCGTCACCAACAATCCGCTGGACACGGCAATCAATGGCGGCGGATTCTTCCTTATGGATGACGGCTCGGGCGGAACGGTCTACGGCCGGAATGGCCAATTCCAGCTCGACAAGGACGGCTTTATCGTGAATTCCCAAGGTTTGCAGCTCAAGGGTATCGCGGCTGTCAATGGACTGATTGCCGCCGGATCGCCGGCGGTACCGCTGCGCCTGTTCGATCCGACCCAGAGTTTGTCCGGCACGCCACAAGCCACGGGTGGCAGCAGTTCGGCGACCGGGATTCAGGCGAATATCAACCTCGATTCTCGCCTGGGAGTCCCGATCACCGCGCCATTCGATTACGGCGATCCCACCTCATACAACCAGTCGACGGCGACGACCATCTATGACAGCCTGGGGAATCCGCATACCTACTCGATGTATTTCGTCAAGGCCGCAGCTGCAAATACCTGGCAGGCCTATGCGACGATCACGAACCCGGCGGGTGCAGTGCCGACGTTTCTCGATCTATCCGGTGGCGGTGTTACAGCTCTTGGGACCTTGACCTTCAATACATCGGGCGCGCTCACTTCTCCCGCGTTTACCGCATCGCTCACCGACGCGCAGCTTGGGTATGCCGGAGCGGTTACCACGCCGCAGGTATTCCCGGTCGATTTCAGCGGATCCACCCAGTACGGCACGCAGTTTGCGGTGAATGCCATGATTCAGGATGGATTTGCCGCGGGCACGCTGGCGGGGTTCAGTATCGGCAAGGATGGCGTGGTGCTGGGTCGCTATACCAATGGGCAGACCAACCCGGTGGGCCAGGTCATCCTTGCCAGTTTCCGCAATCCGCAGGGTTTGCAGCCCCTGGGCGACAATCGCTGGGCGCAGTCGCCGACGAGCGGCGATCCGATTGTCGGCGCGCCGGGATCCTCGGGACAGTATGGCGTTCTGCAGGCCTCCGGGCTTGAGGATTCCAATGTGGATCTGACCGCCGAACTGGTCAACATGATCACCCAGCAGCGGGCCTACCAGGCCAACGCGCAGACGATCAAGACGCAGGACAGCATTCTGCAAACCCTGGTCAACCTGCGTTAACAGCGATGTACAGCCACAAAGTCGGTGCCGACGACACGGCGCACCGGGCGACGACTGAACCAGCGACAGCGAACCGGGCGGCGACATGGACAGACTGATCTACACGGCAATGACCGGGGCCAGCCAGACGCTGAACCGGCAGGCGGCGGTGGCACACAATCTCGCCAACGCCAGCTCCACCGGGTACCGGGCCGAGGAGCACCGCTTGCGCGCCGTCCAGGTACAGTCAGCTGCCTGGCAGAAGGGCTTGGCGACGCGAGCTTTTGCCGTCGATGCCAGTACCCATACCGATTTCGCTTCCGGCCCGATGGTGACCACCGATCGGCCCCTGGACATGGCAGTGCGCGGAACGGGCTGGATTGCCTTGCAGATGCCGGACGGCAGCGAGGCCTATACGCGCGACGGCAGCTTCGAACTCGATGTCAACGGAATCATCCAGACCCGCAGCGGCGTCCCGGTGCAGGGCGATGGCGGCCCGATTACCGTTCCCCCGGAACAAAAGATCAGCGTCGGCGTCGATGGCACGATCTCGACGTTGCCGGAATCGGGTGCCCAGAACACGGTGAGCGTCATCGGCCGGGTCAAACTGGTCAATCCGCCGGTAGCCGACATGGTTCGCGGCCGAGATGGCCTGTTTCGCCTGCGGGACGGCTCGGCGGCGCCGGTCGATGAAAACGTCAAGATCGCGACCGGGGCCCTCGAGGGCAGCAACGTCAATCCGGCTGAACAGATGGTGGCGATGATTTCGCTGGCACGGCAGTTCGAGATGCAAATGAAAATGCTGTCAACGGCCGACGCCAATGACCGGGCCGCAACGCAAATCCTCGCATTGCGCTAGGAACATGCCATGAGCCGCCCTTCCCATTACCAAACGATTGGACCGAGCGTGCAGCAGACAAGCGGGAGACCCGAACCATGAGCTTCGCAACCAGCCTGAGCGGACTGACCGCCGCTTCGAGGGCGATCGACGTCATCGGCAACAACATTGCGAATTCGCAAACCATCGGCTTCAAGAGCTCGAGCGCACGCTTTGCCGACGTGCTTGCTGCCTCGGCGACCGGCGAACCGTCGAGCGGAGCGGCGAGTGCCGGCGTCAGTGCGGAAATCATCAATCAGAAGTTCGATCAGGGGGTTGCGCTGCAAAGCGACAACCCCATCGACATGGCGATCACCGGGCCGGGTTTCTTCCGCCTGAATAATGGTGGCGCGATAACCTATTCCCGCGATGGCCAGTTTGGACTGAGCTACGACACCGGCACGTCGGGCCAGTTCGCACTCGTCAACCGCAGCGGACTCAATGTCACCGGCTATGCGGCCGACTACGGCACAGATCCCCAAGGCGTGATCGTAACGACTGCCGCGCCGCAGGATATCCTGATCGATCCGGTGATGCCGGCCGCCGCAACCAGCAGGGTGCTGGTCGGCGCCAGCCTGGATGCTCAGGCGGCGCCCCCGGCGATGGCACCCTTCGCCGCGAATAACGAGCAGACCTACAACGACTCGACCGCAGTCACTGTATTCGACGTATCTGGCGCGACCCACGAACTGAGATTGTATTTTTCAAAATCCTTACCGGGAAATAATTGGGACCTGCATACCACGCTGGATGGCATCGCGCAGACCGGGCCGGTGAACCTGGGTTTCGATACCAACGGCCTGCTGACGACCGCGATGCCGCTGGCAGCCCAGACCTACGCCCTAGGTGGCGGCGGCAACCTGTCCATCACCCTTGATCTGGGAAAAACCGTCCAGTATGGCAATCCGTTCAGCGTCAGTGCGATCACCCAGGATGGCTATGGTGCTGGTGCGATTGACGGTGCCGTCGGCCTCCGCGTCGGCAACGATGGCGTAATTCAGGCATATTATTCAAACGGCCAGTCGCGCAAGGTGGCGCAGGTCGTGCTCGCCAATTTCATCAACCCCAATGCGCTGATCAGTCTGGGCGACAACCAGTGGATGGCCAATGCGGATCCGGTGAAGGGCTCCGGCACAGAACTTCTCGATACGCCGCTGGGCAACCGGGGATTCGGACTCGGCAGTATCCAGGGCGCCGCCAGGGAACAGTCTAACGTCGACCTGACGGTTGAACTGGTGGCCCTGATCGAACAGCAACGCAACTATCAGGCGAGCGCCCAGACCTTCAAGATTCTTGACCAGGTGCTGCAGAACCTGGCAAACGCCACCTGAAGTCCGGCCGCAGCCTAACCTCTTCCGCCTTGTCAGGAGTTACCCGCGATGATCCGCTCCCTCTGGATTTCCAAGACCGGTCTGGATGCACAGCAGACCTCGATGGATGTCATCACGAACAATCTGGCCAACGTCAGCACCAACGGCTTCAAGCGCTCGCGTGCCGTATTCGAAGACCTGCTCTACCAGACCCTCCGGCAGCCGGGCGCGTCATCCTCGCAGACGACGGTGGTTCCTTCAGGGTTGACCCTCGGCACCGGGGTGAGGGTGGTCGGCACTGAACATATCTACACCCAGGGCAACGTGCTGAAGACCGATAATCCGCTCGACATAGCGATTCAGGGTAACGGCTTCTTCCAGGTGGAGATGCCGGACGGAACGCTGGCCTACACGCGGGACGGTTCATTCACCAAGGATGCCAACGGCCAGATTGTCACGGCCAGCGGCTACCCCCTGAGCCCGGCCATCACGATCCCGGCCAGCGCCATCAGCCTGACGATCACCCGCGATGGAATCGTCTCCTACACCCAGCAGGGCGTGACTACGCCGACCCAGGTAGGCACGATTCAGCTGGCCGGCTTCATCAACAACGGCGGGCTGCAAAGCGTCGGCGAAAACCTGTTTGTCGAAACCGCATCATCGGGAACGCCGACGCCGAATACGCCGGGGACCAACGGCACCGGCTTGCTCAACCAGGGTTACGTCGAAACATCCAACGTGAACGTGGCCGAGGAACTGGTGAACATGATCGTGGCACAGCGCGGCTACGAGATGAACTCGAAAGCCATCACCACTTCCGATGCGATGCTGGCGCGGCTGACTCAAATGTAAGGGCAACACAATGAATGTCGGAGTGCACCATGAATAATTCATACTGCAGCCTTGTCCTGGTCCTTTCGCTGTACGGTTGCGTGACGACGACTCCGTCGACGGCGGTGCACCAGCCGATGACCGCGCGGCCGACGCCTGCCACCGCTCCGAGCAGCGGTGCGATTTTCAGTGTTGCGACTGCGCGACCACTGTTCGAGGATCGGCGTGCCCGCTTTGTCGGCGACACCCTGACGGTCAACATCCAGGAAAAGGTCCAGGCTTCGAAGAAGTCGGAGAACAAGACGTCCCGCAGCCAGACGGTCGATGTCAGCGTGCCGACGATGATCGGCCTGCCCTTCAAGAGCGTGCAGGGGACCACGCTGTCGGCCAACGACAGCAACAATTTCAATGGCAAGGGTGAGAACACGTCCTCCAACGATTTCACCGGTACGCTCACCGTGACAGTCATCGAGGTCTTCCCCAACGGCAACTTGCTGGTCTCGGGAGAAAAGCAGATTGGCCTAAAGGAAGGCGAGGAATTCATCCGGTTCTCGGGGGTGGTAAACCCGAATACGATCACTTTCGCCAATACCGTTGTTTCCACGCAGGTGGCGGATGCGCGCATCGAGTACAAGGCCAATGGATTCCTGGACTCAGCTCAGGTCATGGGATGGCTGTCGCGCTTCTTCCTTACTTTCCTGCCATTTTGAGGAGTCTGACATGACGCGGATTGAAAAGGGTTTTCTGATGTTCCTCTGGGTGCTGATGACGCTGCTGGTCATGGACATGGCGCGTGCCGAGCGCATCAAGGATATTGCCTCGATTGCTGGCGTACGCAGCAACCAGTTGGTCGGCTATGGCCTTGTGGTTGGTCTCGATGGCAGCGGCGACCAGACCACGCAAACCCCGTTTACCGTGCAGAGCGTCATCAACATGCTGTCCGCGATGGGCGCCAATCTGCCGCCAGGTCAGTCGCTGCAATTGAAGAACGTTGCCGCTGTGATGGTAACGGCCAACTTGCCGGCCTTCGCTCGTGCCGGACAACTGATCGATGTCACCGTCTCGTCGATTGGCAACGCCAAGAGCCTGAAAGGCGGGACACTGATCCTGACCCCGCTGAAGGGGGCGAACGGACAGGTCTATGCCATGGCGCAGGGCAACCTGATGGTGGTTGGCGCCGGCGGCTCGGGTGCCGGTTCCAAGGTGACCGTGAACCATTTGTCCGCGGCCCGGATTCCTAACGGCGCATCGGTCGAACGTGAAGTACCGATGCCGCTGGGAGAGGGCGAATTCGTCTATCTGGAGTTGAATGCAACCGATTTTGGTACGGCGCAGCGACTGGCCGCAGGCATCAACCGAGTGCTGCCGGGAGCCGCCCTAGCCGTGGATGGCCGCCAGGTTCGGGTGCGCGCGCCGACCAACCCGGATGAACGTGTAAACTTCATCGGTCAGGTCGAGAGCATCGAAGTGACTCCGGTCAGAATGGCGGCGAAGGTGATTGTCAATAGTCGCACCGGTTCGGTAGTGATGAATCAGGACGTGCTGCTGGATAATTGCGCGGTGGCGCATGGCACGCTTACGGTTTCGGTCACCACCGACAATGCGGTGAGCCAACCGCCTCCGTTGTCCGGCGGGCAGACGGCAACCGTGGCAAATGCGCAGGTCGAGATCAAGCAGGAAGGCAGTTCGCTGATCAACGTCAAGGCCGGTGCGAATCTCGCTGACATCGTCAAGGCATTGAATAGCCTCGGTGCCGGTCCGCAGGAGCTGACTGCCATTTTGCAGGCGATGAAATCGGCGGGTGCCTTGCGCGCCGAGCTGGAGATCATTTGATTGTCGTGGTCAGGGAAATGTTTTCTGCCCTGCTTTGACGACTGACCTTGCCCCAGTCATGCGATCCTGATCGCTGCCATGGCCAACGCCAACAACATAGCTCCGCTGCCTGCAACTGCGAACGTCCTCGATGTCAGCAGCCTTGCCACGCTCAAGCGTCAGGCGGGCAGGGGTGATCCGGCGGCGAACAAGGAGGTTGCCCGGCAATTCGAGGCATTCTTCTTGCAGATGGTCATGAAGTCGATGCGCGAAGCCACGCCGCGCGAAGGAGTCTTCGATAGCGATCAGACGCGGATGTATGAATCATTGCTCGACCAGCAGCTTGCCCAGGTGCTTGGCGGCGGCAACCGGGGTACCGGCCTGGCGGCGATGATCGAGGCGCAATTGGCGCGCCAGAATCAGGACCCGCGGCCGTTGCATGGACCCTTTCCGCTGCAAGTTGATGCTCCGGCTTTTTCTGTGTCGCGGGAGCATGCGCTGCCGCTGCAGCGCGATGCCGCACCGGCCTTCGTTCCCCTGCAGAATCTTCCGCTCGCCCCTGCCGCTCCCGTCCCGCCGACTACGGCTCCGGTATCAGGCAGCGCCACCACGCAACGTGCGTTCGTCGATCGCATTCTGCCGGCAGCCGTTGCTGCCGAACGTATGACCGGCATTCCGGCGCACTTCATGGTGGCACAGGCGGCGCTGGAAACCGGCTGGGGCAAGTTCGAGCCGCGCCGTGCCGATGGCAGTTCGAGCTTCAACATCTTCGGCATCAAGGCGGGTGCCAACTGGCGCGGCGCGACGGTGGAGGCGACCACCACGGAAGTCATTGCCGGCCTGGCGCAGACCCGCGTTGAACGTTTCCGTGCCTATGGTTCCTACGACGAAGCAGTTGGTGATTACGCCAGTCTGCTGGTCAGCAACCCACGCTACGCGGCAATTCTTGGCGCGCAGGAGCCGGACCGCTTTGCCCGCGGCTTGCAGACCGCCGGCTATGCCACCGACCCACAGTACGCGGCCAAGCTCGAAAGCATCATTGGCGGCGCGACGCTGAGGCAGGCTTTGGCTGGCTGGACTGCATGATTTTCGGAAGTCTCGACAAGAGACGCAATTAACCTCCAAATGTCGGCGCTGGCGACACGGCGCCTTGAATTGGAGGACGGCTGCGAGAAGTCCAATGTGGATTACCGCAGCAAGGCCACAACCTAAACGTTTGGAGGCTTGCTCCCGCTGTTGCCGGGTGCGCCTTGATTCGTGCCGTAGGCTTGCATCAACCGTAGCACCTGCAGCATCAGCTCGATATTCTGGCTTTCTGCAGGGGAAGTCGAGGAGGCTGACAGGGAACCAGTTGAATTGGCCTTCCCGAAATCGGCGGCTTCCTTGATACTGATCCTGCCGTCACCATCCCGATCAGCGTTGTTGAAGTTTTTGGTGACATGTGACGCCAGGCCAATTAGTTCATTCTGGGAGAAGCTCTTGCCGACCTGCTCACCATGCATACGCACACGCATGTAATGCTGATCAAGCTGGTCGGCTAGTCGATTTATCGAGATTGAAAACTCTTCTTTGCTTACCGCGCCATCGCTATTGGCATCAAGCTTTGAAAAGAGCTGGTCCGCTTTGACGGTGGCCTTTGCCGCGATCTTGTCGAAAGCCGACTTCAGGTCGGCACTTTCAATGGAACCTTTTCCAGCGGCATCAAGTTGCGAAAATAATTGGTCGGCTTTCTGTGTCGCGGGGTCGGGGCGGTTCGCCGCCTGTATGATTTGAAATGCCGATGCTGCAAGGCTGATGATGGTGCCAATGCCTATCATGTCTGTCTCCTTGTCTGCTGTTGCGCACTCTGATACCGAAGTGTGGTTTATTGCAAAGCAAGACCCAGGCCAGAAAGTGGATACCTGTATTTCGAGGGGCGTGGGTTGGTTATTTTTTTAAAAAAATGAAGCGGACAACAGTGGATAGACCTGAGGCGCCGCTGAAATTCCTTGGTTTGCACTCCAAAATTCAAGGCTTGGCACGCAGGTTGCTCCATTCCCCCTGAATACTCAACTAACGGCAAATTTTGCCGTTATTCGGGTTCCATCGTGGAGTGATCATGAGCGTTTTCAGTGTTGGTATCAGCGGGCTCAATGCGGCACAGGCTGGGATGTTGACGACCAGTCACAATATTGCCAATGCCTCGACTGCCGGTTACAACCGTCAGGAGATCGTTCAGGGGACGAATACCGCTACCTTTACTGGCGTGGGCTTCGTGGGCCAGGGAACGCACGTGCAGACTGTCAGGCGGATATATGACCAGTTTCTCGGTCGCCAGGTGCTAAGTGCGGAGGCCGGCGCCGCGGAGATGGGCACCTATCAGGCGCAGATCAGCCAGATCGACAATCTGTTGGCCGACTCCAGTTCCGGACTGTCGCCCGCGCTTGCCGCATTCTTCAAAGGTGTGCAGGATGTTGCCGCGAACCCTGCCTCGATTCCCGGTCGTCAGTCGATGCTCTCTGCGGCGCAGGCCCTGACGGCAAGGTTCCAGGCGATCGATCGGCGGCTGACGGAAATTCGCGATGACACCAATCAGCAGATTGCCGGACAGGTCGCCCAGATAAACACTTACAGTTCCCAACTGGCCGACATCAATCAGCGCATCATCCTGGCGCAGGCGCGCGGTGCCGATCAGCCACCCAATGATCTGCTCGATCAGCGCGACCAAATGCTGAAGGACCTGAACACCTTGGTACGGGTCAGCACGGTCGTGCAGGGTGACGGCAGCTTCAACGTCTTCATCGGCAATGGGCAGCCCTTGGTGGTGGGCAACCAGTCCTATCAGTTGAAGGCGGTTCAGGCGCCCGATGATCCCGAACGAACCAATGTTGCAATAGTCGGCGTTGGCGGTACGGCGCTGACCATGCCCGAGTCGCAGATTACCGGCGGCAGCCTCGGAGGTTTGCTCAATTTCCGCAGCCAGACCCTGGATGATGTGCAAAACGCCCTTGGTCGTGTTGCGCTGACCCTGGCGCAGAACTTCAACGACCAGCATCGGTTGGGGCAGGATTTGACCGGCGCCTTGGGGCAGAATTTTTTCAGCACTTCTGTTCCGACTGTGCGTCCCAGTAGCCTCAATACTGGAACCGGGATGCCGACGGCGAACATCAATGCCACAACGATCGATCGACTCACCGGTAGCGATTACCGGCTCACCTTTGTGGGTGGCGCCACTCCCTATGCATTGACGCGCCTTTCCGACAATCAGGTGCAGAGCTATGCGACCTTGCCGCAGACGGTCGACGGCATGACGATCGGGCTGGGGACCTGGACCGGAGCCGGGGCGCCGGTTGTCAATGACACAGTGCTGATCCAGCCCACACGCAGCGGCGCTGGCAACATTGCGGTCAATTTTTCGGATGCCCGCCAGATTGCGGCTGCTGCGCCGATACGTACGGCGGCAGCACTGACCAACACTGGCACGGCCAGCATCGGTGAAGGGACTGTGAACGCGCCGCCGCCGACCAATCCGGCGCTGCAGCACACGGTGACGATTACCTTTACCAGCCCGACGACTTTCGATGTGGTCGACGTAACCACAGCGACGACGCTGGCCAGCGCTGTCGCACATGTAGCCGGTGCCGATATTACCTACAACGGATGGACGACGCAGATCACCGGCAATTCGGCGACAGGCGATATCTTCACCATCGAGGCCAATACCAATGGCGTTGCAGACAATCGTAACGCAGCGCTTCTGGGAGCCTTGCAGACGCGCACCACCATGATTGGTAGCAGTACTTCAGGACCTACCGCGTCCTATCAATCAGCCTATGCGCAGATTGTCAGTGCGGTTGGCAGCAAGGCCAACGAAGTGGCCGCGATTGGTGCCGCGCAGCAAGGGCTGGCCGATCATGCCACACAGGCTTTGCAGTCACTTTCCGGTGTCAATCTGGACGAAGAGGCGGCCAACCTGTTGCGTTATCAGCAGGCGTATCAGGCATCGGCCAAGGTGCTGCAAATTGCCGGCAAGGTGTTTGATGAAATTCTTTCCCTCGGCCGATGATCTGGCATTCATAGAAGGAGAACCGCATGCGTGTCAGTAACGGAATGATCTTTGATGCCGGTGTTGCCAGCATCAACCGGCAAACGTCTTCACTCCTGCATCTGCAGCAGCAGGTTGCCTCTGGGCGGAGGATTCTGACGCCGAGCGATGACCCGGTAGCAGCCGCACGGGCGCTGGAGGTGACACAAGCCAGCGATGTTACTGCCCACTTCAAACAGAGCCAGAATTTCGCAAGTTCCGCCATGGGGCTCGAAGAAGTGCAATTGAGCAGTGCCGGCGAGATTCTGGCACGGGTGCGAGAGCTGGTGGTACAAGGCGGTAATTCCAGCCTATCGGCAACAGATCGCAAGTCCATTGCCATCGAGTTACGTGCGCGCTTCGACGAGATGCTCGGGATCGCTAACGTCACCGATGGTACGGGTAACCATATATTTGCCGGCTTCATGGGCACGACCAAGCCGTTTGGCGGCACGATCGAGAGCATTCTGGCCGGCGGCGAAATTGACTACGGGGGTGACGACGGACGGCGCAAGCTCCAGGTCTCACCCACACGTTTTATCGAAATTAGCGACTCGGGGAATGATGTATTCAACCGAATTCGCAATGGCAACGGATATTTTGCTACCGGCTATGCGGCGGGCAACACCGGTACCGGAATTGTCGATTCCGGAAACATTACGGATCCGGCCAAGTGGAACGCACAGCCGGCTAAGAATTTCAGCATCAATTTCAGTATTGACATGGTGGCCGTGCCACCAGTGACTTATTACGACATCGTGGATACGGGCAGTGGCAACTCAATGCTGACCGGGTTGGCACCCGTGCTGCCGCCCACCGCAGCCACCGGCCAGCGGGTGTATCAAAGCGGTCAACCGATCATTCTCAAGAGCCAGGGTCTCGAGCCGGCCTTCGACTTCGGTGGCAGCGTATTGATCACGGGCGCGCCGGCTGATAATGACAGCTTCAGTATTGCACCGAGTTCATCGCAGAGCGTTTTTGCGACGCTGGCGAATTTGATTGGTGCGCTCGAAATGCACGGAGGTACGCCGGCCGCCAATGCCAAATTGGGTAGTGAAATCGGCTTTGCCCTGGCCAACCTCGATCATTCGATTGACAACATCCTGCGCGTACGCGCCCAAGTCGGCTCGCGCATGAACGAGATTGAGTCCCTGGGTAACCTGAACGAAGATCTCGGCCTGCAATATCAGCAGACCCTGGCCGAACTGCAGGATCTCGACTATGCCAAGGCAATCTCGGATCTGACGCGCAAGCAAACTGACTTGCAGGCCGCGCAGCAGTCCTTCGTCAAGATTTCCCAACTTTCGTTGTTCGACTACCTGTGAGGCCATTGCTTGTGCGTGCGGCGGAGTTCCCGGCACGCGGAACGCGCCAGCGCCGGCTCATGTTTCTGGCGCTGCTGTCCTGCGGACTTGCGGGTTGTTCCAGCACAGGCCTTACGCCCACTCCGTCGCCAATCATTGCCGATACGACGATCAACCTTTCCAAGTCAGTGCAAATCCCGTTGGAAAGTCTCGTAGGATGGGGCTTGTATGTCGGCGCCGCCTGGCTGATTCTCGACCCCCTCGCGCCCAACTGGGAGATCGAGCAGGCCAGTTTCCCCGACCGTTACTACCATCTCTCGTTGAAGATGAAGCGGGTCTATGCCGGTGGGGCGGGCGAGGCACGTGCCGTATTTCACCAGCGGGCCAGGGATTTGATGCGGGAAAATGGTTTCGACAGCTATGCTGTGGTCGAATATAGCGAAGGACTTGATTCATCGGTGCTGGGCTCGCAGCGGGTGGCAAAGGGAGTGATTCAGCTGTCGCGCAAATAGCCTTATCCGGCGGCGGCGCGCAGGATTGCCTCCAGTGCCATGAAGCCGCCGTTGAACACCCCTTCCATGGCGGCGCCGATGTAGGGCAGGGACAGCAGCAGGACGATGAAACCCAGCGCCAGCGTGACAGGGAAACCCACCGCAAACAAATTCAGGGTCGGCGCAACGCGGGCCAGAACACCCAGCGAAATGTTGGTGACCAAGAGCGCGGTGATCAGCGGCAGGGCCAGCATCACCCCCAGGGAAAACATCATGGCCGAGGCCGTCAGCAGCGATGATAGCGCCACCGCATGAAACGGGGCGGTGCTCACGGGCAACAGCGTAAAGCTTTCCGCCAGCAGCGTGAGCGTCAGCAGGTGCCCGTTCATGGCGAGAAAAATCAGCGCCGTCAGCAGCCCGAGGAAGGCGGCGATCACCGGTGATTCGCCGCTGCTGCCGGGATCGAAAAACGTGGCGAAGGAAAGTCCCATCTGGAGGCCGATCAATTCGCCGGCCACATCGAGGGCGACAAAGGTAATGCGCAGGGCAAAACCCATCATCATGCCGATCAGCATCTGCTCTCCGATGACGGCAAGTCCCAGCCAGGATCCCGCCGGAATCGGCGGCGGTGCAGGCATGGCAGGCGCCAGTGCGAAGGTGATGGCCAGACCCGCGACCAGGCGGATGCGCACTGGCAACGCCGCATTGTTGAATACCGGTGCGGTGGCCAACAACGCAAGAATCCGCGTCAGGGGGAAAATAAACAGGCCCAGCCAGGCATCGAGCTGGGCCGAGCTGACCGAAATCACGAGGGTCCGGCCTCAACCCGGAGGACCGGGCCAAATTGGGCGCGCTGCGGCGTTGCGACTCCTGGCGAGGTATGAACATCGCGGCGTCGCAGCGCCTTGCATCGCATCCCAATTTGATCCCGGCGCCACCGTCGCATGATTGAGAACGGATCCTAACCGATGACTCCGGGAATCGAACCGTAGAGGCGCTGCATGTAGTCGGTCATCATGGTGATCATCCACGGCCCGGCGAGAATCAGGGTAACGAAAATCGCCACCAGCTTCGGCACGAAGGAAAGTGTCGCCTCATTGATCTGGGTGGCCGCCTGAAAGATGCTGACAATCAGTCCGGTCACCAGCGCGGCGATGAACAGCGGCGCGGAAATCAGCAACGTAAGCTCAAGCGCACCACGGCCGATTTCGATGACGGTGGTCGGGGTCATTGACCGAAACTCAGGACCAGCGAGCCGATCAGCAGGTTCCAGCCATCGACCAGGACAAAAAGCATGATCTTGAAAGGCAGGGCAACGATGACCGGCGACATCATCATCATACCCATCGACATCAACACTGAGGCGACGATCATGTCGATGATGAGAAACGGGATGAAAACGATGAAGCCGATCTGGAAGGCCGTCTTCAGTTCCGAAGTGACGAAGGCCGGAATCAGGATGCGCATGGGGATCTCGTCGGCTCTGACCGGAGCGGGTTGCTTGGCGATTCTTGAAAATGTGGCAAGGTCGGCGTCGCGGACCTGCTTCAGCATGAAGTTGCGCAGCGGCACAGCACCCTTCTCCAGGGCTTCCTGGAAACTGATCTTGTTTTCGGCCAGAGGCAGATAGGCTTCGTTGTAGATCCGCTCGCCGACCGGGGCCATGATGAAAAATGTGAGGAACAGCGCCAATCCGACCAGGACCTGGTTCGGCGGCGAAGTTTGGGTTCCCAAGGCGTGACGCAGCAAGGAGAAGACGATGATGATGCGAGTGAAGCTGGTCATCATAAGGATCAGGGCCGGCAGGAAAGTAATGCCGGTGAGTAGCAGCAGGGTTTGAATCGATAGTGACCACTGGATGCCGCCGCTCGCCATTGGGGTGCTGGTGAGCGCAGGTAGCGCCTGGGCAAATGCCTGCGCCGGTGAAAGCAGGAAAAAAATGGCGAGAAATCGCGCCGGCATGACTAACGTCGCTTCATCAACGGCTGCAGCCAGCCAGGTACAGGGGGTGCTGCCGCTCCGGATGGGGGTTCGGAAACCGGTTGACGAGGAATCTCGGCCAAGGCGGAAACGTGACCGGGGGCTACGCCCAGCACCAGCCATGTGCTGCCGACTTCAACGATGACCACGCGCTCACGCCCGCCCACCGCGGTGGCGGCGACGACCCGCATCAGCCCGGCTGCCGCGCCGCGTGGTGCCGTGAGTTTTTTCAGAAGCCAGAGACTGCCTACCAGGAGTGCCAGGACGCCGCCCAGGCCAAGTAGCATCTGCGCCAGGCCACCGCTTACCGATGGCGGGGCTACTGCTTGCGCCGAGAGGTCCGCGGCAAGCAGGAAACCGGTGACGAAGAAGGTGATAAGTTTGCGCATGCGCACCTGAAACCGCATCACCGCGCGGTGGCGGAGCAGCGGCGGAAATATTGGTGCAAGCATAGAGCCCCGACGGCTTGAAAAGCCGTGAAGCAAAGGGGGTAAGCGCCGACTTATCAGCGGTTCAGTTTGCGGATGCGTTCCTGCGGTGTGATGATGTCGGTCAGGCGGATGCCGAATTTGTCGTTGACCACGACTACCTCGCCCTGTGCGATCAGCGTGCCGTTGATCAATACGTCCATCGGCTCGCCGGCCATGCCGTCAAGCTCGACTACCGAGCCGTGCGCCAGTTGCAACAGATTGCGGATGGAAATCTTGGTACGGCCCAGTTCCACCGTGAGTGCGACCGGGATGTCCATGATCATGTCAAAACCTTGTGGCGTCGGCGACTTGCCGTCTGTCTCGGCAAACTGCTCGAAAATCTGCGCTGGCTGGATGACCGGGCCGGGTGACGCTTCGATTGTGGCCTGTTCGCCCATGGCAGCGGCCCAATCGTCATCCGAGACCGGTTGTTCGACGCTGGCAGGTGCAGTTTTCAGGTTCATTCACTTCTCCGACATTTATGACGCTTGCGGCAGCGCCCGATGGAGTCGTCAGGCTTCTTTTTCGCTAAGGAAGCGATTGATTTTGAGCGCGTACTGTCCGTTTCGAATACCGTATCGGGCCTCGACGACAGGCACTCCATCCACCGTGGCCCGAACATTTTCCTCGATCGTCAGCGGTACTACGTCGCCGACTTTCATGTTTATGATCTCCCCAAACGTAATGCTTGTCGAGCCCAGCGTGGAAACAAGCTCCACTTCCGCGGTTTGCAGTTGTCGCGTCAGCATGCTGGTCCAGCGATTGTCGGACGACGCCTGCTCGCTGTGCATGGCGCTGTTGAGCATGTCACGAATGGGCTCGACCATCGAGTAGGGTAGGCAGATGTGCAGGTCCGACGTGTTGCCGGAAAATTCGAGGTTGAAGGTGATGGCTATCACTACTTCCGATGGCGTCGCAATGTTGGCGAACTGTGTGTTCATTTCGGAACGCACATATTCGAAGGTGAGCGGATAAACCGGTTGCCAGGCCCTCTGATATTCCTCGAAGACAACCCCGAGCAGTCCCTGGATGATTCGCTGCTCGGTCGCCGTGAAGTCGCGGCCTTCGACCCGTGTATGGAAACGGCCGTCGCCACCAAACATGTTGTCGACGACAAGAAAGACCAGATTCGGGTCCAGCACGATCAGCCCGGAGCCACGCAATGGCTTGGCCTGAATCAGGTTGAGGTTGGTGGGAACCACCAGGTTGCGGATGAACTCGCTGTACTTCTGGACCTTGATCGGGCCGACGGATACCTCGACGCCCTTGTGCATGAAATTGAACAGGCCGATGCGCAGGTAGCGGGCAAAACGCTCGTTGATGAGCTCCATCGTCGGCATGCGGCCGCGAACGATGCGCTCCTGACGGCCTATGTCGTAGGATTTGACGCCCCCGGGGTCACTGACATTCGACGCCGTCTCGTCGGTTTCGCCGGTAACGCCCTTGAGTAGTGCGTCGACTTCTTCTTGGGAGAGAAAATCCTCGGCCATGCGGGTTCGCCCTTGAAAGGGCGCGGAATCACTGGATGATGAAGCTTGAGAATAGCACGGATTGTACCGGGGCATCAGCGTCGGGGATCGTGGCAGGGTCTGTTTCGGCGACAGGTTTGCCCTTCGGCACTGATGCCGGAACGATGACGCTGTTGGTGACGCTACGCAATTCGTTGGCCAGTTGTTGCACGCCGTCGGCCGTGCCGATGACCGACGCTTTTTTTCCCATCATGGTCAAGGTAATGCGATGTTTCAATTCCGGCTCGTACTGTTTGATCAGATCGACGCTCTGCGCGTCCGGCAGTTTCAACTGCACCTCGGCTTGCAAGTAGGCTTCCTGCTGCTCTGTTTGCAGCTTGACGGTAAATGGCTTGTCGAATTTGTAGAACACGGGTGGGGCGGCGTTGTCGGCTTTCTTCTTCTTTGCACCTTCCGGCGCCGGCGCGTCCGCACTTTCTTCGGTCACCTGCTTTTTCACCAGAAAGTAGGCGCCACCCCCCCCCAGTGCCAAACCCGCTATGCCGATAATGATGAACAGCAGCCATTTACTCTTCTTCTTGGGCGGTGGTGGCGCAGCTTCCGTCTCTGCCTTTTTGGTATCTGCCATTCAAGTTCTCCGGAGTAGAGTCATGGATATGCGGTATGCGTCGCGGCTCCTGCTTTTGCGCTACTACCGCAACATCGGCGCCGTTCCGGCGTCATGCGCTGACCACGCTAGGCAAAAACGTCCACCATACCGCGACTGGTGGTGGAACGCCATGCCGATTCGCTGCCAGGCAGACCGATTGTGGCGGCATGGCCTTCACCGGCCGGGCGGGTGGATAGAAAGCGATCAATTTTCGGGTGCATTGGATTCGGGTCATTGCCGGAGTTGGTGCCGACCTGGGTTTGACCGAGCGTGACGCCGGCGTCGGCGAGCATTTCACGCAGTCGCGCCACGGAGTTTTCAAGCGTCTCGCGTACCGCTGCGTGGGGCGTGGCAAAGCTCACGCTGGCGCGGTCGTCCTCGATGGTCAGCGCGACTTCTATACGGCCGAGCTGGGGTGGATTCAATACGAGTTCAGCTTGTTGCCGGTTATTGCTCACCATCCACGTCAGCTTCTGGCCGACTTCATCGCGCCAGCCTGGCTGGCCCAATGGGGTTTCCACACGCAGGCCGGGTGCGGGCGGCATGGGTGCAGATGTTGCGCTGGTCTGTACCCCGATGGCTGCCGGGTTGCCCGACGCGCGATCGATGGCGGTGCGGAAATCCTGTTCATATAAATCATTGGCCATTGAAGCGGTGCCTGCCTTTGCGGAGGTGGCAGCAATTGCCGCGTCGACGGCAAGCTTGTCCGGGGCAGGGCTTGCCATGTTGCCGTGATCGACCCCCGGCTCTCCCTGCCGCCGGCCGGAACTGTTCTTGGCATCCGGCGTCTCAGCCGACAGGAAAGTCGGCGTTGGCGATACGGTGTCGCCGGGATTGGTATCGATCCCGGCGGGGTGGCGCGAGGTATCAAAAGTTGCCATGGCGTCGCTCGGGGAGGGGGCTTGCGTCGGCGGAGCTGCCGGCGCCACAACGGCGAGCGGATCAAGCTGAACTTGGCCGGCCGGCGGGGTTGCGGGTGCAAAGGCCGTCTGCTCCGCTTTTGCGGCGAGAGGGTGTTCCGCCACCAGCATGGTAAGCAGATCCGGCGCAGCAACGGTTGGTACGCCGGATGCGCCATCAATCGGCGGTGACTCCGTGTCGGATGGAACTTCCTTGCCGGATTCCGTCGGCTGCTTTTCGCTTTTCGCTTTCAGGACCGCCGCAAACAGTACTTGCGGGCCCGTTTCTGTGTCGCCCTTGGCGGCTTCACCGGCGCGAGATTCGGCGCTGCGGCCGGAGGCCTGGGTCGGCGCGGCTCCGGACTGCGGTGTCATCAGGATTTCATTCATTTGATTTTCTTCCGGCCTGGATTGTCATGCGTTAGTTCAAGCAAGGCTTGTGCCACGCTCTTGGCCTCGGAACTAACCTGTCGGAAGGGCTGGTGCGAGCATCCGGAAGGGATTCCACTCGCTTTCCATTGCACCATGTCGCCGCGCGCCATGTTCGTCGCTGGCTTTCTGTTCCGTGCGTTGCTCTTGCGAATCGACGTGTGACTGATGACGGTCGGCCAAGGTACCGAAGGCTCTGACGCGTCCGTGTTTCCCCATCCAGTTCTGCTGGCCGGCCAGAGTCTGCTGCTGGGTCTGCGTCACGGCCAGCGCAGCCGGTACGATGGCATCATCGATGCGGGCAAGAAAGTGGGTGTAGTTGCTCCACTCACCCAGGCCGATGCCACTTTTTGCCTGGGCCAGAAACCGCGCATGATATTCCTCCCGGTACTGCACCAGCATGCTGAGCCTCTTGGAGGCTTCCTGCTCTCCGGCGATCAGTTTGCCCAGTTCGCGAGCCGCTTCGTCGAGGTGCAATTGGGAGAGGTCGAGCAAGGATTGCAGGGGAAAGTTTGAGGCCATGTTGAAGGGCTTTCAGAAAGTGATGTCAGCTGGCGCCAATGTCATGCCGTGAACAATTCGCCGAGGCGCTGCGCCGCACTGTCACTGCTGGCGCGTTCTTCGATGGGTTGCTGGAGGAAGGCTTCGATCTTCGGGTAGAGCGCTATCGCGCGGTCGAGCAGCAGATCGGAGCCGGGTGCGTAGGCGCCGACAGCGAGAAGGTCGCGGGCGCGCTGGTAGCGTGAATAGAGCTGCTTGAAGTGGCGTGCCAGTTCGAGTTGCTGCGGCGTGATGAGCTGGGGCATCACGCGCGAGATGGACTGCTCGATATCGATGGCCGGATAGTGTCCGGCGTCGGCCAGTTGGCGTCCGAGCACGATATGGCCATCGAGGATGGCACGCGCGGCATCGGCAATCGGATCCTGTGGATCATCGCCCTCGGTGAGCACCGTGTAGAAAGCGGTGATCGAGCCGCCGCCAGGGGGTCCGTTACCGGCGCGTTCCACCAGTTGTGGCAGGCGGGCGAAAACCGAGGGAGGATAACCACGGGTGACCGGTGGTTCGCCGATGGCCAGGGCAATTTCGCGCTGCGCCATGGCGTAGCGGGTGAGTGAATCCATGATCAGCAATACATGCTGGCCCTCATCGCGAAAGTGCTCGGCAATCGCAGTTGCATAGGCCGCACCTTGCAGTCGCAGCAAGGGGCTGACATCGGCCGGAGCGGCGACGACGACAGAGCGGGCGCGACCTTCGCGGCCCAGATTCTGGTCGATGAACTCTTGTACTTCGCGGCCGCGTTCGCCGATCAGTCCAACCACGATACGGTCCGCTCCGGTGTAGCGCGCCATCATGCCCAGCAGCACACTCTTACCCACGCCCGAGCCGGCGAAAAGGCCCAGACGCTGTCCGCGACCCACCGTCAGCAAGCCGTTGATGGCACGGATGCCGACATCCATGCTGTGACGAATCGGCTCCCGTTTCAACGGATTAAGCGGACGGCTCGCCAATGAATGCTGGTGACTGGTAACGATGGGGCCTAGATCGTCGAGCGGCCGGCCATTGCCATCCACCACCCGACCCAGCAGCTCATCGCCCACCGGCAGGTGTTTGGTGCGATCCCGAGCGCGGCGTTTCGCCGGCGGACTTTGCCCGAAAACCGGAGCGCCCAGCGGCGGTTCCTGTGGCAGCACAAGCGCGCCCGGGGCCAGTCCATAGACGTCTTCCGCGGGCATCATGAATAGCCGGTCGCCGGCAAAGCCGACAATTTCGGCTTCGACCATGCCGGCGCCTGGCGTCTGGATGCGTACCGCGGCTCCTAGCGGCAACTTCAGGCCGGAAGCCTCCATCACCAGTCCGTTGATGCGGGTCAGGCGCCCGGCAAGATTTCGGGCCTGGGCAGCGGCGACCTGGACGCGGCACTGATCGAGATACTGTGCCATTCGTTGCGGATTCATGAGTGCCCTGTCTCGTCTGCTTCAAGCCAGGGCGTGTCTTGGCCGAGCGTGGCGATGACGTTTTGCCAGCGTGTAGCGAGGCGGGCGTTCAGATGCGCGCCGCCGGTATCGATAACGACATCGCCGCGCGCCAGCTGGGGGTCGTCCTGGATGCGGTGGCCGGCATGCGCTAGTTGCTCACCGGCATGGGCGCGCACCAGCGCGGCATCTTCCGTATTGAGGTGAATCATTGCGTGCTGCAAAGGCATTTGCAGCAGGGCTTCCCGGATCACGTCGAGGATGATCCGGGGCTTCACGGCAATGGTCTGGTGAACGACCTTGCGCGCAATTTCGAGCGCCAGCGCCAGAACTTCGCTTGCCACGGCTTGTTCGAGCTGGGAAACGCCAGAGTCGAAGCGGGAAATGGCCTGCCCCAGTCGCGCGGCGAGTTCGTGTCCGGTTGCCGCAGCCGCTTCGCGACCCGAGTCGAAACCCGCCTGATAGCCTTCCTGTCGGGCTGCCTCGCGCAAACGGGCAATTTCCTCGTCAGCGAAAGTCGGCGGTGGCGCCACGGCGTCCGGCGGCAGGTGCGTCATGACGGACCTGGCTTTGGTGGTGGCTGTACTGGCAGCTTCGGTGAAGTGCGTCAGTTCCCAGCGTTTCCAGGCAGTCGGCGAAGGTTTGGGTTGAGGCATGGAAATCCTGGGTCGTCGCGGAAATGATTCGGCTGCCGGGTGGTCGCGGAAATGTTGCTGCTCATTGCTGATTTCCCCGTAAAAAGGCCGCGACTGCTTGCGATTCGTCTGGCAAAGAAAGGCAACTGAATGTTCGCGTCCCATGGAGAGTGATACTCTCAAAGGGGTGGTATTTTGTTTATCCGTGAAATACGCGACAAACTGCGGTATCTACGTAGGCACGGGGCAGAAGAGGCATGGGGACGGGGCGCCCATCACGCATTGCGGGTCAGGACTTGCCTTATCGTCGATGTCGGCTGCATTGCGCCATCGACTGGACGGACCGCGGACAATCACTTGTCCGAATATGAAGGCGGCGAATATGGTGACCGGGACGCGCGCAGTACCAATTATCGATATCAAGGCCACATCGCTTCTGTCATCGGCAAAGCGATGCATACTTTTGCGTGACGCCATGACGATGCGTATCGCGGTCCTGGCAGCCTGTATTTTCGCAATCAGCAATTTGGCCCAGGCACAGGAGGCTGCTACGTCAGCGACTGCCATTGCAGACCTCGATCCCGCGACAGTGAGCCTTGAAGAAAGATATGCTGCATTGGAAAAAGTGAGTATGGAACTCGAGGAGAGAATTCTGGAACTGGAGAAAGTCAATCGGGATCTCGAAGCAAGGGCTGAGCAGTTGCGGCAAACAGTTCTGGTTGCGAACACTGCCGGAAGAAAGCTGTCGTCGAATTTGGCGCACCGGATTTCCAGGAACGTTACCCGGAATGTTTCGGCGATGGCCGGGACTTCTATCCCCTACATCGGCGTTGGGGTACTCGTTGCGATGACCGAGCTGGATGTAAGAGACGGATGTGAAGGTCTGAAAGAGCTGAATGAAATGAATCGTGCGATGGGTTTGGACAGGGAGGACCAGGCCCGGGTATGTGGGATGCAAGTACCGGCAAAGGACGACGTTATCGCCCAGGTGATCCATAATTGGCGAACCGCATACGGAAACGCGGCAGCCTGGGCCAACCAGTACGAAGCAAGGCTTCCGTCCGATCCGCCAGCGGTTTCATATCCACATGCAGGTGAGCTGTGGATGGCCGTTTTTGGAGCCCATCCGAAGCCGGCTTTCCAGACCCTGCCAACGCTGCCAATATCGCCGACGCCGCCAAGTTTGCCGACCTTGCCGGTTCCTCCGGCTATCAAGCGACCATTCAATTGAAATCATGCACGTCGTGAAAGGTGAGGAATCCCGCCGCATATGGCCCGGAGCGCTGTCGGGACGGCATGAGGATTTCTCCGGAATTTGCAGTCAAAAACAGGCAATTGACGGAGGTATCGATGTCCCGGATACTCGGTGCGGTTCGTTTGAATATGCCGAATCTTGCAAGTTGAAGCGGCTGAAACATTCGGCTCTCGGGCCATCATGAAATCCATATGAACGCCAATTCCCATCCACGCAGCCAGCGTTTGCTGGTCATGGCGGCAGCCGTATTCCTGGCGGCCGCGGCAGTTGCGGCGAGCGTGATCTGGCATTCCGAGCAACACAACCTGCGGGAGGAACAAGCGCGCATTGCCGGTTTGGCCAAAGACCATTCGCGCGCACTTGAGACCACTATCGAACGGTCACTATCCGCCACCTACGCCATGGCCGCACTTGTTCGCCATGGGAACGGGAACATCCCCGAGTTTGATGCAGTTGCCAGCGAGATGCTGCGGTTTTATCCGGGTGTCTCTGCCTTGGGAATCTCGCCCGGAGGCATCATTCGGCAGGTCGTGCCGCTGACCGGTAACGAAAAGTCCATCGGTTTCGACCAATTGAACGATCCAGTGCAGGACAAGGAGGCCGCGATCGCCCGGGATACCGGAAAACTGACCCTGGCCGGCCCGATGAATCTGGTGCAAGGCGGTCTCGGTGCCGTCGGGCGCTTGCCGGTGTTTCTGAGTGATGCAAAGGGGAAGCGCTACTTCTGGGGATTCACCTACGTCGTGATCCGCTTCCCCGAGGCGCTGGTGGGTGCCCGCTTGCCGCAGCTGGTCGAGCAGGGAATCGATTATGAACTCTGGCGCATTCATCCTGATAGCGGGCAGAAGCAGGTGATCGCCACCTCGTCGTCCGCTGCCCTGGTCGCACCCGTGGAGCAGAACCTGGACTTGGCCTATGGTAACTGGACCCTGAGCGTCGCGCCCATCAAGGGCTGGGGTGATCCGCTCTGGTTCTGGCTAAAGTCCGTGTTCGGCCTGATCTTCAGCCTGTTGCTGACGTCTGTCGCGATACTGGTGGCGAAGTTGCGGGCCCACCAGGGGGAGCTTGAGCATAAGGTCGTCGAGCGCACGCAGGCGCTGGGAAGGGCCAATGACGATCTGGCGGGACGCGAAGCCTTGCTCAAACAGGTTCTCGATACGTCCAGCGTGGCAATCTTCCTGATTGACAAGGAAGGGCGGATCACGCGAGCCAACCGGCGCATGGCCGAGATGTTCGGACGTGCGCTCAATGAATTGGTGGGAAGCGAGTATGCCGCCCTTGTTCACCCGTCGGAGCACGATGCCGGTCGGCAGAAGATGAGTGAGTTGCTGTCAGGCGCCATTCCCTCGGTGGATCTGGACAGTCACTACTGGCGCACCGACCAAACTGAATTCTGGGGGCATCTGACGGGGAGGCCTTTCCACGACGCCAATGGCAAGGAAAGTGGTCTCATCGGCGTAATCGCCGACATCACCGTACGCAAGAACATCGAGGAGAAGCTGCTGCGGCAGAACAACCTGCTTACCGCCATCATCGAGAATTTTCCTGGCGCCATATCGGTGTTCGACGCTGGCTTGCGCCTGGTCATATACAACAACCAGTTCAAGCAGTTGCTGGACTTGTCCGATGCGCTGTTTGAAAAGCCGGAGGTGCATTTCGAGGACATCATCCGCTTCAACGCCGAGCGCGGCGAGTACGGTCCCGGCGATACCGGGCAGATAGTCGCAGCCGTCGTCGCCCGTGCCCGCAATTTCCAGCCGCACCTGTTCGAGCGGATGTGCGCCAACGGTACGGTGCTGGAGATTCGCGGCATGCCCCTGCCCTGTGGCGGCTTTATCACCAGCTACATCGACATTACCGAGCGCAAGCAGAGCGAGATGGATCTGGCGTTCTCCCACAAGTCTCTGGGTGCCCTGATCGAGGCCATCCCGGATGCCATTTTCTTCAAGGATGGAAAGAGTCGGTGGATCATTACCAATGAAGCTGCCAGGCGCCTGTACCGGTTGCACGCCATTCCCTGGCAGGAAAAATCCGAAATGGAATTGGCCGAGCTGCATCCGGAGTTCCGCTCCATGCATGAAACCGGCCTGGCGGATGACGAAAAGGCGTGGGAGGCCGGCCGGTTGACCCTGGCGTATGAGGCCATTGTCGCTGATGACGGTCGCTTGCACGATTTTGAGGTGAGGAGGGTGCCGATCTATGACCAGCAGGGTGGGCGTGAGGGGCTGGTTGTCATCAGTCGCGACATTACCGAGCGCAGGCGTGCCGAGACCGAGATCAGAAGGCTCAACGCCGATCTCGAAGCGCGTGTCGTTGCGCGTACCGCCGACCTCGAAACGGCAAACCAGTCCCTGACCTTGGCCAAGTTCCAGGCCGAAGCCGCCAACCGCGCCAAGAGCGCCTTCCTGGCCAACATGAGCCATGAAATCCGCACCCCGATGAATGGCATCCTGGGCATGGCTCATATCCTGCGCCGCAGCGGTGTGACGCTTCAGCAGGCAGGGCGCCTGGACATCATCGACGCCTCGGCCCAGCACCTGCTGGCCATCATCAACGACATCCTCGACCTTTCCAAGATCGAGGCCGGGAGGTTCTCGCTGGAGGAGGTGCCCATCCTCCTCGACGGCCTTCTGGACAATGTCCGCACGCTACTTTCGGAACGCGCCGCGGCCAAGGGCCTGCGCCTGCTGATCGAGACAGAACCCTTGCCGCCCAACTTGGTGGGCGATCCGACGCGGTTGCAGCAGGCCTTGCTCAACTATGCCACCAATGCCATCAAGTTCACCGAAACGGGTAGCGTGACGCTGCGTATCCGCAAGGGGGAGGAGACCGCCGAATCGGTGCGGGTGCGCGTCGAAGTTGAGGATACCGGCATCGGTATCCCGCCCGAGATCATGCCCCGGCTCTTTGGGGCTTTCGAGCAGGCTGACAATTCGACCACGCGCAAATATGGCGGCACCGGACTCGGGCTGGCCATTACGCGGCGGCTGGCCGAACTGATGGGCGGCGAAGTCGGCGCTGACAGCACGCCGGGGGCGGGCAGCACTTTCTGGTTCGAGGCGCGGCTGAAAAAATCTGCCACCACCGCTGCACCGCAAGCGCCGAACCTCGATGCCGAAGCGCAGATCCGGCAGCGTTTCCAAGGCTATCGCATTCTGGTGGCCGACGACGAGCCGGTGAACCGGGAAGTGGCCGGGATGCTGTTGGAGGATCTCGGTCTGGTGATCGACACGGCGCAAGATGGCGCCGAAGCGGTCACTCTGGCGCAGGAGACCTGCTATGCGGTCATCTTCATGGACATGCAGATGCCCAACGTCGACGGCCTGGAGGCGACGCGGCAGATTCGTGAAATGATCGGCTACCGTGACACACCGATCATCGCCATGACAGCCAACGCATTTGCCGAGGACCAGGCCCGCTGCTTCGAGGCAGGGATGACTGACTTTCTTGCCAAACCCTTCAATCCGGACGCGCTGTTCGCGACCCTGCTGAAGGCGCTCAGCCGGGACCACCGGTAGGAGAGGTTGTTCCGGATTCTGACGGATCGCGTCGAAGCATTTCCGCTCGGGCGATCCGCAAACTACGATTCGGTCGGTGGTTCGGTGCTACGACGGTATGACCCGATTCTTGCCTGCGCGCTTGGCTAGATACATCGCGGCGTCGGCTCGCTTCAGGGCGTCGTAGGGTTCTTCTTCATTGGCTAACTCCGCTACTCCGCAACTGAAAGTGATCAAGACCTTGTCGTTCTTGTGCAGGAAAAAGTTTCGCGTGAGCTCGCGCTGGACGCGTTTCATGACGGTAACGGCTTCCTCGCTTGAGGTATTGGGCAGCAGCACGACGAACTCTTCGCCGCCGTAACGCGCCAGTGTATCGTCGGGGCGCACCACTTCCTTGACGACCGCAGCCAGATGCACCAGCGCGGCATCGCCCGCGGAATGTCCCATGGTGTCGTTGAGCTTTTTGAAATTGTCGACATCGAGCAGCGCCAGACTGAGCGTTCCGCCCTGGCGTCGGAGGCGGGCAATTTCCTTTTCCATGGTTTCGTCCAGGCCCTTGCGATTGAGCGCCCCGGTCAGCATGTCGTGCCGGACCAGTTCGCTGGCGTGCGAGAGTTCATTCTGCAGGCGGGCAACTATCTGCTCCGACTCGCTCACCTGGCTGCGCATGACGTTCAATTCATCGCGTGAGCGCGCCGTGTTGATCTGTATCACGCGGGTTTCGCGCATGACCTCGCCCAGCACGTCGGTGAGCTCGGAAATGTCCTTGGCTTTACTGATTTTCTCCGAACAGCTTTCGATCTTGCCGTGATATTCGCTGGTCGTCTCGGAAAAGTCGGCCAGCCGGTCTACGAATGTCATCAGCATCAGCTTGAGGCGGTCGTTAGCCTCCTTCAGGCTCTTCTTGAGCGAGCTCTGCTTTACGATGACATCCTTCATCCGGCGTTCTGCATCATCCAGCCTGCGCAAGTCGAGTGGCTGAAGAAACAGGTCGCGCACCACCTTGATCTGACCCGTCAGCCACTGATCTTCGACCACCAGTTCACCGATGTTCTCCACGATCAGCTGGACCAGATGAAGCAGGGCATTGCTCAACTCGGCCTGATCTTCGGCGATGAAGTGGGCCCGGTAGCAGAGTTTCTTCAGCCGCTCCGAGAGGCCAATCAGTGCTTCGGCGTTTTGCGCGGCCCGCACGCTGGCTGCAATCTGGTTTGCCTCGCTGGCGAGCTCGGGTTTGTCGCGCAAGACTATCGAGAGGGTATTGTCGAGCAATTGGGCGATGATCTCTCGCAGATCGACGATGCCACCCTGCCAGACCGGCTGGAGCAGTGGTTTCCGGTTCGTTGCGGATGGCGTCGCAGCGGGTGCCTTAACGATCGCTTCCAGGTCTGCTCCCTGTGTGGCCAGTACGGCAGGCCCGCTACCTGCGGGATTCTGGCTCCAGGAGCGAATCAATGACTGCAGGCGGTTGAGCAGAAGATCGGAGTTTCCCGAACCCGACAGGACATGCTCCAGCGCTTCCTTCTTTCGGGCGGCGGTCAGGCCGGCAGTATGCGCTTCAAGTTGTTGCACCAGATCGCGAATCAAGCCCGGCCAGTGCGGCTGGTCGCTGCCGAATTTGGTCAGCAAGTCGGTCAGTACCGCGCCTACCCCTTCCCATGTTCCCTTGGCAATCGCGGTTTCCAGCTGACGGGTGAAACGATTTTGCTCCGGGGTAGTGCGCGGCAAGGCCGCGTTCAGTGCCTTGAACTCCTGCGCTGGAAAGGACGCAGTGACCGGTGCGCCGGATATTTCGAAATACAAGGCCCTGTAATTGTCAGGCGTCGGGGGTATTTTTCTCGATGCGAGACTGCGCAGGGTTTCGCGGGCGATTTCAAGTTCGGAAAGTTTGCCGGGCTCAGCCATGTTTCACCATTGCGTCTCTAATCCATTAGTAAATCTGGTGGCTCTGCGCGGAAGATCGTGCATGAATCGGCATTACGGCTGCATGCCGGAGTCCCGGATCACCAGGATTGCCAGCCGAGATGTTCTTCTTCGAGCAGTTTACATGCGAGCCGGCAGGATATTCGCTTCCCATGGAGGTGGATGATCCCAAAGAGACTCGGCTTTGTTTATCCGTGGATTACGCTACAAACTGCGGTATCTACGTAGCCCCGTGTATTATTGAGCTTCAGCCACCCGCTGCCGGCCCAGCGTTCTGATTCTGGGGCTGCATCAGCCTGGCAGGCTGGCGCCAATGTAAATGTTGAGTCGTGTCCGGCGCTTGTCGTCGACATCGACCACCGCCAACGGCGCCTGTTCCGGAACGACAAAACTGTTGCTGACGAGGCGGGCGCCGGGCGACATTTCGGCACGGGCCTTGGCCCAAAGTCTTGCCATTGGTGCCGGCGAGAGAAAGGCGTACACAAGGTCGTAGCCGGCAAGTGGGTGGGTCCAGAAATCACCGCGGCGGATGTCGACGTTGGCAAGGCCGTGCGTGGACAGCCGGGCCCAGGCCCAGGTGAGGGGCGCATGTTCGAAGCCGACGAACGTGCAATCCGGTCGGCTGCGGGCCAGGTGGCGCAACAAGGCGCCATCGCCGCAGCCGAGGTCGATCACCCGGCAGGGCGTAGCCGGCAGGACGGACAGCACGGCGTAACGACTTTTGCGATTGGTGAGATATAGCGGGACCTGGCTTGTATCGGTGCGCCAGAAAATCAATAGCAGCAAGAGAAATCCACTGGCCCACAGCCATGACGGCAGGTCCATGCCACGGGCCAGAACCACGAGCGGCATGAAAACCAGATGGATGGGTAGCCACCAGGCTCGCGCCCGCAGTCGCCAGGCCGCAACCAGCGCGCAAGACCCCTGCAGCGCGGCGATGGCAAGAGGCTGGACGAAGGATGGCGGAAAAAAGGCCAGCGCGAGGCCGCCGGCCGCCAGGGCACCGAGCAACTGGGCAAGCACGGCTGAAAGCAGCGGATTCCGAGTATGGTGGGAGTGCGGCTGCCGCTTCTCGCGCCGCCTGGCCGCCGGTTCGGTCGATACGTCATCCTGCTTGGACATGCCCGGCACTCGCTTGCGGTTCAAGGCGCGCGGTTTGTACGCTGGCGACATGGCGACACTTACGGTGCCCATAGTTGTTCGATGTTCCTCAAGCCCCAGCGGCTTGCTTCCTCGCGACTGACGATCTCGTCCTTCACGCTCGCACGGGATAGATCGACGATTTCGGGAGCTATCTGTGTTTTCGACTTGGTAGAAAAGAATACTTTTACACATGGGGTAAGCAGTGATTGTTCAGACTGCTCCGTCACTACGCCCAGGCGTCCCGATGCCAGCCGCACCAGCGAACCGACAGGGTAGATGCCGATGCATTTGACGAAGGCCTGAAATATGCGTTCGTCAAAATGACCATTGCACCATTCTGCCATCTTGCGAATGGATTCGGCCGGATCCCAGCCGGCCTTGTACGGGCGGTTGGAGGTTATCGCGTCATACACATCGCACACCGCGCCCATTCGGGCGTAGAGGCTGATCTGGTCGCCCTTCAATCGTCGCGGATAGCCGCTCCCATCCGTCTTCTCGTGGTGATGCAAGACCACATCGAGCGGAATATCACCTGCAGTCGCACCCTCGACCAGGATTCTATGTCCTGCTTCCGGGTGACCCTTGATGATGGCGAATTCCTCATCCGTCAGTTTGCCGGGCTTGTTCAGTACCTCCATCGGCATCAGCGCCTTTCCCAGGTCGTGCAGCAGTCCCGCCATCCCCAGTTCGCGCACGGTCGCATCGTCAAGATTCAGCTGGCGGGCCAGCGCCACCATCAGAGCGCAAACCGCCACTGAGTGCATGTAGGTGTAGTCGTCCGCCGTCTTCAGTCGCGCCAGGCTGATCAGCGCCCCGGGATTGCGTATTACCGAGCTTGAAATTTCATCGACCAGGGCTCCCGCCGCCTCGGGCGATACCGCCTTGCCCATGCGAACTTCGTGAAACATCGAGACCACCGCCCTTTTGCTTCCGACGCAAATTCTGGCCGCACGCCTCACCTCTTCGACCATCGCCACCTGCTTCTGTGGAGCACTTTGGGTTGCTGCCTGCTCCAGCCTGCGATTTACTTCTGTGGCAATTTCGGCTTCAGAATGAGCTACCGCTGTCGATTCTTCGGTGGATAAGTCGCGGCCGATGCTGACATCGATCCAGACTTCGGTGATGCCGCTGTCTCTAATTCGGCGGAGATCGTCTGCATTGTCCAGCACAAAGCGCGTGCGCCAGAACGGGTGGTCCATCCATGAGCCGCACAACTCGTGAATATGCATTCCAAGGCAAAGGTGTTCGACGCCGATTTTTTTCAGCATGCTTTTATCCGGGAGAGTTTCCGCGTTGCTGCGGGCTGGCAGTGGTAACGATCATCTGGAGATGGCTGGCGGACGAACCGCGCCCCGGGCCACGGTGTTGGTGGAATTCTTGGCGAGAAAGCGCGAGTTGCCGTCCTGCATCCGGAAATTGCCGATAATTTCGCCCGGTTCCGGTGGCGGCTTCTTGTAGGTTTGAAAGCCGCAGTTTTGCAACTCCGTCACGTACCAACGCTTGCCCGTATTGAAGATGAACACGCTTGGCTCGGGGCGATAGACGTCCATTCCAAGTTCGTCGGCCGACAAGCCTTCCAGGGAGTAGCGTCGCTGACACTTCGGGCTATTGGCGACAATCAGGGTGGTTTGCCACGGACCACCGAACCAGGCCTGTTCGCGAACAAGCGAAACCGTTTGAGCGCGATCGTCACCGCTGAAAAAGGCCATCTGGGTATCGCCGCAGGCCACGACCAACAGCGTTGAAAGCAAAATAGCGAGTCGCGCCAACCCGTCTCGCGTCCGCGTTCCGGAAAACATCAATGCGCCCATTGAACCCCTGTCCTTGAATTGTCTGATTCCCACTACCGAGCTTCGCTCGCGGACAAGGTTCAGCCGCCTCGTTCTTGGTGCCGTGTCGTGTCACGGAGCCTGATAACTTTAACCGAGAATGCCAGGGTCCGGTGCCGGCTTCCCGCAGCCGGGGGGGTGGCTCACCGCGATTCCTTGACAAGTCGACCGTTCGCCGGTTGCAGCGGACGGGCGTTGTTCCGGTAGACACGCGAGAAGATGGCTACTTGTTCCGCCGCCAACTGCACCGGTTGCTTCAGCACCATCCACAAAACCCCTTCGGTGCACGGCGGGGTGGTCAGCGATCCCATGTAGGTCCAGTAAGAGCGGTTTTCCGGCAACAATTTGTTCAGGTCGATGGACTCTTCCGGCGCCACTTCCATATTCTGTTCGAGCGGTAGATTGTTCCAAAGCGTCTGGATCAGCGGATGCTCGCTGCCTTTTTCCAGGAGTACGGCGACGACCGCCAGCCTGCCTTCGGCATTCTTGTGCACCAGGTGCACCACCATGTCGTAATTGCGGCCATTGATCCGCTCTTCGGACGGACGGTGGAAGTGAAATTGCAGCAACTCATGGCGTTTGCCCATCACCGTCAATCCAAGTCCCTCGCCGACACTGACTTGTAGCGTATGACCGTTGTCGATGATGCGAAACTGCGTAGGCTTGTAATCGAACTTGATGCTTTCGAGATCGACCTTTATGCCCTCGCGAATATCGATTGGCGACTGGCGCTTTCCCGTGTCGCAGGTGGCATAGTCGCCACGCAGTCTGGCCCAGTGAGCGGGCCCGCTATCGCCTTCGTAAGACCAGTGGCCGTGCAAACGCGCGGTGTTTTCTTGGCCGCTGGCCGCGGACGGCTCCGCCGGCAACTTTTTCTTTGTCACCTTACGCGGGCCCGACGTGGCGTAGTGCAACTCCCGCAGACGCTTGTCAGCCTTGCTTTCGACCTCCTGTCGGTCGACGTTCCGCTTGGTCGCCGACAGGGTCGGCACAGGCACCTTGTCTGGCGCGGCGGGATCTACCCTGGCTGTTGTCGGTGCAGGCACCATGGCCGGCGTTTGCCCGATGCTCCCGGCAGCCTTGTCCGCAGCGGCCTTGTCGATCGGTGGCAGGACGATCAGTTTTGGCTTTTCGGACGGTGCCACCGGAGTGGTATCGGCAACCGGCGTCAGCCGGGGTGGTGAATGGTCGGCCCTGGGTGTCCGCATATCTGCGTGCATTGGCGCAGGACGTCCGCCTGGTTCGCCATGCGAAGCCTCGTCGTTCGATCTGCGGGTGGAATCTGCGGATGCGAGCGTGTCGCCTGCCGTGGCGACACGGCAGGCCAGACTGAACAAGCGTTCGTCGATACTGCCGACCTGTACCGTGTTTGCTCGCTGCCGCGAAACTACAACCTCGCGTACCAGCGCGTCACCATTAAAATACGCGCGACGCAGAGTGGTGAAGCGACGCCCCGTGCAGTCATAGAGATTCTGCGCATGTATCGCATCAAAGACGCCGCCTGCATCCCTGACCGTGTGATCGAGTGTGATGCGGCTCCAGGCGGTGACGCCCGAATCCGCATGCGCGATGCTGGTCGTGTCGATCTCGATGATTTCACTTTTGCCGACGACAACCTTCTGCCAGCCACCGGCAACGGCGGTGCCATGCAGCACCAGTAGAAACAGGCCCACCCAAGGCATGAACGCCACGCTCATCGCAGACATGATTCTCGCTTTCCGATTTTGGTCGCGGCCACAACGTTTGACGTCGACAGAGCGGCCGCCCATCTCCACTGAAACTTCGCTTTGGAGCTATTCCAACTACGGCAGCGAACCGAAATTCTTTAGTCGGGCCGTACAGAACGCGGCGAGTACCGCGGTGGGGACGCCGGAGGCGCATCACAGGAGTCGCTGGGCCGGCCGGCTGCACCAGTGAATCCGACCAGTATTATCGTCCGCAACGGCTTGGTTGTGAGGCGGAATCAGACCTGCATGTTCATGATGTCGTGATAGGCCGACACCAGCCGGTTGCGCACCTGGACCATTTGCTGGAAGGACAGATTGGCCTTTTGCAGATTGATCATCACGTCCTGCAAATTTACCTCGCTCTGGCCGCTGGAAAAATCCGCGGCCATTTGTTTCGCGTCCAGTTGGGCAGCGCTGACCTGGTCAATCGTGCTCTTCAGTAAATCGGCAAAATCGGGCCCGTCCGTTGGCGCCGAATTTCCGGCGGGTTTTCCACTCGCAAGCGAGGAAGCGGAGCGCAGTTCGGAAAGCAGCTGGTCAATTTGACGGGTTTCGATAGCCATGACGGGCTCCTCAGAGAATTCTAATCACTAAAAGCAATTGTCGTGCCATATGCTTGCGCCAACTCAATCATTTTCACGTTCATTGAGCAATCCTTCTTCGCGATACTGGTTCAGCTTGTACCGCAGTGTGCGTTCCGAGATACCGAGGATTGCCACGGCCTTCTTGCGCGATCCCCCAACACTGGCCAGGGTTTCCTGGATATGCAGGCGCTCGAGCGTTTTCATGTCGGCGGGAACGCCTGCTGTGACGGGGGTTTCAACGTCGGTTGCGGCGGGGACGCACCCTGGTGACAAGGGTTGGGCGGTGCCGGGCGGCGCATTCGCTGCCATGGATGTCGCCGCCGATGGCACGGCCGGTTTGAAGTCCAGGCGCAAACCCTCGGCCTCGATCACCTCACCCGGTTCGAGAATCAGTGCGCGCTGGACGACGTTTTCCAGTTCGCGTACGTTGCCCGGCCAAGAATGCGCCAGAAGCCGTGCTTCGGCCGCAGCGGCAAATCCTGCCACACGCCGTGCCGCTGCGGCCATTTGTGCCAGAATTTTTCGTGCCAGCGGCACGATATCGCCCGGACGCTCGCGCAGTGGCGGAATCTCAAGCGGAAACACGTTAAGCCGGTAGAACAAATCCTCACGAAACCGTCCCTTACGCACTTCACCAGCCATGTCGCGGTTGGAGGTAGCCAGGATGCGGATATCGAGCGGTACCGGTTTCTTGCCGCCGACGCGTTCCACCTCGCGCTCCTGTAGCACCCGCAACAGCTTGGCCTGCAGACCCAGTGGCATTTCGGATATTTCGTCGAGCAGCAAGGTGCCGCCGTTGGCCTGTTCGAACTTGCCTGCCTGGGCGGTCAGCGCGCCGGTGAACGCGCCCTTCTCGTAACCGAAAAGCGTGGCTTCAAGCAAGGTGTCTGGAATCGCAGCGCAATTGATGGCCACGAAAATGCCCGTCGCGCGTGCCGACTGATCGTGGATATAGCGCGCGAATACTTCCTTCCCGACACCGGACTCGCCTGTCAGCAGCACCGTCGCATCGGTTCGCGCCACACGTGCGGCAAGCAGCAGGGTGTCTCGCGTCCGGGCATCGACGGCGATGACGCCGGCGGCTGGTGCCGGAGGCGTTGCATAGCGGGCAATCTGGTCAATCAGCGCCTTCGGCTCGAAAGGTTTCAGCATAAAATCGCAGGCCCCGCCGCGCATCGCAGCCACCGCCTTGTCGACATCACCGAAGGCCGTCATCAGCAAGACCGGTAAGCCGGGATGCCGGACGCGGATTTCACCGAGCAGGGTGAGTCCATCCATCGGACTCATGCGCAGGTCTGAGACGACCATGTTGAATGCCTTGCGTCGCAGGGCTTCCAGTGCCGCAGGGCCGCCATCAACACTGCCGACGTCATGGCCGGCAGCCTGCAGCGTGACTTGTAGTGCATCGCGCAGTGCATCGTCGTCCTCGACGACCAGGATATTCAGTTTTTCGGGCATGGCAGACTGAGGATGAATTCGGCACCGGCACTGGGGTTGGAGATGACTTCGATGCCGCCACCATGGGCGCGCGCCACACCGCGCGCGATCGCGAGGCCGAGGCCTGTACCATCGCTGCGCGTGGTGTAAAAAGGCTCGAACAAACGGGCGGCAGTGGCATTGTCCATGCCGCGACCGTTATCCTTTACCGCAAGCAACAAGGTACTCTCTTCGCGTCGGGCGGAAATCTCGATGCACCGGTCTTCCTGCCCCTCGACGGACTGCAGCGCGTTTTCCAGCAGACTGGTCAGCGCGCTGACCAGCGATTTGCGCTTGCCAGTGAGCCACGTTCCCGCACTCTTGTCGGTCACGATAAACCGCACGCCGTTGTTTTGGGCCAGTGGCTCGAAATTCTGCGTCAGTTCGACGAACAGATCGGTCACGGTAAAACGTTCGCGGCCGAGCGCTTCGCCGCGTGCAAACAACAGCATGTCCTGAATCAGATGTTCGATGTGCTTGAGGCGGGCCACGGTCTTTTCCGCGATGGCGGCACGATTGTCCGCGGCCAGTTCGGCATTTTGCAGGTTGCCGGCATAGAGCAGCGCAGCGGCCAGCGGTGTGCGCAGTTGATGCGCGAGTTGGGCCGCCATTTCGCCCATCGCTGCCAGACGCTGATTGCGTTCGGCCTGGGTTTTCAGCAGTTGTGCCTCCGTAATGTCATGCAGCAGGACAATGCGGCCGCCGGTGGAATCAAGCGGCGTCACGTCGACCGCCAAGTGCCGCTCGCCGCCGAGAAACTCGCCGGGCGTAGCGTCGGGTACCAGCGTCTTGGCATAAATCGCCGCCCAGTCAGCGCCGACTTTTACGTCACCCAGAAAATTGCTGGCGGCCGGATTGAACTGCACCACGCTACCGGCATCGTCAAGCACCACCACACCGGCGGGCAATGCGTCGAGCAACAGGCTCAGGCGTTCGGTCAAGGCGGCCTTCTCCTGATACTGCTGGCGCAGGGCGCCATTGGCAGCCGCCAGCTCATCGCTAAGCTGCTCCACATGGCTCTGCAATTTGCTGTAGGCGCCGCTTAATTCCTCCGACGCCTGACTGAAAATTCGAAAGGCTTCAGCTAGGCGAAGCGCTTCTTCAGGCGCGACCTGCGCACCCGGCACGGGAGCAGTTGGCGGCTTGGGGGTGACAGACGGAAGGACCATGTGTTGCGATGATGGCAGAATCTAGGCCTGCAAACAAGGAAGTGGGTGGCCGATATACCGGCAAAAATTGCCGCTTCTTGCGGGAACCAGTTTTGCTAAGGGACTCCATACTTTCCTCCTAGGTAGACTGACCTGAATACTGGACACAAGACACAATGGCAGAAACCGCGACGGCCAGAACACCTTTTCCGAGCTCGATGGAGGGTTTTTTCCGCCTTGGCGCCGGCCAGAAGTTGATCAGCATCGCCGGCATTGCCCTGTTGCTGGCAATCTTGATCGGCGGTCTGCTTTGGGCCAGGGAGCCCGCTTACGCGGTGTTGTTCTCGATCCAGGACGAAAAAGATGGCGGTCAGATCGTCGCCGCGCTACAGCAGCAAAATATCCCCTACCGCTTCAGCGAAGGAGGACACACCATCCTTGTACCGCAGGCCGTAGTGCATGACACCAGGTTGCGCCTTGCCGCGCAGGGCATGCCCAAAGGCGGGTTGGTGGGCTTCGAGTTGCTCGAAAATCAAAAAATGGGCATCAGCCAGTTCGCCGAGCAAGTGAATTTTCAGCGCGGCCTGGAAGGCGAACTGGCCCGCTCGATCCAGTCGCTGGCCGCGGTCAAGGGTGCGCGCGTGCATCTGGCCATCCCAAAACAGACCGCCTTCCTGCGCGACGACCAGAAACCTTCGGCCTCGGTCCTGGTAAGTCTCTATCCGGGCCGCACATTGGAGCCGGCGCAGGTCGTCGGCATCGTCAATCTGGTTGCCTCCAGCGTACCGCAGCTCAAGCCGATGAATGTCAGCGTGGTCGATCAGGAGGGTACCCTGGTTTCGCAGCATGCGGACCCGTCACGCGATGCCGGTTTGGATCCGGCGCAAGTCAAGTTCCTGCGCGAAATAGAGTCCGGCTACGTAAGGCGCATCGAGGCCATACTTGCGCCGATCGTCGGACTGGGCAATGTTCGAGCGCAGGTCGCGGCAGACGTCGATTTTTCACAGACCGACCTGGTTGCGGAAACCTACAAGCCCAACCCGAATCCCGAGACCGCCATCCGCAGTCAGCAGATCAACGAAGCCGCCACCGGTTCTTCCCCGGCGGCGGGAGTTCCCGGGGCCCTCAGCAACCAGCCACCGCCGCCCGCCACCGCAGCTATCACCCAGCCGCCCGCGGCCGGCGCTGCGGCCCAGCCGCCTGCCGCCGCGACCAATGCCGCCCAGAATTACAGCAAGAGCGCCACCACGAACTTCGAAATTGACAAGACCATCCGTCATACCAAGAGCTCCCCGGGCAGTATTCGCCGCCTGTCGGTCGCCGTGGTAGTCAATCACAAGAAGGATCTGACAAAGGAGAAGGATCCGGCGAAAGCCCCGCCTTTGCCACTATCCGAGGCGGACCTCAAGCAGATCAACGAGCTGGCACGCGAGGCCATGGGCTTCAACAAGGAGCGGGGTGACACATTGAGCATCGCCAATGCGCCCTTTGCCGTAGCCGTGAAGGACATAGCTCCCGATGCGCCCTTCTGGGCCAACGCGGAGCTCATTGCGAGCCTGAAGGAATTGGCGAAATACCTGTTCATCGCCATCGCCGTCTTCTGGCTGTGGACTCGCGTCCTCAAGCCGCTGCTGGAGAAACTCATCGAAGCGGCCGCCGTCCCCGCGTCGCAAGGCATCGAAGCGGTGGCGGGCGAGGCCGCGACACGCCAAACCTACGAGAGCAAGCTTGCCGCCGCACGCGATCTGGCTAAACAGGACCCCAAAGCCGTTGCCGGCATGATCAAGGAATGGGTGGGTGGTGGTGGGCACTGAAAGTGAAGGCGTCGAAAAAAGCGCCATTCTGCTGCTCTCCCTGGGTCAAAACGAGGCCGCCGAAGTACTGAAAAATCTGGGCCCGAAAGAAGTACAAAAACTCGGTCACGCCATGGCCGGGCTGAAACAGGTGGCACGCGAGCGAATCGAGTCGGTGATCGACGAATTTACCGAGCAGACCGCCAGGGGCGCCCCGGTCGCCGTTGACAACGAAACCATCAAGGCCATGCTGACCAAGGCGCTGGGCGATGATCGCGCTGCCGGCCTGATCAGCCGCATCATGTCGGGCGACGACACGGCCGGCATCGAGGGACTGAAGTGGATGGAGGCGGCCAGCGTCGCCGATCTGATTCGCAACGAGCACCCGCAGATCATCGCCACCATTCTTGTGCACCTGGAATACGATCATGCCGGCGATATCCTGAAGCACTTCACGGATCGCTTGCGCAACGATGTGCTGCTGCGCATCGCCACGCTGGATGGCGTGCAACCGGCCGCATTGCGCGAACTCAACGAAGCCTTGTCGCGCATACTCGCCAGTGCCGCGGTCAACGTCAAGAAAACCGCCATGGGCGGCATTCGACACGCCGCGGAAATTCTCAACTACGTCGGTCAGGCTAACGAAACGACGATTATCGACAACGTCCGCGAGTACGATGCGGATCTGGCGCAAAAAATTCTCGACGAGATGTTCATCTTCGAGAACCTGCTCGACATTGATGATCGCGGCATTCAGTTGCTGTTGCGCGAGGTGCAGTCGGATGCGCTTATCATCGCCTTGAAAGGCGCTTCGCCGGAGTTGCGCGAGAAGATTTTCAAGAACATGTCGCAACGGGCGGCCGAGATGCTCAGGGAAGATCTCGATTCCAAGGGTCCGGTGCGCCTTTCGGAAGTGGAAAACGAACAAAAGGAAATTCTCAAGGTCGCGCGTCGCCTTGCTGAGGAGGGTCAAATCCAGCTCGGCGGTGGCGGTGCCGACGACGCCTTTGTCTGATCCGGCCGACCTCGCCACCACTGCAACAAAGTCACATGGAGGGCTTCGGGCCTCCCGCAATAGTCGGCGCCGGTGACACGCTGAACAGGGCGTCGCGAAACACCCGTGGGCAATTCCGCGGCCTACCGATCGGTCAACATGTTTTTGATGCACTCGACGATCGAAGTCAGTTCGTCGATGAGCGCAGCGCCGTGCGTGTCGATCTCGTCCGGCCCGGCGCCGGCGCGGATTGCCGCGTGCAGGGCAGCGGCCGTCCCGGCACCCTGCGCCAGGCCGATCGTGCCGGCAGAACCCTTCAGGGAGTGGGCCAGCGCTTTGAGGCTTGCGGAATCGTGCGCCGCCATTCCTGCCGAGAGTTGCGCGGCATCCGCCGCATGCGTGTCCGCGAACAGGACCAGCATGCGTGCCAGCTTGGCCGGATTGTCGCGCACCAGCGCCAGCCCGCGCTCCATGTCCAGCCCTGGAATACCTGCCAGGCGAAGGCGCCATGAGGCGTCGTCTTGCGCCGCAAAAGTCGGCGCTGGCGGGACGGCGGGCGCACCCCCTCCCAGGCCATCTTCCGTCAAGGGGGAGGTAGCCACAGCCACGGCAGGGCCCTGCGTCAATGGAGAGGGAAAATCAGGCTTTGGCAGCCACTTGATCAGTGCGGTGTAAAGGGCGTCGGGATCCACCGGTTTGGCGACAAAGTCGTTCATGCCTGCCGCCTGACAGGCACGGCGATCCTCGTCGAAAGCGTTGGCGGTCATGGCCAGAATCGGCGTGGTGGCCCGACCGGGCAGCGAGCGGATGGCGCGGGTCGCTTGCAGACCGTCCATGCGGGGCATCTGTACATCCATCAGGATCAGCGCGTAGTCGATGCTGCGCGCCTTGTCCACGGCTTCCAGGCCATCGACGGCAGTATCGACGGCCAGGCTTGCCGCGTACAGGAGTTCCAGGGCGACTTCACGGTTGATGGCGTTGTCTTCGGCCAGGAGCAGTCGTGTGCCGGTGTGGTGCCGGCGCAGTGTGCCCTCGGCATCCTCTACCTCTGTGGGCGCAGTGGCAGGCATGATGCTTGTGCCACGGTGCAGGTGGGCGGTGAACCAGAAGATGCTGCCTTTGCCCGGCGTGCTCTCCACACCGACTTCACCGCCCATCAGTTCGGCCAGCCGCCGGGAGATGACGAGTCCAAGACCGGTGCCGCCATATTTGCGGGTGGTCGAGAGATCGGCCTGCTCGAAGGGCCGGAACAGGTGCGACATCTGCTGGGGTGTAATGCCGATGCCCGTGTCCTCGACTTCGAAACGCACCAGAATCTCTTCCCCCAATTCCCCCGGAGAACTTTCTTCGGGGTGAGGGGCTTCGTGCGGGGGATCGCCGCCGGCATGCAGCCGGACGGCGCGCAGGGTGATGGTGCCGCGCTCGGTGAACTTGATGGCATTGCTGGTGAAGTTGAACAGCGCCTGCCTTAGTCGCGTCGGGTCGCCCCACAGCCATGCGGGCACGGCGTCGGGATCGACCTCGATCGCCAATCCCTTGGCGTGGGCCTGATCGGAGACCAGCGAGCGGACCTGGTCGAGGACGGCGCTCAGTGCAAAGTTCGTCTGTTCCAGCTCGAGTTTGCCGGCCTCGATCTTGGAGATGTCGAGGATGTTGTTGATGATGGCCAGCAAGTGCTTGGCGGCGGTGCCGATTTTCTCCAGCCGGTCGGCTTGCCGGGGGGTGCGTTCGTCGCGGCGCAGCAGATGGGTCAGACCGATGATGGCGTTCATCGGCGTGCGAATTTCGTGGCTCATGTTGGCCAGAAAGCTGCTCTTGGCTCGGCTGGCCTCTTCAGCCTGCTGGCGCGCCGCGCTGAGTTCCGCCGTACGCTGGATCACCAGGTCTTCGAGATGATGCCGGTGCCGGTCCAGCTCGCTGCCAAGGCGCTTGCGCTCGGTGATGTCTTCCTGCACCGCGACGAAATGCGTGATGCGCCCGTCGGGCTGGCGCAAAGGCGTGATGATGGCGAACTCGATGTATTCCCCGCCGTCCTTGCGCTTGTTGTGGAACTCGCCCTGCCATGGCTGGCCGCGGCTCAGCGCCTGCCACAGGCTGGCGTAGGTTTCCGGCGGCGTCTTGCCCGCTTGCAGGATGCGCGGGTTTTGCCCGATGACTTCTTCGCGGCTGTAGCCCGTGATCCGAACAAAGGCATCGTTCACATACTCGATGGTGGCGCCAGTGTCGGTGATGACGATGCTTCCCGGGCTTTGCTCAACTGCCAGCGAGAGCTTGCGCAGTTGATCCTCGGCCGTTCTGCGCTCGGTGACGTCGCGCGCGATGCCCTGGTAGCCGACCAGCTGGCCAGCGGCGTCGCGCACCGCCACGCCGCGGGTCGCGTGCCAGCGTACCGGGCCCTCGCGCGGACCGACCCGGTATTCGACTCTGACAGATTTATCCGTAACGCCTGCATCTTCGAGAAGTTGCCGGCACATGGCCACATCATCGGGATGGAGGTAGGTCTCGATCGGCTTGCCGATGGCATCGGCGGCCGACAGGCCGAGGAAGCTCGGCCAGTTTGGCGAGAGATAGGTGATGACGCCGTCCGGCGCCAGTTCGAAAATGATGTCGCTGGCGTTTTCGACGAACCTGCGGAAACGCTGCTCGCTGGCCCGCAGCGCCGCCGTCGCCAGCGCCTGGTCTTCGACCGCCTTCAGCAGCGCGCGGCGCGATCGTTCCGCCGCCGCCAGCAGTTCCTTGTCATAGGCTTCCCGGCGTTGCAGTTCTTCGAGTTGCTCGCGGCTGCGCTGCTCCAGGCGCTTGCGCTGGTCGATGTCCTCCACCACCGCGATGAAATAGCGCGGCGAGCCGTCCGTGGCAGTGCGCGCCAGTCGCACCGAGAGATTGACCCAGATGGTCTCGCCCGACTTGTGGAAAAAGCGCGTTTCCCGGCTGAGGCTGTGGCTTGCGCCAGACAACAGTTCGCCCACCGCGGCCATATCCGCCTTCAGGTCGTCGGGATGGGTGATGGCCTGAACGTTGCTCGCCAGCAGTTCGTCACGGCTGTAGCCGACGATGTCGCACAGCCGCTGGTTCACTCCCTGCCAGGCGCCACGCGGGTCCACCTGGGCGATGCCCACCGCCGCCTGCTCGAAGATGGCGCGAAAACGTTCCTCGCTTTCGCCCAGACTGCGGTTCGCGGCCTCAAGTTGCGCGATCTTGCGTTGGAGCTGGCGCTCCAGGGCCGACTCATGGAGGACATGGAAGCCGGCGTCGTCCAGTGCCGCGGCCGGCTTTTCGCTGGCGGTGCGCTCCCGCAGCACCGCGCCCAGCTCGGCCAGCAAGGCAGCGGGTTTCTGCGGCTTGACGATGTAGCGGGCGGCGCCCAATGCCCGGCCCAGTTCGTGGTCCTCCGGCGTGGTGTAGGTGCCGGAATAGAAAACGAAGGGTATGGATTTCAGCGTACTGTCGCCCATCCACGTCCGGCACAGCGTAAAGCCGTCCATGGCCGGCATCAGGGCATCGGAGAGGATCAGGTCCGGTGTGTCGTCGTGCGCCGCCGCCAGCGCCTCCAGCCCGTTGCCGGCCAGTGTCACGCGGTAGTCATGGTCTTCGAGCACGACCTTCAGCATATAGCGGGTCGATTCGACGTCGTCGACCACCAGCACATGGGTCATGAGACTTCCTTCCGCGGTCCGTGCATGGCAGCGGCGGCGACTTCCACCTCGGCGATTTCCCCGGAACCTCCGCAGGTCGTCGTCAGTGAATGTATCAGGTAAATCCAGTCAGCCATCAAAATCTCAGAATGCCGCAAAACGAACCGATGAGTGGCATGGTCAATTTTTTTGCCGATGCGGAAGCAAGCATAGCGCGGCGCTCGTCCCAAGTCCATTTCGAATTGCTTTGAGCTACGTAGATACCGCAGTTTGTCGCGCAATTCACGGATAAACAAACCCCTGTCCCTTTGAGACCATGTCGCTGCGCGGGTCAAGAACGCGTCGACTTTGAATAATTGAATTTCCCGACAATGCCTGTCGGGCACACCAGCCAGGCCAACCACTGCAGGAGCATCTCATGTTTTTCGGTTCCGCCATTCGCCATGAACTTGAGCAGGTCAGGTCGCAACTACAGCAGAGCCGGCAGGCCGAAGCAGCTGCACAATCCCGCATTGCCTCGCTCGAGTCGCTGGTCGCCACGCATGCCGACAGGGCAGGCGAGCTGGAAATCCGCCTCGATGCGTATCAGCGTCTGATGAAACATCTGGACAGCTTTGGCACATCCATCGGCCTTTCGCAACAGAGTCTCGCCCGGCTCGCGGAAACCATGAATACCGAGCGCGGCAACGCCATCGAAACCTTCGGCGTCACAGAAGTCAGCCGCAGCGCTATCGATCGCATCTCGGGTGACCTCGCGCGGTTGTCGGAGCGTTCCGCAGCGGCCACCGGCAGTGTCGCCGTGCTGGGCGAACGGGCGACGAAAATCGTCGGCATCGTGAACCTGATCAAGGAAATAGCCGACCAGACCAACCTGCTGGCGCTCAACGCCGCCATCGAAGCCGCCCGCGCCGGCGAGCAGGGGCGCGGCTTTGCCGTGGTGGCTGACGAAGTGCGGAAACTTGCCGAGCGGACGGCCAATGCCACGGCCGAGATTTCCTCGCTGGTCGGCCAGATCGGCACCGACACCGGCAGCGCCACCGAGAGCATGACGGCTCTGGCGGCGGAAGCCAGGCGCGCCAGCGTCGAAGGCGGATCGGCGACGGAGAACATGCAGCGGCTGCTTGGCCTGGCGACACTGATGGAGCAGGCCATCGCCGCCTCCACGCTGCGGAGTTTCGTCGAAGTGGCAAAAATGGACCATGTGTTGTTCAAGTTCGAGATATACAAGGCTTTTTTCGGTCTTAACGACAAGAGCGTCGGGGACATCTCCGATCACACCCAATGCCGCCTCGGCCAGTGGTACTTTGCCGGCGAGGGGCGCGAGTGCTACTCCAGGCTGCCCGGATATCGCGAGATGGATGCTCCCCACGCCGCCGTGCACCGAGCCGGCAGGGAAGCGCTGGAAGGCTTGCGCGGCGGCGACATTCCGGGCGGCGTCGAGGCGATCGGCCGTATGGAAGAGGCCAGCTTTGGCGTAGTCGATGCCCTCGAGCGCATGGCCGTGGCGGGCGAAACCAATCCTGTCCTGCTCTGCCAGCCAGGCTGAGAATCGCGGCGCCTGGCCAACGCCTGGGCAGTGCATTGCATGGGAGTGGCCCCGATAGCGATATGAAGCAGTCGCTGGTTCCCCTGCCATCCGGGGCTCTGTTGGGATTTTTCCGTGAAGCGCTGGAAAGTCCGCTGATCGAACGCGGCGCGGCGCATGGCCTCGAGCTGCTCGGGCGTCCCGAGGATTTCTGGAACAGCGTTGCGCCGGCCGAATTGCGGCGCATGGCCGCGGGGGGGAATGGCAACGCCCAGGCGGAGTTGGCATGGCGCCATGCGACAGGCGATCGCGCACAAAAGAATCCGACCGACGCGGTGCGCTGGGCCATGCACAGCGCCGAGTCGGAATGTCCGGCAGGTATCGCGGTGCTGGGCTGGCTGCTCTATCACGGCTGTGGTTTGCCCCGCGATTGCGCCGAGGCGGCGCGCCTGTTTGCCCTCGCCGCCGCGCAGGACGTTCTGCTGGCGCAATACTGGCTCGGCCGCCTGTGCTATTTCGGTAGTGGTATCGCGCGTGACTTCGGGCAGGCTGCCCACTGGCTGCGCCGCGCCGCGGAGCAGGGGCACGCCGCGGCGCACGATCTGCTGGCGCGTTGCCATTTCTTCGGCCGCGGCGTGCGGGAGGATCGTGACGAGGCCTTGCGCCTGTGGCGCGAAGCGGCTGCGGCGGGCGTGGCAAACGCAAGCTTTTGCCTTGGCTTGTGCCTTTATGCCGGTGCGGGTACCGCCGCCGACCCCGTTGCCGCGCTGGGGTACTTTCATGCCGCGGCGCGCGAGGGCGTGACCGGTGCGATGTTTCTCCTCGGGCAATGCGCTAGTTTTGGCCTGGGCATGAAGCGCGACCCGGAAACTGGCCTGGCCTGGTATCGGCGGGCGGCGGCGGGTGGCAGCCGCGATGCGGAATTCGAACTGGGCGAGTGCCTGGCGTACGGCATCGGTGGCGGCAACCTGGCCGACGCCGTGACTTGGTGGCGGACGGCCGCTGGCCATGGGCATGTGCGGGCGCATCTCAAGATCGCCCACGCCTATCGGTGGGGCGATGGCGTTGCCGAGGACAAGGCGCTTGCCGTGACGTGGTATCGCCGCGCGGCTGAGCTGGGGGACCTCGCGGCGTGGGTCTGGTTGGGCGAATGCCATGAACGGGGCGAGGGCGTCGCCGAAGACGCGGCGATGGCGCGAGCACTGTATTCCCGCGCGGCAGAAGCCGGCGACGCGCATGGTCAGGCGGAGTATGGCCGCTGCCTGCTGCTGGGTATCGGCGGCGAGTGCGTCGCGGAGCGTGGCGAAGCCTTGCTGCTGGCGGCGATACAGGCAGGCTGGGCGCAAGCGAAAGGAGAACTCGAACGCTACTGGCTCGCGCGCGGCCAGTCGCTGCTGCATGCCGCCGTGACGGCGGCCGACCCCGGGCTGGTCGAGGCGGTTGGCTGCTTGCGAAAAGCCGCCGCCAGCGGACATCGTCGTGCCGCCTTCCTGTTGGCAGAATGTCTGCGGCACGGCACGGGTGCCGCGATCGATGTGCCCCAGGCGCTGGGCTGGTATCGCCAGGCGGCCGTGCTGCAGGATGCCAAAGTCATCATGGGCGACCTGTACTACTTCGGCCAGGGCATCGAACCGGATCCGTGCGAGGCCTTCCATTGGTACCGGGAGGCGGCGTTGCGACATGCGGACAGCTATGCCATGTATAGCTGCGGTTATTGCTTGCTGCACGGCGAAGGCGTCCGGCGCGATGCTCATGCCGCGGCGCATTGGCTGCGCGGCGCCGCGCTGCAAGGAGAGGTCGATGCGTGTTACGAGCTGGGGCTGGTCTATTTTCGTGGCGAAGGCGTCAGGCAAAGCCTGCGCCTGGCCGCCAAATGGCTGCGCGCGGCGGCGCGGCTGGGCCACCCTGGCGCACGGGCTTTTCTCGATCGCCTGGAGCGTGGCGACAGGCTGGATTGATCAGGCGGTGCCGGCGGGGCAGCGTTGATGCAGTTCCGCGATCGATGCGTCGAGCTGGTCGGCCATTTCGCCGAGCAGGTCGCGGCCCTGTCGTCTGGCCTGCCGCGCGGCGATGAACAGTTCGTAAAGGCGCGAACCGAACAGCCGGTGCAGTTCGCTTTCGATTTCGGCCAGCCGGGCGCGCAGGCGTTTCACCTGGGACCGCAAAGTCGGCGCTGGCGATACGGCGGCACGGGCCTCGGCGGGCATCTCGCCGCGTCCCTCGCCCCACAGGGCGGCGACTTCGCGCAAGGCGCGTTCATCGCCATGGCGGTAGGCGCGGTTGGCCTCGCTCATCAACTGCGTGCGCCAGGCACGGTCCGCCGCGTCGATGGCGCGATCGGGGTGAATTTGCTGGGCGATCTGGCGAAACAGGCGCTTGATGTCCTTGCTCGGGCGGAATACCGGTGCCTCCTCGGTCGCGGCCTCGGTGAAGCGCTGCGATTCGTGCGCCGACTGCTCGGCCTGCCGCTGCTTTTTTCCCGCTGCGGATCGAATTTCAGGGTTTGCCGGGGTGCGCTGCGCTTCTTCGCGGGCCAGTCGCGCTTGCAGCGCATCGTGTTCGGCCATGCGGCGGCCGACCCGCTGGTAGTAATCGCGCATGAAGTCAGCCACTTCGGCCTGGACGGTTACCAGCTCCAGTTCCAGATCGGCGATATCGCGGCTGAGCTGGGCCCTTTCCATCATCAGCCGCGCATCCTCGTCAAGTGGCGCGAGCTTGCGGTGACAGGCTTCCGCGGCGCGCGGGCCGATACGCAGCAGGCGCCCGGCCGGTGCAATCAGTTCCGGCGGCGCATCGCAGCGATAGAGCAGGGTGATGTCGGCGGTCTTGTGCTGCAACGTGCGGTAGGCGGCCGGCGGCAGGATGCGCACCGGGAAGAGTTCGGCCACGGCGAGCGGGCTCTCGCTGCGATCGTTGCGCGCCGCCCAGGTTTGCGTCTCCCGCCACAGCCCTGCGTTGGCGGCAATGCGGTCGCGCTGGCGCCGCCACGCCGCCGACTGTTCGTCCTCGCCGTCTCGCCGGAGCCGACTTTCCAGCAGTGCAAGCGTGGCGCGCAGCGCAATCCGGGCGGCGAAGTCTGCAGCCGGCAAAACCAGGCAAAGAGGCCGAATGGACAGTTCCAGCGCATTCGAGAGCTCCGGCAGATCATCGTCGTTCGGCACCAGAATCAGCAGCGTGCGTCCCTCCGCCAGGGCAATCGCAGCCAGTGCAGCAAGCGCTGGCAGGGGACGCGCCGGCAGCGCTTCTTCGCGCTGCATGGCGAGCAGCGACGAGGCCGACAGGCGCGCAAACCAGGCGGCGGCAATGGCCGCTGCATCGTCGCGGGCCTCGCTGCGGGAAATCGAAGGAGCAAGCATTGCCGGGAAATTGTAGGACATCGCGGCGGCGGCAGAATCCGGATGAAAGACGGGTTTCCGCCTCGTTTCACTGGCCCTCTCCGCTCCATGGCCTGCCGTATGCACACAACGTTCGGCGGCATCGAATTCCTCCCATCTCCCACAAGGGGAAAGGAAGCGCAAGGCCGGTTCGACACTACGTAGATTCCGCAGCGGGCAGCGTAACTCCCATGTGGACAAAGTTCCGCCGCTTTGAGACTATTTCCCATCTGCCGTCGAAGGAGGGCTCGCATGGCGTTTACCGTTCGCGCACCTCGCTCGCTCAAAGTCAGAATCACCCTCCTTACGCTGACCATATTCCTGGTCAGCGTCTGCTTGCTGGTGTTCTATGCCGTCAGGATGTTGCAGGAGGACATGCGGCGCTTGCAGGGCGAACAGCAGTTCTCGTCGACTTCTTTCATGGCCGCAGACGTGAATCATGAAATCGAGCATCGCTTGAGGGTGCTCGAAGAAGTTGCGGCAACCCTTGACCCGGCCGCCATCGGCAATGAACGGGCTTTGCAGGCATTCCTGGAGCAGCGCCGGATTTTCCAGATGCTGTTCAATGGCGGCACACGGATTACCGGGCTGGATGGAAAGGCGATGGCCAGTGTTCCGCTCTCGGCGGAGCGACTAAGTGCCGATTACGTGGACAGGGACTACATGGTCGGCGCCATCAAGGAAGGCAAGGCGACCATTGGCCGTCCGGTCATGGGCAAGGTGCTGCGGGCGCCGGTGATCGGCATGGCAGTGCCCATCCGCGATGGCCGGGGCAAGGTGATCGGCGCCCTGGTCGGGGCGATCAATCTGGGCAAGCCCAATTTTCTTGACAGGATTGTGGGAAGCCGTTATGGCATGTCCGGCGGCTATCTGGTGATTGATCCTCGGCATCAGCTGTTCGTTACCGCCACGGACAAGGGCCGCATCCTGCAACCGATCCCCGCCCAGGGCATCAATGCCATGCACGACAAATACATGCAGGGCTATGAGGGCCATGGCGTTGCCGTGAATTCGCGCGGCGTGGAGGAGTTGTCCGCGGCCAAGGGTATTCCCGCGGCGGGCTGGTTCCTGGTGACCGTGCTGCCCACCGCGGAAGCCTTTGCCCCGATTCAGGCCATGCAGCAGCGCATGCTTGCCGCCACGATTTTCCTGACCCTGCTGATCGGCGGCATTACCTGGTGGGCGACCTCGTGGATGCTCAGGCGCCAGCTCTCGCCGATGCTTTCCGCGGCGAGAACGCTGGTTGCCCAGTCGGATTCGAACCTGGCCCCGCAGCCTTTGCCCGTAGCCAGACCCGATGAACTTGGCGAACTGATCGGTGGCTTCAACCGCTTGTTGAACGTCCTGTCGCAGAGGGAGGAAGCGCTGCGCGAGAGCGAGGCGCTTTTCCGTGCTGTATCCGAATCGGCCCACGATGCCATTGTCACCGCCGACAGTTCGGGGATGATCGTCAAATGGAACCGGGGCGCCGAAACCGTTTTCGGCTACCCGGCAAACGAGGTCGTCGGGCAGCCGCTGACGCTGCTGATGCCGACGCGCTTCCGTGGATCGCATGCGGCGGGGATGAACCACGTGAATCTCGGTGGCGAGTCGCACATGATGGGCGTGCTGGTTGAATTGTATGGCCTGCGCAGGGATGGCAGCGAGTTTCCGCTCGAACTCTCGCTGGCGCAGTGGCATGCCCCCCAGGGACGTTTCTATACGGCTGTGATTCGCGACATCACCCGTCGCAAGGCCGTCGAAGAGCAGCTGCGCAAGCTCTCGCAGGTCGTCGAACAAAGCCCGGAGAGCGTCATCATCACCAATGTGAACGCCGAAATCGAGTATGTGAACGAAGCCTTCGTCCAGGCCAGCGGCTACAGCCGCGAGGAGGTGATTGGCCAGAATCCGCGCATCCTGCAAACGGGCAGGACGCCGCCGGAGACCTATGTGGCGATGTGGCATGCGATGGCCCGGGGCCTGCCCTGGAAAGGCGAGTTCCACAACCGCAGGAAGGATGGCAGCGAATATATCGAATTCGCCATCGTCACGCCGTTGCGCCAGTCGAACGGAGCGATCGGTCACTACGTTGCGGTGAAGGAGGACATTACCGAGAAGAAGCGTCTGGCCATGGAACTGGATGGCCATCGGCAGCATCTGGAGCATCTGGTGGCCCAGCGCACGAGCGAACTGGTCGCCGCGCGCCAGCAGGCCGAAGCGGCCAATCTGGCCAAGAGCAGCTTCCTCGCCAACATGAGCCACGAGATCCGCACCCCGATGAATGCCATCATCGGCTTGACACACCTCTTGCGGCAGGCCGGAGCGACGCCGGAGCAGATCGTGCGGCTGGAGAAGATCGATGGTGCCGGACGGCATCTGCTGGCGATCATCAACGATATCCTCGACCTGTCCAAGATCGACGCCGGAAAGCTGCAACTGGAAAGTATCGATTTTCCGCTCTCCTCCATCCTCGACACGGTTGCCTCCATGTTTGGCGGTGCGGTGCAGGACAAGGGACTGCGCATCGATGTCGACAACGGCAAGGTTCCCCCATGGCTGCGCGGTGATCCCACGCGGCTGCGCCAGGCGCTGCTCAACTACGCCGGCAACGCCGTCAAGTTCACCGAACGAGGCGCCATTATCCTGCGTGCCAGGCTGATGGAGGAAGACGGCGAAGAATTGCTGGTACGCTTCGAGGTCGAGGACACCGGCATCGGCATCGCGCCTGAAAAGATGGCCCTGTTGTTCCATGCTTTTGAACAGGTCGATGTCTCGACTACCCGCAAGTACGGCGGCACCGGTCTCGGCCTGGCAATCACCCGGCGGCTGGCCGAATTGATGGGTGGTGAAGTCGGCGCCGACAGTACGCCGGGGGAGGGCAGCGTCTTCTGGTTGACGGCGCGTCTGCGACGCGGGCACGGCGCCTTGCCCTCGGCCGCCGCGACCATGGCCACCAATGCCGAGATGGAATTGCGCCGCAATCACGGCGCGGCGCGGCTGCTGCTGGCCGAGGACAATCCGGTCAACCGCGAAGTGGCGCTGGAATTGCTGCATGGCGCAGGATTGACCGTGGACACGGCGGTCGACGGCCGCGAGGCGCTGGCGAAGGCGCAAGCGCGCAATTACGATCTGATCCTGATGGACATGCAGATGCCCATCATGGATGGCATCGACGCTACCCGTGCCATCCGTAAGCTGCCGGGCCGGGCGACCACACCGATCCTGGCAATGACCGCCAATGCCTTCGACGAGGACCGTCTGGCCTGCGAGGAGGCGGGCATGAACGATTTCATTACCAAACCGGTCAACCCCGAGGCTTTCTACCGGATCCTGCTGCTCTGGCTGTCTGCGTCGGACGCGTAAGTGGCGACGGCGGCCGGCGGGTAATCAGGCCACCAGGCTTTCGGCTTGCATGAAAACGGAGCGCGAGACGCCTCGCACGTCGCCGGCCATCGCAAATAGTTCCTTCATGTCCAGAATCAGCACAATCTTGCCGTTCGACAGGGTAGTGACGCCGGCAACTCCTTTGGGCCGGAAGTCATCGAGCGATTTGATCACGGCGTCTTCACGTCCCATGAAGCCATCGATGGCGAGAATGAAGGTATGTTCCGCTGCCTGCATCAGCACGCCATATCCCGGCGTGCCTTCGGCGGGCCAGCCCAGCAGATGGCTCAGCGGATACATCGGCATCACTTCGCCACGTACCACCAGGGTGGCGCAGCCGCCGACTTCCTGTATGGCTGCCGGCTGGATGGGCATGATCTCCCTGACCATGGACAGCGGCACGGCAAACGGCTGTTGCCCAAGCTGCACCAGCAACACCGGCAGAATCGCCAGCGTCAGCGGCAGCGAAATGATGAAGGTCGAGCCTTTGCCCGGCGTCGATTTGATGTCGATGCTACCGTTGAGCTTCTGGATATTGGTCTTGACTACGTCCATGCCGACACCTCGGCCAGAAACGTCGGATACCACATCCTTGGTCGAAAAGCCGGGCAGCAGGATGAGATTGAAGCTTTGCCGGTCATCCATCGTATTGGCTTCTTCGTCGGTAATCAGGCCTTTTTCGATCGCCTTGGCGCGCAGCCGCTCGGCATTCATGCCGCGCCCGTCGTCGGCAATCAGGATGACGATGTGGTCGCCCTCCTGGCGTGCCTCGAGGCGAACCAGGGACTTTTCCGGCTTGCCTGCCGCACGCCGATCCTCCGACGATTCGATGCCATGGTCGACGGCATTGCGGATCAGGTGAATGATCGGATCGGACAAGTCTTCGATCATCGTCTTGTCGATTTCCGTATCTTCACCCACCAGCGCCAGTTCGACATCCTTGCCCAGGCTGCGGGCGAGGTCACGGGCGATGCGCGGGTATTTCTGGAACAGTCGGCCGACGGGCTGCATGCGGGTTTTCATTACCGCGTTCTGCATGTCCGAAACCAGCAGGTCGAGCTGGCTCACGGCCTGATCGAGGGCGTGCAGCGTGTCGCTGTCGACATGTCCGTTGATGATCTCGGTGCGCAATGCGTTCAGGCGGTTCTTGGTCAGGCCTATTTCACCCGACAAATTGAGTACCTGGTCCAGTCGCGCCGTGTCGACCCGGATCGAGCTGTCGCGGGCCTTCTCGGTGTCGCGCCGCCCCGCGGGAGCCGAGGCTCCCGGCTTGTCCGTGGCACGACGGCCGACGGCGGCATGAATGATCTGTTCGGGCGTCTCGCCGACCACACTGTGACTGAAGCCCGATGCAGCGGCGGTGTCTGGCGCCGTGGTGGCGGCCGCAGCCTCCGGCAGTGCCACGGCGCCGGCGACAGCAGCGAACAAGGCATTCCAGTCGGGGGCGACGTTGTTTGCCTCGCCCTGCGGCGATGGTGATGGCGCGGGCACAGCGGATGGCGCAGCGGCGGCTGCCGCGACAACCAGATCGCCGGCCAGCGCGGCTTTCAGTCTCGCCAGCAAGGCGGGATCGGCCGGATCGGGTTGCAAGCCGCGTTCGAGCATGTCGAACATGGCGCGCACCGCTCCCGTGGCGGCGAGGATCGAATCCATGATTTCGCCATTGATGCTGAGCTCGTTGTTGCGCAGGCGGTCAAAAAGATTCTCGGTCAAATGGCACAGCGTCACCAGTTCGGTTGCATTCAGAAAGCCGGCGCCGCCCTTGATGGTGTGAAAGCCGCGAAAAATCTCGTTCAGCAACTTGTGATCACTTGGGTTCTGCTCAAGATCGACCAGTTTGTTATCAACCCCGGACAGCAGGTCGCCGGCCTCGACCAGAAAATCCTGGAGCAGGTCTTCCATTCCCTCAAAGTTGCTCACATCCATCTCCTTCGAGCGACTTCAGAGCGGGCCAATGCGCGCGAAGCACGCGTCATGCCGAAACTAGAACTGCTCATTGCCCACTCCTCGACAACTGGAAAAGCCCGGCTCAGAAGCCCAGGCTCTCCAGCAGATCATCCACCTGCGACTGATTGTTTACAATATCGATGCGCCCTTCGCCGTTGACCACCGGACCATTGAGCAGGCCCTCGGGCGCTTCCACCTTGCGCTGTTCCGGCATGGCCTCAAGCAAAAGGCCCAGCAACTGGGTCTCCAGCCCCTGGACCATTTCCACGACCTTCTTGATCACCTGGCCGGTCAAGTCCTGGAAATCCTGCGCCATGATGATTTCCAGCAATTGATCGTTGGTCAGCTTGAGCTTTCCGGGCGTCTCCGCAAAGTAAGCCCGGCTATCGGCAGCCAGCGCCTTGAACTCGTCCACCGACAACCGACTGGCGAACATCGCTTCCCACCGGTGTGACAGGGCTTGCGAGCGGGCAATCAATTCATCCTGCACCGGCTTGGCGATATCGGTTGCATTCAATACGCGGGAGGCAGCCTGTTCGGTCATCTGGGCGATGTACGCCAGGCGCTGGCGGGTGTCCGGAATCTGTCGCGCGGAATCCTCCAGCAGCTTGTCCACGCCGAGCCCGCGCAAGCTGTCGTGCAGCTGCCGGGCGAGAAGGCCGAGTCCGTTGAACACCGCTTCCTGCGGATCGACGGCAGCGGCCGCGATAGTCGGTGTCGCCGCAACGCCGGCCGCTTGCTGCGGCGCCTGCACGCTGTCGAACAAGGCCTGCAATTCGTCCGAATCGCCCGCCGGAACGGATTGTGCCGTTGCCGGTGCAACCGCCGATGCCGCGGCAGGCATCCCGCCGGCGATGCAGTCGAACAAGGCCTGCAGGTCGTCGGAGTCGCTACCGTCGTCATCTTTGATTGAATTTTCCATCGTTCCGATCCCCGGTTGATTGCCGAATGCCTTCAGGCGTTCCATCCCAGCTTTTCAAATATCTTCGCCAGCTTTTCGCCCAGGGTTGCCGCAGTGAAGGGCTTCACGATGTAGCCGGAGGCGCCGGCCTGCGCCGCTGCGATGATGTTCTCCTTCTTGGCCTCGGCGGTGATCATCAGTACGGGCAAATTCTGCAAGGCCGGATCCGCGCGCACCGCCTGCAACAGCTGCAGGCCGTCCATGTTGGGCATGTTCCAGTCCGTGACGACGAAATCAAATCCGCCGCCCTTGAGTTTCTGCAGGGCGACCGCCCCGTCTTCCGCTTCGTCGGCGTTGATGTAACCCAGTTCCTTGAGCAGGTTGCGCACAATCCTGCGCATTGTCGAGAAATCGTCGACCACCAGAAATTTCAGTTTTGCCGGATCAATTGCCATGAATGCTTTCTCCTCGATTCCTTGCGTGCTTCAGCAACTGCGAACGCAACGTTTGCGACAGCGCATCAGCGTCGAACTTTGCCACATAGGCATCCACGCCTACACTCTTGCCCATGGCATGGTTGGCTTCCGAGGACAGCGACGAGTGCATTACCACCGGAATGCCGTCGAAGCGTTTGTCGGACTTGATGTTCCTCGTCAATACGTAGCCATCCATTTCCGGCATTTCGGCGTCGACCAGAATCAGATCCAGTTCGTCACGCACGCTGATGCCGGTCTGCTGGGCATGCGCCGCCATGCCGGAGAGCCGCGTCCAGGCTTCCATGCCGTTCTGCGCGTGCTTGTGCCTGACGGCGAGCTTGTCGAGCACCTCGGCAATCTTCCTGCGCGCTACTCCGGAATCATCGACAAAAAAGATATTCAGCGCGTCGCCGTCGGACATCGGATCTATTTGACCGATCACGGCATCGCCAAAGGTGTTGGCCATGATCTGTTCGACATCAAGGATGGATACCAGGCGCCCATCGGCCAATTCCGTAATTGCGGTGATGTAGCCATGGGTGGAGCTGGTGACCGAATCGGGAGCCCGGACTTTCTCCCAATCGACGCGAATGATGCGATCGACATCATGCACCAGAAACCCAAGGGTGCGCTTGCTGTACTCGGTGACCATCATCGAGGCGCCCAGGCCGGAAGGGGCGGCTTCGAGTTTCATGACGGCAGCCAGCGACAGAACCGGGATGACGCTGCCGCGCAGACTGATGAGCCCTTCGACCCCGTGCGGCATGTTCGGCGTCTTGGTTATTTCCGGGGTCTGGCTGACCTCGCGCACCTTGAAGACGTTGATGCCGAATACTTCGTGGGTGCCCAGTGAGAACAGCAGGATTTCCATCCGATTGGAACCGGCCAGCCGGGTGCGCGCATCGACGCTGTCGAGCAGCGCGCTCGAACCCGTGACAACCGGCATCAGGTCGTGCCCGACTGCCGCAGGTTCCACTGCGTGCGCGGTGTCCCCCACGTGTGGGGTCACTGCCTTTCCCAGCAACAGGCGGGCCAGGGTTTCGGACAGGCGGTGCGGTTCAAACTTGGGAATGTACTCATCGACCCCGACCGAGTGACCCAACTGCTGGTTGGACATCGAAGAAAGCGATGAGTGCATCAGCACCGGGATTCCGGTGAAACGCGGATCGGCCTTGATGTTGCGGGTCAGCAGGTAACCGTCCATTTCCGGCATTTCGACATCGGTCAGAATCACCTGCACGAACTCCCTGACGGAACGCCCGGTCCTTTCCGCATGGTCGGCAATGCGTCGCAACTCATCCCACGCTGCGCGGCCGGTCACCGTGCTGATGGAACGTACGCCCATGGCGTCGAGTGTGCGCTGAATCTGTCCGCGCGCCACCGATGAATCGTCGGCATACAGCACCGCCAGATCCTCGCGTTGAAGGTGCGGGATGTTGTCGAACAGCATGCTGTCGTTCGGCTTGACCGTTTCCGCCAGAATCCTCTCCACATCGAGCAGCATGACCAGGCGACCGTCTTCCAGTTCGGTGATGGCGGTCACCAGACCGCCCAGGCCCGAGGTCAGCATTTCCGGCGGCACGCGCATTTGCGCCCAGTCAAGGCGCAGAATGGTATCGACCGAATCGACCAGGAAGCCCTGGGTGTGGTGGTTGTACTCGGTGACGATCATGATTTCGTGCGGTGTGTCTTGCGCGACGCCGATGTAGTCGCTCAGGTCGACCACGGGCACCAGCGCTCCGCGCAGGCTGACCAGGCCTTTGACGGAGGCCGACATTTCAGGGGCCGCGGTAATCGGCGGCGTGTGCATGACCTCGCGCACCTTGAAGACGTTGATGCCGAAGGTTTCGCGGCGCCCGGTGCGGGCGTCGAGGCCGAGCGAGAACAGCAGGATTTCGAGTTTGTTGGTCCCCGCCAGACGGGTTCGGGCATCGATGTTTCTCAGCAGTTCAGACATGGTCAAACCTTTCAGGGCGCATCAGCCAGGTCCTGGTGATTATCTCGTGCATGCGATGTACCTTCATGCACGGAATCGGGCCACCGAGTCACGCAGGCGGTTGGCCATGACATCCAGCTGGACTGCCGTATCGCTGCTGGATGCCGCGGCGGCGCTGTTATCCTCCGTCATGCGGGCGATTCGTTCGATGTTCGACGCCACTTGCTGGATCGCCATGTCCTGTTGACGAAGGGCGTCGACGATGCCTTGTACGTTCATCGCCATCTCGCCCGAATTCTGGTCAATACCACGCAACGCGGTTTCCGTGGCGCCCACCAGGGTGAGGCTTTTCGCCGTCTGCTCATTGGCCTGCTGCATGCCGATCACCGTGTCGCCGATCTGAGTCTGAATCTCGCCGATCAGACCGGCGATTTCCTGGGTCGCCTGCGACGTGCGCTCGGCAAGTTTTCTTACTTCGTCGGCAACGACCGCGAAGCCGCGGCCCTGTTCGCCGGCGCGTGCCGCTTCGATGGCGGCGTTCAGTGCCAGCAGGTTGGTCTGATCGGCAATTTCCTTTATCACCTGCACAATGCCGCCAATCTGCTTCGAGCTTTGGTCCAGCAGTCCGACACTGGTGCCCGATTCGCGAATCAGGCTGGCAATTCCATTGACGTTGGTCACCGTGTCGGACATGACCGTCAGCGCACGTTCGATGCCGGCACGGGCCTTGCCGACGATTTCATTTGTACTTTGCGCATTGGCCGCCGTTTCGCTCACGCTGACCGACGCTTCTTCGACGGCGGTTGCTACCGCGGACGATGCGTCCGACTGGGTGGCCGAACTACGCGTCACCTGCTCGCTGGCGGTCGCCAGGGCGCGCGAAGCATCGGTTATGGCGTCGCCGGACGTTTTGGCATCGGCGATGATGCCGCGGAATTTCTGCAGCAAGTGATTGAGCGCCTGGCCGACCCGGATCGTTTCCAGCGTTCCGGTCTCTGGTGCGGCGCGGGTGAAGTCGTCGCTGGCAACGACATGTTCCGCCGCATCCGCGATGTTTTCGAGCGAGCGACAGACACTGCGTACGACCAGGAAAATGATCACCGCACCCAAAGCAAAGCAGAGTGCCAGGATGGCGGCAACCCACTGGAAGCGGCTGACAATTTGTGCTTCGACGACCCCGACAGGAATCGAAACCGCCAGTGCGCCGCGCAAGTCGCCGACCTTCCAGTCGCGTTTGGGCGAATCGGGGTGACTGTTGTGGCAGTTGACGCAGGTATCGTTCACCATGATGTCTGCGGTGGCCAGGCGCATGAACGGCTGGCCGTCCCGGCTTTCGATCCGGTAGAACTCGCCCTTGGGATTCTTTTCCAGCCAGGCCAGCGCTTCTTCTTCGAATGCGTCCAGCCGCGCCTTCGCCGCCGTGCGGAAAGTGAAGGGGTACTTCGAGTAGAGCCGCAAACCATTACCCGATTTGTCGGAATCCGCAAGGGCGCCGATCAAGGAGGCGGGTACGGGAATCGCATCTTCCTTGTCCTTGAACTCGTGGTGGATGCCGAGGCCCCTGGTTGTTGCCTTGGGTACTATTTCACGGGCATAGAACATGCGCGAATTTGCCGCGCTTGCGAGCGCGGCGCGGGCAGCAGACAAGCCGGATTGCTCAAGTGCGGCATTTTTCAGTGCAAGTCCGTTCCATGCAAGCGCGGCCATGATCAGCAGTGTCACGCACCCAGCTGCCAGAAACAGCCTGCTTGCCAGAGAATGAGGGTTGTTCTTGCCGTACGGTGTCATTGCTTGCTTTCTCCCGTGGATAGCCAATGGCGGCGCCCGTAAAATTGCGGGCTAACTATCGCCGGCGTCCATTCTCTCCATCGTCTCAAAGCGGCCGAACCTTGTGCATCCGGAAATTACGCGGCGAACTGCGGTATCTACGTAGGGTGGGTGACTTCGCTGGCAATCACGCTCGTAGCGCGTTGATCAGGGATTCGACCTCCGCCGCAGACTCCTGAAGGATGCTGGTCAGGGTCTGGTCATCCAGTACGACATCGATATGCGCTTCGACACCTTCCCGTCCGGTGCCGGCAAGCTGGGAGAGAGGGGATTCCACCGGAGCCAGCTGATCGGCCAGCAGCAGGGTGTCGGACAGGCTTTGCGGCGGCATCGCCAGATAGCCTTGCCACATGCCTTCAATTGCCTCCAGCACTGCCGCGGGAGCGCCCAGGCGTGTGAGTACCGCGTGGCCGACCTCTGCCGCGCCTCCGTCGTCCCATGCCAGCAGGCTGCCATGTCCGGCTTCCAGCAAGCCGGGAAATTCACCGGCACGGGAAATCAGATAGAAGCCGCCCACTTCATGAATGATTCCGGAAAAAAAAGCGGTATCCGGATTGACATGGGTCACCCGGCGCGCGATCACCTGGGATAGTGCCGCGACATGAGCCGTGTGTTCCCAAAGGCGCACCGCCAGTTCGCGGTGTGCGGGAGTCCGTGCCATGCCTTCCATCTGTCGCACCACGACTGCGGCGGCCAGCACTCTCAAGGTATTGAAGCCGATGCGCGATACGGCGCTCTTAGGATCGTCGACGGCTCGACCGGAGCGGTTGTAGGTCACCGAATTGGCCACGGCTACGACGCGGGCCGACAGCAAGGGGTCTGCCCGCACCAGTTTGGCGAGTTGATCCACGGAACAGTCCGGGTCATCGAGTACCCGCTGGACCTTGAGCGCCATTTCGGCGGTGGTCGGGAAGATCAGCTCATCCCGGGCCGCCGCTTCGGCGATGTGGGTCAATATCGCTTGCACGTCCACGACTTCATCCTCCGGGTGGTGGAACGTGGCAGGGCTGAAACTGGCGCTGACCGGCGCTCATGGCATCGTTCAAAACAGCTCGATCTTTTTCTCGCCCGTTGGTTTTGCCGGTCGGATCAATGATTGTTCGTAGTTCCGCTCGGCATTGACAACATCCTGCACGCCGGGCTGGTTGATCGGCAGCCGCCGGCAGAAGGCATCGCCGCCCTTGGGCGTAAAGATCACCTTGCGCGACCAGGCGCCACCAAAGTCCTGCGCTGTCAGTCGAATGCCTTCGCGGTCCAGCCATTCCCTCGCAAAATCGGCATTGCGCTGGCCGATCGCCATCAGGATCGAGGTCACGATGGTGCCGCCGCCAAAGGCCTTGGCGACGATTCTCTGCTTGGCGGCACCCTTGGTCAGCATGGTATTGAGCAGCACCTCCATCGAATAATCGCCAGCAAGAATGACGTCGGTATCATCGCCGGCCGACTTGGCGCGACTGGGCAGCAGGAAGTGATTCATGCCGGCCAAGCCCAGCTTCGGGTCATACAGGCAGACCGCCACGCAGGAACCGAGCAGCGTGGTGATCGGGCGTTCGGTTTCGACCGTCCAGCCGCCAGGATTGATATTCCGGGCGCGGCGTTCGAGGTCCTTGGGGTCGTGGTCGATGGGCAGCATGGTGTCGTCGTCTGTCAGGGCCGGCTGGCCATCAGCGGTATGCGATGATTTCGGCTGGAATGCTATCGAGAGGCACGACCCGGTCGACTCCGCCGAGTTTGATCGCCTCCTTGGGCATGCCGAATACCACGCAGGTCGATTCATCCTCGGCAACGGTCTGGGCGCCGGCATCGTGCATTTCCTTCATGCCGCGCGCGCCGTCGTCGCCCATGCCGGTCATGATCACGCCCATCGCATTGCGTCCGGCGATCTGTGCCACGGAACGAAACAGGACGTCGACGGATGGCTTGTGGCGGTTCACCAGGGGGCCATCGGCGACTTCAACGAAATACTGCGCGCCGCTGCGCCGAAGCATCATGTGACGGCCGCCGGGGGCGATCAGCGCACGTCCCGGCATGACACGGTCGCCGTTCTTCGCTTCGCGCACTTCCAGCTTGCACAGGCTGTTCAGGCGTTCGGCAAACATGGCGGTAAATTTCTCGGGCATATGCTGGACGATGACGATGCCGCTACCGACATTCGGCAATCGGGTGAGAACGGCTTCCAGTGCCTGGGTGCCTCCGGTGGATGTGCCGATGGCGACTACGCGGTCGGTGGTATTGGCCATGGCACGGGTGCTGGCCGCCTGCGCGGCCATCATGACATCGGCGCTGAGCTTGGGTGGCGGCGCCAGTGGCCGGGCGGCGCCGGGAGTGACGCGGCGCATGTTGGCGCGCGCAGCGGCGCGCACGGCCGACACCAGATCGTTCCCCGAGTCCTGCAGGAACTGTTTTACCCCACCCTTCGGCTTGGTGATGATGGCCAGGGCGCCCGCCGCCAGCGCGTCCATGGTTGCCGCGGCGCCTTTTTCGGCGAGCGAGGAACAGACGATGGTCGGCGTCGGGTGCTCGCTCATGATCTTCTTGAGAAAGGTAAGGCCATCCATGCGCGGCATTTCGATGTCGATTACCAGCACGTCCGGCCACTGCACCTTCATCTTGTCAAGCGCATAGAGCGGATCGGCGGCGACACCGATGACTTCGATGTCGGGCTCGCGCTCCAGGGTTTCGCGGTTCACCTGGCGCACGACTGCCGAGTCGTCGACAATCATTACCGTTATTTTGTTTGCCATGCGGGTGGCCTACGCAGGTAACCGGTAGATGGTGGGCTTGACGGGCCGCAGCGTGTCGGTCAGGCCGTTGAGGCTTTCCGAGTGGCCAACGATGAAGTAGCCGCCGGGAAGCAGTTGCTCGACCAGTCGGGACACCACCTGGCGCTTGGTCTCGGCGTCGAAATAGATCATCACGTTGCGCAGAAAGATCACATGGAACTTGCCCATCGCAGGCAGGGGCTGGTTGAGATTCACCTGCATGAATTTGGTGTGGCGCTTGATCTCGGGAGCGATCATGAAGCCGCCTTCCTGGCTGCGTACGCCCTTCAGGCAGTATTTTCGCAGGTAGGATTGAGGCAGGCCACGGGTCCGGTCCAGCCAGTACAGGCCACGCTCCGCCGTGGCCAGCACGGCGGTGGAAATGTCCGAACCGGTGATGTTCCATTGCGCGTCCAGGCCCAGCGTGTCGGCCAGCACGAACGAGAGCGTATAGATTTCCTCGCCGGTGGATGAGGCCGCGCTCCAGATATTGAATGGCTGGCCGGCTGGGTGCTGGGCGAGAATGGTCTTCGCCAGAAACTCGAAATGCGCTTCTTCACGAAAGAAATAGGTCTCGTTGGTGGTGAGCAGGTCGACCATCGTCTGCAACTCGTCGGCCGCCGTGCCGCTGGCGACAAGGCGGTAATAGTCGGCAAAGCTCGTCAGCTGATAATGCTTCAGCCGCCGCCCGAGGCGGCCGACCAGTAGCACCTTCTTGCTGTCGGCCAGGCTGATCCCCGCGATCTTGTAGATCAGCTTCTGGAACTGGGCAAACTCGGCGTTGCTGATGTCGGGATGTTCGTTGGCAGCCATGAGGTTTTGCAGACGCCGAGAGTTGCGGATGTTCCTGACAGCTGCGCCACACACGATTCGGTAAAACGCAGCTAAAATTCGGGTTAAATATCTTCTGATATCTATCCTGAACCTGTGCCCCCATCGTCGCAAAGAGGTCGAATCTTGTGTATCCGGGAATTACGCGGCAAACTGCGGATTCTACGTAGGCTCAAGGAGCCGGTTATGTGCAAGAACTCCCCTTTGCCGGGACCCTACCGAAATTTGGCTTCTTGATGCCCAATAAACAACCTGACCTCGTGGTGCCGAAGGTCTATCTGATTGATGACGATCCGGTAACTACCTTTCTTCTGACCGATCTGGTCGAGTCAGTGAATTTGCCCTTCGCCGTTTTTGGCGATGCGATCAGCTTCCTTGAGCAGGATATGTCCACGCTGGCAGGCTGTATTGTGACGGACGTGCGCATGCCTGGAATGAGCGGGCTCGAATTGCAGGACGAGTTGCGGCACGGAGAGGTCGATCTGCCGATTATTTTCATATCGAGCTACCCGGAGGTGCCGTCGGTGGTTCGTGCCATGCGCGGCGGCGCACTGGATTTCTTCCAGAAGCCGTTTTCCACGCAGAAGGTTCTGGATCGGATCCAGGACGGCATGCGCATTGGCAGGGCGCGGGCCGAGATTCAGAATCGAAGCCGGGAAATCGGCGAGAGGATGGCGCTTTTGACGCCGCGGGAGCGGGAGGTGCTGGAAGGCGTATTCGAGGGAAAGCTGACCAAGGTGATTGCACATGAACTTGGCATCAGTCAGCGTACCGCCGAAACCTATCGACACCTCATCATGCAGAAGCTCCAGGCCGGATCGATCGCGGAACTGGTGCGGCTGTACATGGAATTCATGCCCGGCAAGACCTAGGAAAGACCGCTCGCCGGGGCCGTCTGAACGGCCGGCTCAGCGAATGAACTTGAAGTAGGCAAGCAGGTCTCGCAGGCCGGAAGACGTGGCCTGCATCTGGCTGGCTTTTTCACCTACTTCGGCCATGGCCGAATGGGTGCGGTCGATGCCGACCACAATGCCGTCCACCCGCGTGGCAATGTCGTTGGTGGCGGAAGCCTGTTCGCGGGTGCCGTTGGCGATGTGGTCGGAGATCGCCACCACGGTGTCGCCGTGTGCGGAGACCGAATCAAGGCCCGCGCGGGCCTGGGTCATCGCGGCTTCGGTGGCGCTGACATGGGTCCCGGCCGTCTTCATGCTGACCACGGCGACTTCGGTGATGCGCTGGATGTCCTCGACCGTGGAAGTGATTTCCCTGGTCTGGGTGCCGGCTTTCTCCGCCAGCTTCCGCACCTCATCCGCCACCACGGCGAAGCCCCGTCCGGTTTCGCCGGCGCGCGCCGCCTCGATGGCGGCGTTCAGCGCCAGCAGATTGGTCTGTTCGGCGATGCCCTGGATGGTCTGGGAAACCCGGCCGATGTCGACGATGGACTGAAACAGTTCCGACATGGTTTGTCCGGCGCTGTCGACGGTCGCTACCACATTGCGTGACGCGGCCTGGCTGTCCATCATGCTGCGCGAGGCAGCGTCGATCAGGGTGGTCGAGGCCGCCACGCTCTGGCTCGCCTCCGCTGCGCTTTGGGCCACCGCTTGCACCGAAGCCACCAGTTGCGCGACAGCAGCGGCGATGCTGGTCGCCGCGCTGAATTGCTGATCGGTGGTGATGTGCATTCGCTCCATCTCGGTGTTCAGGGCGGCCGCATTGTCGCCGACCTGGTCGGCGGCTTCGGCGATCTCGGCCAACATGGATTTGAGATGCGTCTGCATGGTCACCACGGTGTCGCTGAGCTTGCCCAGCTCATCGACGCGATGCAGCGGAATTTCGTCGGTCAGATCGCCCTGGGCGATGTTGTCGAGGCGGTCGGTGACCTCGCTTATGTCGCTCATCGTTTGGTTCTGCATCGCCACCAGCCACAGTCCGATGGCGATACCGCATGCGCCGAGGACATTCACAACCAGTGTGACGTCGCTCGGGGACAGGCCGAGCGACGGCCCGAAAGCATGACTTGTCGCGGCCAGAATCTGGCTCGCCAGCAGCCCGAAGACCAGTCCGTTCAGCTTGGTACGCAGCGCCAGGCGCATCCAGGCGGTGGGTCGGGGCAGTCCGGTCTTGGTGGCATTCAACTGTTTGTAGAGCGTTTCCGCCGCCGCGATCTGGTCGCGGGTCGGCTGGGTGCGTACCGACATGTAGCCAGTGGTCTGGTTATTCTTGCGTACCGGTACCACCAGCGCATCCACCCAGTAGTGGTCGCCGTTCCTGGCCCGATTCTTGACGATGCCGCGCCAGGGCCGGCCTTCCTTGATGGTGTCCCAGAGCCAGGCAAAGGCCTCGGGCGGCATGTCGGGATGACGCACCAGATTGTGACTTTTGCCGATCAGCTCATCGCGATCGAAGCCGCTGATGTCGATGAAGGTATCGTTGGCATAAGTCACGAGACCCTTCAGATCGGTGCGGGAAACAATGTAACGGCCCTTCGGAAAGGGAATCTCGACTTGCGTGACAGGGGTGTTTATTTTCATGTTCTTGCCTCTGGAAAATATTCAATGAAACTTCCTGCGCAACTCTTGCAGCTCGGCGGCGGCGTTCTCGTAGTCGAAGGCCTCGATGCGGGCCAGCAACTGCGTGGCCGCATCACCGAAAATGGTTCGCAAGAGCCCGGCCTCGTCCCTGGCAAGATAGCTGGCGGCCATGTCTCCCTCTGTGAGATACGTCTCCAGGCGCGCCAGTACCTCGGCAAGTTGTGTGGTAACCACTCCGGCCTTGGCGACTTCGACGGGTTCCGTCGCCGCGCGCCGAATACCGGAAATCAGGTTTGTCAGGTCTTCCGCAAGCCGGGTACAAAGCGGACCGATGGCACTCGTGCCGGCGCTACCGCGCAGTGCGAGCAGGACGTCTCCCGCGGCTTCGGACACGGCTACGGCGCCCAGCATGCCGGCGGCTCCGCGCAAGGAATGCACGATCGGTTCGATGGCGGCCAGCTCGCCGGCCACCAGCAGTTCGACAATCCGCTCCGCATGCTGATGGTAACCGTCGGCAAACAGCACCGCGAGCTGGGTGTATTTCGCCACGTTGCCACGCACCATGGTCAGACCGAGGTCAATATCCAGGCCAGGTATTTCGGCAAGGCGCCGGCGCCGGCCCTCATCGCTGGCATCGGGTGCCTTGTCGGCATCCGCTGCAACCTGGTCGGCCTGTGGGTCGGGCGTCACCTGCGGCAGCCAGTTCAGCAGGGCAACATAGAACAAGCGGGGATCCACCGGTTTGGCAATGAAGTCGTTCATGCCCGCGTCGAGACAGGCCTTGCGGTCCTCGTCAAAGGCATTTGCGGTCATGGCCAGAATGGGCAGTGCCGCGCCGCCGGGCTGGCCGCCATTGGCACCGGGGTTGGCACGAATCGCGCGGGTAGCGTCCAGGCCGTTCATCTTCGGCATTTGCACATCCATCAGAATCAGGTCGTAGGTATTGGCCGCGGCCTTGGCCACGGCAATCAAGCCGTTTTCCGCCGTATCGACATTGATGCCCGTGGCGTGAATCAGTTCGAGAGCAACTTCGCGGTTGACGGGATTGTCCTCGGCCAGCAGGATTCTTGCGCCGCGGTGGTGCCTGCGCAATTGGGTCTCGGCATCCGTGGTATCGGTTATCAACTGGGCCGGCATGATGCCGCGGCCGGGTTGCAAGCGAGCGGTAAACCAGAAGCAGCTGCCTTTGCCCGGCGTGCTGTCGACGCCGACTTCTCCGTCCATCATTTCGGCCAGGCGGCGGGTGATGATAAGTCCCAGACCTGTACCGCCGTATTTTCGCGTGGTGGAGGTGTCGGCCTGCTCAAAAGCGCGAAACAGGCTCGGCATGGTTTCCGCCGCGATGCCGATGCCCGTGTCCTTGACCTCGAAGCGCACCAGAATCTGCTCTTCATTTTTCTGCAGGAGGACGGCGCGCAGGACAACGCTGCCGTGCTCGGTAAACTTGACGGCGTTGCCGGCCAGGTTGAGCAGCGCCTGGCGCAATCGGGTCTGATCGCCCCGCAGCCAGGGCGGCACGCCTTCCCATTCCACTTTGAGTTCCAGACCCTTGGTCCGTGCCTGCTCGGCAATCAGGGAGCAGGTGTGATCGAGCGTCGCCGCCAGCGAAAAGTCGGATTGTTCCAGCGTCATCTTGCCGGCCTCGATCTTGGACAAGTCGAGAATGTCATTGATGATTGACAGCAAATGGTCGGCGGCGCCGGCTATCGAGGCCAGCTTGTCGGCCTGCTCGGGCGTCGTCCGGGCGCGGCGCAGGAGATGGGTGAGGCCGATGATGGCATTCATCGGCGTCCGAATCTCGTGGCTCATGTTGGCCAGGAAGTTGCTCTTGGCCAGATTGGCGACCTCTGCGCGTTTCTTCGCTTCCTCCAGTTGCGAGGTACGCTGGGCCACCAGGTTCTCCAGATTGTGGCGATGCTCCTCCAGTTCGATGGCCGCGCGTTTTTTCTCGGTGATGTCCTCCTTCACCGCGACATAGTGGGTGATGCGACCGTCGGGCTGGCGGATGGGCGTGACGATGGCAAACTCGACATAGTCGCTGCCATCCTTGCGCCGGTTGAAGAATTCTCCCCGCCACGGCTGACCCTGGGTGAGCGCCCGCCACATCGACGCGTAGGTTGCGGGCGGGGTCTGTCCCGAATGGAGGATTTTCGGATTCTGGCCGATCACTTCCTCGCGCGTGTAGCCGGTATTGCGGATGAACGCTTCGTTCACGTACTCGATTTTTGCGTCGATGTTGGTGATGACGATGCTTTCCGGGCTTTGTTCCACGGCCATGGACAGTCTGCGCAGTTCGGCTTCGGCGGACTTGCGTTCGGTGATGTCGCGAATGTGGGCGCTGAACATGGGATCATCTGTTTCCGATTCCGAAAGCGATCCGATCGTCAGTTCGATGGGGAAGCGGCTGCCATCGGCGCGCATGCCCGGCACCTCCACCCGTGTGCCGATCAGCTTCGGCTCGCCGGTCTTGATGAAGCGCGCCATTCCCTCGCGGTGTCTTTCACGGTATTCAGGCGGCACGATCAGCTCCGCCACTTCGCGACCCAGCACCTGATCTTCCCGGTAGCCGAAGAGCTCTTCGGCGCGCGCATTCCAGATCACCACCTTGCCATGCTGGTCCATGCAGATCACCGCATCCATTGATGAATCGAGCAGCAACTGCGTCCGCGACAGCGTGGCTTTCAGCATGGCTGCCGCAGCGAGCAAGTCCTGCTCCATCTGCTTGCGCTCGGTGATGTCGTCGAGAACGCTGAAAACACCGATCACCTTGCCGTCTTCATCATGCAGCGGTCCACGAGTGACCCGCATGGTCCTGGGCCCGCGCGGTGAGTGGAAGATTTCCTCGCCGCTCCGGGACCTGTTTTCCGAAATGACCTGCTGGTCGAGTGCCGCGATCGCCGCCGCCTGTCCGGGCGGGAAGGCTGCATTGACATCGAGCCCCAGTAGTTCCTGTTCGGTCTTGCCAACCATGTCGCACGCGGCCTGGTTGAGCAACAGATAGCGGCCCTCGGTGTCCTTGACGACGATCGCATTGTCCGAGGCTTTGGCGAGGGCGTGAAGCAGTTCCAGGTTGCGCAGCTTCTCGGCCTGGTCTGCGCTTGCGAGACGGAGTTCCGCCAGACGCTGGCGTGAGCGAAGTACCAGTGCTCCGGTGATGGCAATGAACAGCATCAGCAGGCCTGCCATCGCGATCCGGATGCTGTTGAGCAGGCTCTCGGCAAACAACTCTGCCCGGTCCGCCTTGGCAATCAGGAACCAGTCGGTGCCGAGCACGGCGCGCGCCGCACCCAACGATGGCACGCCACGATGATCGACGCCGTCGATCAGGTCATTCGGACCGGATTCGCCGCGCAACACCTGGGCGGCCAGCAGCTTTTCCGTGGCTACCGCCAGCCGGAACGTTCCGGCCGGGTCGGGGCGATGGCGCAGGTCGTTGAGGTAGAGCACCTCGTTGCCGTCGCGGCGGAACAGCAGGACTTCGGCGCTGGCGCTGGGCGCAGGCCACGACTGCAACAATGGAGAGAGATAGGTGGTCGGGTCGACGCGCAGGATGATGATCGGCCCCGGCCGGCCTCCCGGCAGCGGCAGCGTGGTGGCAAAGTCGATGTACTGGCGGCTGCCGGCATTGCCTACGGGGGGCAGCAGGGGCTGGTGTTTGTCGGCAACGGATCGGAGTGCCGCGCTCTGCAGTTTCGGGTCGATGGTCTGCGCATCGTGCGCCGCATTCCATAGCGGCTCGCCCTGCTCGTCGAGCAGCCACAGGTTCTGGTACTTTTTGTTGATGCGCATCTTTTCAAGGTGGTCGAGCAGCAGATCACGACTGGCGCCGTCACCGCGCTCGCGCCAGCGACGGTAGTTCTCGCCCAGGCCGCGGTTGGCCTGCAACATGTCGACATCACCCCGTCGCTCAGCAAGCCAGCCATCGACCTGCTGGAACTTGAGCGCGGCAATGGTCTGCAGGCGGTGCTCAACCGTGTTCTGGTTGTGGCTCGTGTCGTAGCCGATGACGGCTGCCGTCAGGGCGACGATAAGCCCGGTGGCCATCAGCAGCGGTTTTGCCAGGAATTTCCGCGAGGAGCGGGAGACGAGCACCCGCGCGCCGCCCGTCGTGTCGGCGGGACCGAGCCGGCTCAACATCAGTCGATAGAGCAGCAGCGAACTGATGGCGATGAAAGCCCAGCCCTTCACCGTGTTGGCGATATCGATCAGATCGGGGTCCAGCAGCCAGGTCACGATCCGATCGGAAACCAGTATCCACAGCGCACCGAAGATGGCGTAGCCGAGCACCACCGTCATGATCGAAGTGTAGTCCTGCGTTGCGTTGTTCTGGTCCGGCTTCATGAATGGTCATCGTTGTAGCGTGCGGCAATGGCGGCGAACTCCGAAAATCCGGAAAGAAACGCATCGGTCATGTCGGGATCGAACTGGCGTCCGCGCTCTTCGGCAATGATCGCGCGGACCGCGTCGATGGGCATTGGTTCCTTGTAGACGCGCCGCGAAATCAGGGCATCGAAAACATCGGCCAGGGTCATGAGCCGGGCGGAAAGCGGGATTGATTCCTCGCCAAGGCCGTCCGGATAGCCCTTGCCGTCCCAGCGCTCGTGATGCCAGCGGGCAATTTCCTTGGCCAGGGCGAGAAACTCGACCGGCCGGTCAATGTCCTTTTCCGCCGCTTCGATGGCGTCGCTGCCAAGCTGGGCATGCGTCTTCATGACTGCCCACTCCTCCGCGGTCAGCTTGCCGGGTTTCTGCAGGATCGAGTCGGGGATGCCCACCTTGCCGATGTCGTGCAAGGGTGCGGAGTGGGTCAGCATCTTGATGTAAGGCTCATTCAGCGTGGCTGCAAAGCGGGGATGGTCCCGCAGCCGGACAGCCAGCAACTGCACATAGCCCTGGGTGCGCAGGATGTGATTGCCGGTTTCGGGGTCGCGGGTCTCGGCAAGATGGGCCAGGGCGCGGATGCTGACGGTCTGGATCAGCTCATTCTCTTCCAGGCGCCGGTCGACCTCCGCCTCCAGTGCCGTGTTCTGGTCGCGCAGCCAGTCCCGTGCCAGGCCGGCCAGCAACTGGTTGCGTACCCTGGCGAGGACCACATCCGGCTTGATCGGTTTGGCGATGTAATCCGCGGCGCCGTGCTGGAATCCGCGCTCTTCGTCGCGCGCGTTGTCCAGGGCGGTGAGGAAGATCACCGCAATGTCGCGGGTGGCCGGATCTTGCCGCAGCGCCGCGAGGACTTGATAGCCATCCATCTCCGGCATCATCACATCCAGCAGGATCAGCGACGGGCGCGGCTCCTGGGCGGCATAGCGCAGCGCGGCGCGACCCGAGTTGGCCGCCTTCACCCGATAGCCCGCATCGCGCAGCAGGTCGCCCAGCACGCTCAGGTTCGCCGGCACGTCGTCCACGATCAAGAGCAGCGCACCCTTTACCGCATCGGCGGTGAGTGCAACTTCCTGCATTGCAATGCGCCGGGGATGGCTCACGGTCGATATGTCCATTTTCAGCCTGTCTCGCTTACGTGGCTGCGGTTGCCGTTCGCCTTGTGATCCTGGATTTTGAAGAATTCCATCAGATCCTGGAGCTGTGCGGCCTGGCCGCCCATTTCCTCGGCCGTGGCCGCCAGTTCTTCGGAAGCCGAAGCATTCTGCTGCGTGGCCTGGTTCAGTTGTCCCATGGCGCCGTTGATCTGGCCGACACCGGCGCTTTGTTCCTGGCTGGCGGCGGCGATCTCCTGCACCAGGTCGGAGGTCTTCCTGATGCTGGGCACCATTTCTTCGAGCAGCTTGCCGGCTTGCTCCGCCATCTTGACGCTGGAGCCGGCGAGCTGCCCGATTTCCTGTGCCGCGACCTGGCTGCGCTCGGCCAGCTTCCTGACTTCGGCGGCGACGACGGCGAAGCCGCGGCCGGCTTCGCCGGCACGCGCTGCTTCGATCGCGGCGTTCAGGGCCAGCAGGTTGGTCTGGTAGGCGATGTCGTCGATGATGCCGATCTTGCCGGCGATCTGCTTCATGGCTTCCACGGTTTCCTTCACCGCCGCGCCGCCTTTGGTCGCCTCGTCGGAAGATTTGCTGGCCATGTTGTTGGTGACCCTGGCGTTCTCGGTGTTCTGGTCGATCGAGGCCGTCATCTGTTCGATGGACGCCGTGGTTTCTTCCACCGACGCGGCTTGCTCGCTGGATGACTGCGACAGCGATTGGGCCGTGACCGAGACCTGCTCGGCCGCGCTGTTGAGTGCCTCCGCCGAATTCATCACGTCGCCAATGGTCTGGGCGAGTTTTTCAACGGTGCGCGCAATCGCATCCTGCAAATCGCCGATCTCGTCCCGACGGGAGACCGGCACGCGCACGGTAAGATCGCCCTCGGCAATGCTTTGTGCGTCGAGCACCAGTGTATGCACATCGCGCAGCATGCGTGTCAGCAAAATAACGAAGGCAACGGTAAGGCCGATGACAATCAGGGTGGACGCGATGGCAATCATCAGTCCGCGCCGGGCGCCATTGGTCAGTTCCGTCGAACTGGTGGCGATGTCGGTGGCAAGTTGGTCTTCGATGCCTTTCATGGCATCGATCTTGGCCGTGATTGTGGTGAACCAGGTCGCCGGTTCCACTTCGAAATTGCCGAGGAAAGCCTGCTCGATGGCGATGCCGCGCATGCGCAAGGCATCCTGTGCCGGCTTGGTGGCCAGGAGGTCGGTCAGCGCCTTGGTCGCCGCCGGATCGGCGAGGCCGCGAAACTGCGCAAGATACAGATCCTGCGCCGTGATCAGGCCTTGCAGGCGCTGGAATATCGGGACTTTGACCGATGCGTCGGCGGCAAACATTCCGTTCACCGTGGCACGCTCGCGCCCCGCCTGTTCCTTGGCGGCGAGGAACATCACATAGGCCGAAAATTTGCGCATCATCCTGGCGTCGCCCAGGCTGGGCGCGATCGATCCCACGGCCGTCAGGTAGTTTTCGATGGAAGCTGAATAGAACGCAAAGGAGTCCGGGCCGGCCAGTTTCAACGCGCTGATTTCCCCTCGTTTGCCATCGACGGCGGCGAGCATGTCGTTGGCGCGGCGCATGTGCTCGGCAATCGCCGGCGGCAGATCGCCGACCTGCCCGCCGAAGACGTCGGCCAGCGCCTTGCGCCGGGCATCCGTATCCCTGCGCTGCTTTTCCAGCGCGTCGACGAACTTCCCGCCCTTGGAGCCGATGAAGCCGGCGGAAAGACCCCGTTCCTTCTGCAATTCATGAATCAGCGCGCTGCTGGCCACCGCCACCTCGCTGACAGCCGCAATGCGACCGCCTTCGCGCAGCTTGCTCACCTCGGTGCTGACATTGGCAAACAGGTACCAGGCCATCCCCAGAACCAGCGAGGAGAAGAGCAGCAGCAAGCGGACGCGTATCGAACCGATCTTCATGAATGGCTCCCGAAGTGGTGGGACCGGATGCTTCGCCTAGTCTGCGGCACCGGATTCGGTGCCGCGATCCGCAACCGTCGCCAGCGCGGAGATTTCATCTACCGAGAGCACGCGCTGGATGTCGAGGATGATGACGAACTTGCCGCCGATCTTGCCCATGCCGTCGATGAAGTCGGCGCGGATCTTGGCGCCGAAGGCCGGCGCCGGTTCGATGTCGGCGCTGGAGACTTCGAGCACTTCGGACACCGCATCGACCACCACCCCGATGTCGTGATGTTCGTCAGCGGTGGTCAGCTCGATGATCACGATGCAGGTGCGCCGCGAGCTTTCCGTCTGGCGGCCGCCGAAGCGCGCCGCCAGGTCGATCACCGGCACCACCGCGCCGCGCAGGTTGATCACGCCGCGGATGAAGGCCGGCATCATCGGAATCTCGGTGAGGCTGCCGTACTCGATGATCTCCTTGACGTTGAGGATGCCCACGGCGTACATCTCGCCGCTGAGCTGGAAAGTCAGGTACTGGGCAATTTCGGCGGTACTTGCCGGCGTGACTGCGGTCCTGCCGGCAGTTTGCTGAACGACTTCTCCCATGACGTTCTCCCAGGCTCAGAAACGTTCGAAATCGGCTTCGGCGGCGGCAACCGCCGACGGACGTGCTGCGCTGCGGGCTTTGGGGGCGGCGACCGGCGCCGAACGCGAACGCTTCGCCGTGGCGCCAGCGCCGACTTTTCCTTGCTCGTCAATCTTGAAGAACTCCATCAGATCCTGCAGTTGCGCGGCCTGGCCGCCCATTTCCTCGGAAGTGGCGGCGAGTTCTTCGGACGCCGAGGCGTTCTGCTGCGTGGCCTTGTTGAGTTGCCCCATGGCGCCATTGATCTGGCCCACGCCCTGGCTCTGTTCCTGGCTGGCGGCGGCGATTTCCTGCACCAGGTCGGAGGTCTTCTTGATCGAGGGCACCATTTCGTCGAGCAGCGTGCCGGCCTGCTCCGCCATCTTTACCGACGATCCTGCCAGTTGTCCGATTTCCTGTGCGGCAACTTGCGAGCGCTCGGCCAGCTTGCGCACTTCCGCGGCGACCACGGCAAAGCCCTTGCCGTGTTCGCCGGCCCGTGCCGCCTCGATGGCGGCGTTGAGTGCCAGCAGGTTGGTCTGGTAGGCGATGTCGTCGATGATGCCGATCTTGCCGGCAATCGACTTCATGGCCTCCACGGTTTCCTTGACCGCCGTGCCGCCCTGGGTGGCTTCGACGGAACTCTTCGACGCCATGTTGTCGGTGACCTTGGCGTTCTCGGTGTTCTGGGTGATGCTGGCCGTCATCTGTTCGATGCTGGCGGTGGTTTCTTCGACCGAGGCGGCCTGCTCGGAAGACGACTGCGACAGCGACTGCGCCGTGGCCGAGACCTGGGCAGCGGCGTTGTTCAGGGCGTCCGCCGCCGTTTTTACTTCGCTGATGATCTGCACGAGTTTGCCCGCCAGGTTTGCCATCGAGGCCATCAGCAGGCCGGTCTCGTCTTTCGAATCGGACGTGATCTTGACCGTCAGGTTGCCTTGCGCAAGTTCGTCGGCCACATTCACGGCGAGGTTGAGCGGCTGGGTGATCGACCGCGTTACCAGGAATGCGCCGATCAGGGCGATCAGAATCGCGGCAATGGACAAGCCGATGTTCATTGTCATGCCCATCTCGGCGGTTCTGGTGGCCTCGACGCCAACGGCATCGAGCAATTCACCCTGGTACTTGATGAGATCGTTGACCCGCTTGCGATATTCGACTGCGACGGAACGAAAATCGCCGTTCAGATAGGCCACGGCCTCGTCCTTTTTTCCTTCCTCGGCCAGCTTGATGACTTGATTCTGGGCGGCGATATAGCGCTCCCGCGTGTCGAATATGCTTTGCATCATTTCCTTGCCCTTGGGCTGCACCAATTTGGGCTTTAGTGCCTCCCAGGCTTTGCCTATGGCGGCGCGTCCGTCGAGCACTTGGGCCTTGGCCTTCTGCAACGCGTCGGCATTGGCGGCCAGCGCCAGGTCGCGCGCACCGATACCGACGTTATTGACCCCGGCGAGCCCGTCCTGCAGCAACAGCACTTTCGGCCAGAGGTTCTTCGTAATATCGTCGGTGTTCTTGCTCAAATCGATCAGCCGCAAGGAGCCGGTCAGCGAGATGGCGATCAGCAGGACCAGCACGAGGCCGAATGCCAGGGCAAGTTTGATGGCGATTTTCAGGTTCTTGAACATGGTGTGATCTCCGTTGTGACGAACGAAAGTGAATTGCCGAAAGGATGCGGGTTCAGACGGTTTGCGTTTAATGCGCCTCAAGCCGGCGACTGCCGGTGTTGCCGCGCGAGGCGTGCTCTTCGGCGCGCGCACAGCGGCTGACCAGCGCCTGTACATCAAGGATCAATGCGACTTCACCGCTGCCCAGGATCGTCGAGCCGCCGATGCCGCGCATGTTGCGGAACAGCGTGCCCAACGGTTTGATCACGGTCTGGAATTCACCCAGCAACTGATCGACCACGATGCCCGCCTTGCGCCCTGCGTACTGCACCACCACCACGTTTTCACGCGAGGGCTGGACGCCGGGAGCTTCGAACATTTCGCGCAGGCGCACGAAGGGCAGCACTTCGCCGCGCAGGTTGAGGTAGTCGCGGTCGGTGCTGGCATCCGCCAGTTCGATGCACTCGACTACCATGTCGAGCGGGATCACGTAGGACGACTTGCCGACGCCGGTGAGGAAACCGTCGATGATGGCCAGCGTCAGCGGCAGGCGAATGGTGAAGCGCGAACCGGCGCCCGGCTGGGTCTGCACGTCGACGCTGCCGCGCAGCGCGGCGATGTTCTTTCTCACCACATCCATGCCGACGCCGCGACCGGAAAGGTTGGTGACTTTCTCGACGGTGGAGAAACCGGCCTCGAAAATGAGATTGACGATCTCCTGGTCGGACAGGATCTGGCCGGGCTGGATGATGCCCTTTTCGAGTGCCTTGGCCTCTATCCTGTCCTTGTTGAGGCCGCCACCGTCGTCGATCACCTCGATCACGATGCTGCCCGAATCATGGAAGGCGTTGAGCTCGACCCGGCCCTTGGCCGGCTTGCCGTTGGCGGCGCGCACGGCCGTGGGTTCGATGCCGTGGTCCATGGCATTTCTGACCAGATGCATCAGCGGGTCACCGATTTTTTCGACGACGGACTTGTCGAGTTCGGTCTCGGCGCCGCTGATCACCAGTTCGATGTCCTTGCCCAGTTCCTTGGAGACGTCGCGGGCAACGCGGTGGAAGCGGTTGAAGGTCTCGCCGATCTGCACCATGCGCAGTTGCAGCGCCGAGTCACGGATGCTTTCGACCAGCCGGCTGAGTACCGAGGTAGCCTCGACCAGCGTGGCCTCGCGGCTCTTCCTTGCCAGCAGGTTGGCCGATGCCCCGGCGATCACCAGTTCGCCGACGAGGTCGATGAGCTGGTCCAGTTTGTCGGCATGCACCCGGATCAGGGAGGATTCGGCGGCCTTTTTCTCGGAGACGGTTTTCTGCTTGGCGGCAGCGGCGGCGACCAGTTCGGGCTGGACATTGCTCTGCTGCACCAGGATCTCGCCGAGCGGCGGTGCGACCGCCGTCTCGCCACTGCCGACTTTCTCGCCGGACTGCCGGCGCAGGCCGGCATCGAGTTCTTCTTGGGTCAGCGCGCCGCTTTTGACGAGAATCTCGCCCAGGCGCATCGTCTCTTCGGGCAGCGCCTCGATGAGCTGCAGAAAATCCGCCACCTTGCTGTTGGGTGGCAGGATGTGCAGGTCGCAGTCGTCGCGGCAGAAGTCGAAGACTTTCTCGATTGCCTCTTTGCTGGCGTGGCTGCGAAAGCTGATCTCGAAGCCGAGATAGCAGCATTCCGGGTCCATCTCGTCGGTGTCGGGCAGGGCGTCGGTCAGCGTGGTCATGTGCGCGACTTCGCCCAGGTTGAGCAGGTAACGCAGGAAGGCCAGCGGGTCCATGCCGTTCTTCAGCACGCTCTGGCCGAAGCGGACGGAGATGTGCCAGCAATCGCTGATGCTGCCGTCGCGACTGTCGCGCTGGATGTTGCCGTCGGCGTCGGAGGAGACTTGATTGCCGGCGGCGCCGGCCGGAGCCTTGCTACCGAGGAAGGGACGCAGGGACTCGGCAATGGTTTCGCCCGCCTGCCGCAGTTCTTCATCCGGCTCCAGTGCGCCCGACTGCACCACGCCAAGCAGCGCGCCGATGTGGTCGCAGCCGGCGAGCAGGGCGGAAATCATGTCGCCGTCGACCTCGATCTCGCCGTTGCGCAGGCGGTCGAGGACGTTTTCGAGGATGTGGGTGAATTTCTCGACGGAGTGAATTTCGACCACGCCGGCGCCGCCCTTGATGGTATGGGCGGCACGGAATACGGCGTTGATGGTCTCGGGGTCGCGGTCGCCCTGTTCGAGCTGCATCAGCCCGGCTTCCATGGCTTCGAGCTGTTCCCTGGCCTCGACCGAAAACACGCTGAGTAGTTCGTCCATTGTCGGCCCCGGTTCAGGAGTGCTCGTTGGCTGGAATTACCAGCGGATCGCCAAAGAAGGCGACCATGTTGAAAAACTCCACGACTTCGCGCACGGCCGGGCTGTGGCCGACGATGCGCAAGGCGTGATCGAGCTTCAGGCTTTCGCGTTTGGCCAGGATCAGCAGCTGGATGCCGGCGGTGTCGATCTCGCCCACATGCGAAAGATCGAGCTCGAGTCCCTTGCTGGCGCGTACGCTGTCGATCAGGTGTTGCTTGATCTCGACCGCGTGGTAGATGGTCAGGTCGCCGTCGGCGGTGAGGCGCGTGCTGCCTCCGAGGGTGGATTGGGTGGCGAATTCCATCATGGTCTCCAGGCTAGAAAAGCTCGATCTTTGCCCCGGTCGTCGTGGCCGGCTTGCCTGCGCTGCCTGTCGCACCGTGACGGGCGTTGTCATGTACGTCACGTTGCGAATCCATGACGTAGTTGCTGTAAATCTGGTCAAGATGTTCGGACAGCGGCTGCCATGTGAACCCCGGGTCTTCGAGCTGGCCAAGCCGGTTGGCCAGCATTGTCGAATGCGCATCGAGGCGGTTCAGCGCATCGATCACCTGCTCGATCTGTTGCCGCGTCACGTCCTGGAACTGCACGCTGGCCAGTGCCGACATGAACATGCCGGCCAGTTGCTGGCTGCTGTCGGTGATGGTGGACATCACCTCGGCTTCGTGTTCGGTGACTTCCTTGTAGCTCTTGCCCAGATCGTCCAGCTGGGCGGCAAAGCTCTCCAGGGCCTCGGCTTCGGCAGCGGCGTTGTCGTTGGACAGCTTGTCCTCGAATTGCGTCTCGATGGAGTTGGCCACTGTCTGGATGCCCATGCTGATCTGGCCGACGGCTTTGTTGGTCTCACCCGAGAGCTTGCGCACTTCGTCGGCCACCACGGCAAAGCCGCGGCCGGCCTCGCCGGCGCGGGCGGCTTCGATCGCGGCATTCAGTGCCAGCAGATTGGTCTGCCCTGAAATGTGCTTGATCAGATCGACCAGGGTGCCGAGCGAACGCGCTTCCTTGACCACATGGGTAATCCGCTCCCGATCCTCCTGCGCCGTGACGACACGCTGGCGAATGTAGTCCTCCAGCGTGGAGATCAGGGCCCGGTTGTGCTCGATGCGATCTTCCGAGGCGGTCAGCAGCTTGTTTGATTCGGCGGTGGTCGATTCGACAAAGGCTCCCAGCCGCGAAATGATGCTGTCAATTTCCTGCAGGCGGCTGGCGATGTCGAAGGCCGCTTTTTCGGTCTCCGCCACCACGCCGTTCAACTGGCCGCGCACCACGTTGTTGAAGCCACTGACGGCACGCAGTTCGCCCGCGACCTGGTCGGCGGCATTGATGACGGTCTCGGAGCGGCTGAAGGCGTCATCCTGCAGCCGTCCCAGTCCGAATAGCCAGTCGCGGTAAAACGCGGTCGAGATCATGCGCTGGGCGACGAATGCCGCCATTACCGCAATCAGGACGCCAAGCGCGCTGCCTGTCGCGCGAGACAGCCCCACAGCCGGCAGCACGACCTGGTCAAACCAGTCACTGAACAGATAGACGGTGGCCGCCGCACCGAGTCCGACCAGGAACGAAACGAGGAGCATCCGCCGCAGCAGCAGCAGGAAATCCATTACCGGATCACCAGCTTGATGGTGCTCAGCAATTCGTCGGCGGTGGCGGGCTTCACCAGCCATCCCGAGGCGCCGGCGGCCTTGGCCTCGAGACGCTTCGATTGCTGCGATTCAGTGGTGAGGAACAGGATGGGCATGAACTTGTAGTTCGGCAGGGTGCGCACCTCCTTGATGAACTCGATGCCGTTCATGCCGGGCATGTTGAGGTCGGTAATCAGCAGATTTACCTTCACCCCGCTCTTGAACTTGGCCAGGCCCTCGGCCGCGTTGTTGGCCTTTTCAACGGTGTAGCCGGCCTTGGTGAGAATGTTCGAGATGGACAACAGTATCGTCGCCGAATCGTCTACCAGCATGATTGTGCTCATAGCGCCTTCCTCTGTAGTAAAAGCCGCGAATCCCTGCGTTACGC
>JADYZH010000074.1 GCA_020853215.1 Sulfuritalea sp. | reverse complement strand
GGGGCGCCATGGCGCTCAAACAGGGCAATGGTCTACAGGGCTGGGAAATCGCGGTCACCAAGAAACTCATCGGAGAATTCCGCCGGCGGTCACGAAGTCTGTATCGGGAGGAATTCGACGACCTCCTGCAGGAATGCCTGATGCACTGGCTTGAAGTGCGTCAGCAGCTAGTCCCCGACCCGGGCGGTCCGCCCATCGCCTACATGGCGCGGGTCGTGCGCAACAAGCTGATCGATCTGGCCCGCGAGCGGGAGACCGACAAGCGACGGGGTGACCAGGAAACCGTTTCCCTGGACGATACGGTGGGTGACTCCGAGGATGCACCCACCTATGCCGATCTGGTCGATGCCGAACATGGTCGCGAGTCGGGTGGGCAAGATTCGTTTGATCCAGATGACATTCGTATCGACGTTACGGAAGTCATGAGCCGGCTCACGCCCGAGCAGCGGCGCCTGTGCGAACTGCTCGGCGCACAGGGCATGTCCATCAAAGAGGCCTCAGAGAAGCTCCGAATTCCGCGTGCAACGCTCTACGAGGAAATCAAACGTATCCGCAAGATCTTCGCCCTGCATGGCCTCGACGACTATCTGCGGCCATGACCTGCGACATCGCCGACGCTTTTGCCAACACTTTGCCAAAACATTTCCGACACTTTGCCGAGGGACTTCGTATGACTGAACCATGACCTGAAACCGTGCCGATTCGATGATCAAATTCACTGTGACCAGCACCAAGGGGGGTGTCGGCAAGACCACGCTCACCGCCAATCTGGGGGCGCTCCTTGCCGACATGGGCTTGCGCGTGCTCCTGATCGACGCCGACGTGCAACCGTCCTTGTCCAAGTATTTCCCGCTTACGGTGGCGAAGCCGGCTGCCGGTCTGACCGAAGTGATCGTGCGTGGTGCGGTTAGCGCGTCGTGCATCACCGGAACCGTCTATCAGAACCTCGACATCGTTGTCTCCGACGATCCCGAGGGCAATCTCCCGCACTGGCTGCTGAATCGCATCGACCGCGGCTTCCGGTTGCGCTTCGCGCTGCAGTCGCCGGCGGTGGTCGAGGCCTATGACTGCGTGCTGATCGATACCCAGGGCGCCATCGGACCTTTGCAGGATGCGGCGGTACTCGCTGCCGACATCCTGGTGTCGCCGATCACGCCCGAGATCCTCTCGGCACGGGAATTCCGCGATGGCACTATGGAACTGCTTGATCGCCTCGAACCGGGCGGTGCGCTGGGCGCCAGCCTGGGGCCGATGAAGGCGGTCATCTACCGGCAGGACCGCAGTGCCGATGCGCGAATCATCGCCAGCGGCATTCGGGAGGACTTCATCAAGCTCAAGGGCCGGGTAGCGGTGCTGGAAACCGTGGTGCCCCATGCCAAGGCCTACAAGGAAGCGGCGACCCTGCGTGTTCCGGTGCATCGCCACGAACGCAAGCGCGACGGCCCGATGCCGAGCGCCTACACCCTCATGCATCAACTTGCCTGGGAACTGATTCCCAGCCTCGAAGGCGTGTTCGCCGACCTGCTGCCGAAACGGGAGGTTCCGCGTGAATGATGACGCGCTCTCGCCTGGCGCTCCGAGCGAGGGCGATCAATCCGTCCTTGAAAGAGGTTCCGCACGTTCGACCTTGATCGAACAGCGACGGCGCATGGTCGCCGAGTCACTCCATGTCGGCAATCCGGGCAACAACGCGCGTGACCTGCCGGACCAGGCCGACCCGACCCATGAGTGTCAGATCGTCCTCTCGGTCGAGGACATCCGACCCTACGAGCACAATCCGCGGCGGACCCACAACGCCCGATTCGGCGACATTAAGGCATCGATTCGCGCCAGCGGGCTGCGCAATCCCTTCACGGTGACGCGCCGGCCGGGCGAATCGCACTTCGTCGTCGAGGCCGGCGGCAACACGCGCCTCTTGGCCATCCGGCAACTCTGGGCGGAGACGCGCGAGCCGCGCTTCCACAAGCTCGCTGTCCTGTTTCGGCCCTGGCGCTCGGAAAGTCACGTGCTTACCGCCCACCTGATCGAGAACGATCAGCGCGGCGACATGAGCTTCTGGGACAAGGCCAGCGGGGTCGTCGCGCTCAAGGCACGGCTCGAGGCGGAGCAGGGCACTACGTTCTCCCTGCGACAGATCGACGAAGCGATGAAGGCGCTGGGCCTCGCCATCAACACCGCGACACTGGCACACTTCCTGTTCGCCACCGAGCGGCTGACTACTCTGGGCGAGGTCGCCGTGGATCTGTCGGGCCTCGACGTCAAGCTGATACAACCGCGGCTGAATGGCATGAAGCGCCATGCGCAGGCGCGCGCATTGCTTGCCGAGGACGATCTGTACGCCACGGTGTTCGAGCCGGTGTTTCGCGGGGCGGTCGACGAGTATCGGCGAACGCAGCGCTTCAGTGCGGCGGCGGTGTGCCGGGCGTGCGAGGAGGCGCTGGCCGAGGTACTCGGAGAATCTGTTGCCGAACTCCGCAGGGCGCTCGACCCGGCGGCACGATCGCCGCAGGGCACGTCGGCTTCTTCGCCGGCGCCGGCAATTGCGGCTCCCGGTACCGAGGAGGGCGGGGACGTACCGAAGGCGAATGACCCGTCATCGATGCCGGTGCCGGCTGTTAGCACCGCTAACACCGCCATGGCTGCTTCCGGGCGCAATGATCCGGCGAGGGATTCGCCACTCGGTGCTGCGGGTGTTCCCGACCCTCATTCACGAATCATCGAACAGGCGCATGTCTGCGCCGGACTTGCCGGCATCGGCGATTGTCTGTGCGGCGATGCCGATGTGCCGCAAGGGTTCTCGCTCGACGTGTTGCCGCCTTCCGCCACT
>JADYZH010000073.1 GCA_020853215.1 Sulfuritalea sp. | reverse complement strand
TGGCATTTGAGCAGACATTCAAGAATGCTTTGACCACTCTGCCCATGGGTGGCGGCAAGGGCGGCTCTGACTTTGACCCAAAAGGCAAGAGTCGTAACGAAGTGATGCGTTTCTGTCAGGCCTTGATGGTGGAGTTGTACCGCCACCTCGGCCCCGATACCGACGTACCTGCAGGCGACATAGGCGTTGGCGGGCGTGAAGTGGGCTTCATGGCCGGCATGATGAAAAAGCTTTCAAACAACGCCGCTTGTGTTTTCACTGGTAAAGGCCTGACCTTTGGCGGCAGTTTGGTTCGCCCGGAGGCCACCGGTTATGGGCTGGTGTATTTTGTAAGAGATATGCTGGCCCACAACAAGCTCAGTATGGAGGGTATGCGCGTGTCGGTGTCGGGCTCGGGCAATGTGTCGCAATACGCCATCGAAAAGGCCATGGAACTGGGTGCCAAAGTGGTGACCGCCTCTGACTCCGGTGGCACGGTGATTGATGAAGCCGGCTTTACTACCGAGAAGCTGGCGATTTTGATGGACATCAAAAACAGGCATTACGGTCGTGTTGAAGAATACGCCCAGCAACTGAGTCTGCGTTATGAAGAAGGTAAGACGCCCTGGGGCGTGCCGGTGGACATTGCCTTGCCCTGTGCCACGCAAAACGAAGTCAATGGTGACGACGCACGTGAACTGGTTAAAAACGGTGTCAAGTGCGTGGCCGAAGGTGCCAACATGCCCTCCAATCTCGACGCGATTGAAGTTTTTCTGCATAACAAGATTCTTTACGGCCCGGGTAAGGCTGCCAATGCCGGGGGCGTGTCGACATCAGGTCTGGAGATGACACAAAATGCCGAACGTCTTCCCTGGGGTCGCGATGAGGTCGATGCCCGTTTGCGTCTTATCATGACCGACATCCATAGCAACTGCGTGCGCTACGGCGAGCGTGAAGGCGGCTTTGTTAACTATGTCGATGGTGCCAACATTGCCGGCTTCGTAAAAGTGGCTGACGCTATGGCGGCACAAGGAGTGTATTGATAGCGGCTCGCCAGACCTATCTTTTGAAAATGGTCTGGCAGTTGTGCTGATCACACGAACTTTGTCGGGTGCATTCAAATCGCAATCTTCTACAGCTCATTAGCGCGTCAGCCCCACGCAACTAACAGGCCTGATGGCATGTCTCCTAAGAAGTTCACCGATAGGAGATCGGTCATTGATCATGTGGCTGCAATGGGCACTTAGGGTGAGTAGCGATTTTCGACAAGCTGCCGCTCAGATTGGTCACCCAGAATTCTTTGCCGGTGATTTGATGAACGACGGCAATACGCATTGTTGCTGCCCCTAAAGCAGCAAGCGCCCAATGGCCGTTCAGGCCGAACTTCTGTCGGAAGGCTGGTTCGGATGAGCGGCAGGTTTAGGATCAGTAACCTGCCGCTGCCCATGAAAATATCATCAGGCCGCAATGGGCACCGATGCGACCGTCGCCTTCCACAATTCATTGCCGAAAAGCGGCCTGTGAGATTTCACTTCCTGGAAGCGGTCGGTTGTTACTGATTGCTCGATGCCCAGACAGTCATACCGCCATCGCTATGGCGAAGGGACGTGCAAGGGCTCCGCGATGTCGATCAATGCAACCTAACAATTTAGTGACTCTTCGACATCTTGAGGCCGACGGAGTCGACACGGTTGCCGCTTACCGCACGCACTGTGAGTTCCATGCTGCCGATCCCGATGCGGTCACCAACCACCGGGCGACGGCCCAGTCGTTTCGCCAACAGTTCGCCAATGCTGCCCTCAGATTCGGCAGCGTCGAGCTCCATGCCATAGGTCGCCGCCAGTGCCGCTGCCGAGGAGTCGGCGTCGAGCACGAACTCGCCGAAGAAGTTGCGCACCGCGAGGTGGCCGCTTTGTTCCTGGCGACCAAATAGCGCGGTGAGATTTTCCACCTGTTCGGGCGAGGCCAGCAGCCAGACGATGTCGTCGACCGTGAGCGCCGTTGCGCTGGGCGCCAACAAGGGACGCCCCCGACGCACCAGGGCGGCGCAGCGCACCGGCCGGCCGCGCAGATCGGTGAGCGAACTCGGCAACATGCCGATGGCCAGCGACTGCGCCTCGACGCGGAAAGCGACCAGCGCCAGCACGGTTTCCCGTCCGATCCAGACTTCCTTCGATTCGAGCGGTTCGGCGCCATGGGGAACTTCCACATCCAGTCGGCGCGCGGCCCACGGCACCGTGGCGCCTTGCACCAGCAGCGAAAACAGCACCACGGCAAAGGTGACGTCGAACAGCAGGCGCGACTCGGGAATGCCCGCCATGACCGGGAACACGGCCAGCACGATGGGTACTGCGCCACGCAGGCCGACCCATGAGATATAGGCGATTTCCCGATTGGGAAAGCGGAATGGCTTCAGCGTCACGGCGACCACCAGCGGTCGCGCGACGAAGGTCAGGAACAGCGCGACGGCGAGCGACTCCCAGAAATAATTGACCAGATGCGAAGGCGTCACTAGCAGGCCGAGCAGCAGGAACATGCCGGCCTGCGCCAGCCAGGCCATGCCGTCCATCACCTTCAGCACGTGTGAGGTGGCGCGCGTGCGCTGGTTGCCGACGATCACACCGGCAAGATAAATCGCAAGGAAACCGCTGCCACCCAATTGGTTGGTGGCGGCGAATACCGTCAGGCCGCCCGAGACGATCAACAAGGCGTAAAGCCCCTCGGCCAGGCGCACGCGCCGCAGCAACTCGGCAAGCAAGCGCCCAGCGCCGATGCCGAGTGCGGCGCCGATCACGAACTGCGTTACCAGTTGCAGAAGGACACCCTCCGGCGTGGACACGCCGGTGCCGGCGATGATGCCTACCAGCACCGTAACCAGCAGGATAGCCATCGGATCATTGGCGCCGGATTCGATTTCCAGCGTTGCGCCGACGCGCTCGTTGAGACGCACGCCGCTGTGGCGCAAGAGATTGAAGACGGCGGCGGCATCGGTCGAACCGACGATGGATCCCATCAGCAGTCCGTAGCGCAAGTCCACGCCGAGCAGCCAGGTACAGAAGGCGCCCAGCAGCGCGGCGGTGGCGATCACGCCCCAGGTGGCGAGTGCCGTCGCCGGCCAAAGCGCGACGCGAAAGGTCGAAATGCGCGTGCGCAGGCCGCCATCGAGCAGGATGATCGCCAGCGCCAGATTGCCGACAAAAAACGAGGCACCGAAATCGTCGAAGCGGATTCCCCCCGGACCGTCTTCGCCGGCCAGCATGCCGACGACGAGAAATATCAGCAGGAAGGGAAGTCCGAGGCGCGCCGAAAGTGTGCTGGCCAGCACGCCGAGAAACAGCAGGACGCCCGAAAGCAGCAGCAGGGTATTGACTTGATCCACGTCAGAAGGCTCTTGGGGTTTGGGAATGTAGGCGGTATTGCATGGTGGTAACGACGAAAATACTTTCGACCAATGGTAGCCTATCTGCGCTGCCGCTCTCGGTCAGGTCCGCACTATCCATCTACCTGGGCACTGAAGTGTCATTGCGACACGAAGATTGACGCCTCGTACCGCCGGCAGATCGGACAATTGATCGCTTCAATTGTGTTTAACAGCGTTGGCCGCTTCTGCCGAGTCGAAGCAGCCGACGTCAATTTGCTCGCTGTAATCCGGACATTCAGCGGCGGCAGATGGCGCCTCGCTTTTAGAAATTGGACGATTACCTTGACCGGCTGGTTGTGGCCGCACTGAGACATAGAGAGAACGGTCATCGATGGTCACTAAGGCCGACAACCCGACCATCAGCCCAGTCGAACCAAAACACCATCCGAGCAGAAACGAACAGTCTTTGTTGCGGATGCCGCCACTCACCCGCCGCCAGATTTTGAAGTACCATCATCGAACTCGATGGACGAAAGGAACGCACGATGAAAGCAAAGGATGCAAAGGCCACCGCCGCCGAGCGTCGCGCCGAGTATGAGGCCTGGTACGAGGAGCAGGTGCGCCTCGGGCTGGAAGACCTCGATGCGGGCCGGGCGGTAAGCGATGAGGACGTGAGAAAGCATTTCGAAAAGCGCTTCAAGCAGCATGCCGGTCGTCAGCAAAAACAAGCCGCTTGAGTGGTCGAAGCGCGCTCGCGCCGACCTTGATCGAATCTACGACTACTATCTTGAAGCTGCCCCTTACGACATAGCCGAGCAGGCAGTCAGGGCCATTCTTGAGCAGGCAAGGCGGATGGCCGAATTAGGGCTGGTCTATCGTCCCGGACGTAAAGGCACGCGCGAATGCGTGATGCGGCGCTTCCCCTTCATCCTCATCTACCGCATCGAACCCGGCAAAGTCCGGATCGTGCGCGTCCTGCACCAGGCGCGCAGCTACTTCAACCGCTGACCGGAACCCCGGCCGCGGCCGGCGGCGGGGTCGGCGCGGGTGTCCGTCAAAAAGTCGGCGCCGGCGATACGGCGAATCGCGCGACGCCTACTTTAGCTGCAGCCACACCTCCCCGCCATCCAGCCTGACGGCAAAGGTCTTGGTGCAGCCCTTGTCCGGCGCCACGGCTTCGCCGTCCTTGAGGCCGATCTTCATGCCGTGCAGCGGACAGGTCACCGCGTTGCCGTGCACGATGCCCTGCGACAGGGGGCCGCCCTTGTGCGGGCACTTGTCGTGCAGGCCGAAGACCTGATCGGCCGCGGTGCGGAAGATGGCAATGTCGCCCTGGCTCGACGCCACCACGCGGCTGCCCTGCGGCGCGATCTCGTCGAGCGCGCAAACACGGATCCAGTCGCTCATGCCGACACCTCCGCCACTTCCTTGATTTCGATGACCTGATACTCGCGGCGCACCTCGGGCTTTTCGACCGCCTCCCGCCACGGATCTTCGTAGTCCTTGAGGGCCGCCAGCAGGCGTTCGTACAGCGCCTTGCGCTGCACCGGGTCGGCCACCACCGCCGCCTTGACATGGTCGAGGCCGACGCGGGCGACGTAATGACAGGTGCGTTCGAGGTAGAAGCCCTCCTCGCGGTAGAGCTGGAGAAAGGCGGCCGAATATTCCTTGACCTCGTCGTCGGTCTTCACCTTGCACAGGAACTGCGCCACCTCGGTCTTGATGCCGCCGTTGCCGGCGACGTAGATTTCGTAGCCGGAGTCGACGCCGATCACGCCGATGTCCTTGATGCCGGCCTCGGCGCAGTTGCGCGGGCAGCCGCTGACGGCGAGCTTGACCTTGTGCGGGCTCCACATGCCGAACAGCATCTTCTCCAGCTTGACGCCCATCTCCATCGAGCGCTGCGTGCCGAAGCGGCAATGCTCGGCGCCGACGCAGGTCTTCACGGTGCGGATGCTCTTGCCGTAGGCGTGGCCGGAGACCATGCCCGCCGCGCCCAGGTCGGCCCAGACCTTGGGCAGGTCTTCCTTCTTGATGCCGAGCAGGTCAACGCGTGCGCCGCCGGTCATTTTTACCGTCGGCACCTGGTATTTCTCGGCGATGTCGGCGATCACGCGCAACTCGGCCGGGGTCGTCAGCCCGCCCCACATGCGCGGTACCACCGAGAAGCTGCCGTCCTTCTGGATGTTGGCATGCGCCCGTTCGTTGACGAAGCGCGATTGAGGATCGTCCTTGGCCTCACCCGGCCAGCTCGAGATCAGGTAGTAGTTGAGCGCCGGGCGGCAGGTGGCGCAGCCATTGGGCGTGTTCCATTCCATGTAGTGCATGGTGTCGGCAATGGTGAGCAGGTGCCGCTCGCGGATGGTCTTGCGCACCGCGCCGTGCGAATGGTCGGTGCAGGCGCAGATCGGCTTTTCCTTGGCGTCCGTCGGCGTGTAGGCGCCGCCGATGGTCGAGGCCAGGATCTGCTCGACCAGGCCGGTGCAGGAGCCGCAGGAGGAGGAGGCCTTGGTGTGCTTGCGCACATCCTCCAGGGTGAACAGGCCCTGGCTCTTGATCGCCTTGACGATGTCGCCCTTGCACACGCCGTTGCAGCCGCAGACCTCGGCCTCGTCGGGCATCGAGGCGGCTTTCGAGACGCCGGCATGGCCGCCGTCGCCGACGTGGTTCTGGCCGAACAGCAACTGGTCGCGCAGCTCGCGGATGTTCTGGCCGTCCTTGACCAGCTGGAAGTACCAGCCGCCGTCGGCCGTGTCGCCGTAGAGCACGGCGCCGACCAGGGTGTCGTTTTTCACCACCAGCTTCTTGTACACGCCGCCGGCCGCGTCGTTGAGCACGATCTCGTCGGTGCCCGGTCCGCCCATGAAATTGCCGGCGGAAAACAGGTCGATGCCGGTGACCTTGAGCTTGGTCGAGGTCACCGAGCCGGTGTAGCGCGCGATGCCGAAGTTGGCCAGGTGGTTGGCGCAGACTTTGGCCTGCTCGAACAGCGGCGCCACCAGGCCGTAGGCGATGCCGCGATGCGCCACGCATTCGCCGACGGCGTAGATGCGCGGGTCGTAGGTCTGCATGGTGTCATTCACCACGATGCCGCGGTTGCAATGCAGCCGCGCCGATTCGGCCAGCGCGGTGTTGGGGCGGATGCCGGCCGCCATGACGACGAGGTCGGCGGGGATTTCGAGACCGTCTTTAAAACGCAGGGCGGCCACCCTCCCCGCATTAGTGTCACCTGCGCCGCCCGGTCCACGCAGGAGCGCCTCGGTCTGCTTTTCCAGCAGGAACTTGAGGCCGCGCGCTTCCAGCGATGCCTTCAGCATGTCGGCGGCAACCTTGTCCAGCTGGCGTTCCATCAGCCAGGGCATCAGATGCACCACGGTGACATCCATGCCGCGCAGCTTGAGGCCGTTGGCCGCTTCCAGGCCGAGCAGGCCGCCGCCGATCACCACCGCGTGC
>JADYZH010000072.1 GCA_020853215.1 Sulfuritalea sp. | reverse complement strand
TCGTTCAAGCCGACGCGCGCCACCTCCGGCTCGGTGAAGGTGGCCCAGGGGATCACCGAGTAGTCGGCCTTGAACTTTTTGAAGGGGTCGAACAGCGCATTGACGGCCGCATACCAGGCCTGGTGCGCGGCGGTGTGGGTGAACTGGTAGGGCCCGGCAACGTCGCCCGCGGCATAGATGTTGGGGTAATTGGTCTGCAGGAACTCGTTGGTGTCCACCGTACGCATCGCGTTCACTCCGACGTCTTCGAGACCGTAGCCCTTGAGGTTGGCGACGCGCCCCACCGCGACCAGCACGGCGTCGAAGGGAATGCGCACTTCCCTGCCTTCATGCTCGGCGATCAGCGCCTTCTCGCCGTTCTCATTGACGAAGCGCATCGCCTTGTGGTTGAGCAGCACATCGACGCCTTCCTCGCGGAAACGCGCGGCGACGAGTTCGGATACTTCCGGGTCTTCGCGGATCATCAGGCGCGGCAGCATTTCGACTTGCGACACTTTTGCACCGAAGCGGGCAAAGGCCTGCGTCAGCTCGCAGCCGATCGGCCCGCCGCCGAGCACCACCAGGCGTTCGGGCAGTTCGCGCAGGTTCCAGACATTGTCCGAGGTCAGGTAGCCGACCTCCTCGATGCCCGGTATCGGCGGCACGAAGGGCCGGGCGCCGGCGGCGATGACGATGCTGCGCGTGCTCATGCGCTCGGTGGCGCCGTTGTGGCGCGTGAGCTCGACTTCCCAGGGCGAGACGATCTTCGCGCTACCCTCGATCACCTCGACGCCGAGCCCGGTGTAGCGCTCGACGGAATCGTGCGGCTCGACGGTCTTGACTACGCGCTGCACGCGCTCCATGACCTCGGCAAAGGAAAAGTCGGCGCTGGCGCCACGGCAACCGAACTCCGCCGCGCGCCGCGTGTGCGAGAGGAACTTCGCCGAGCGGATCAGTGCCTTGGACGGCACGCAACCGGTGTTGAGGCAGTCGCCGCCCAGCTTGTGCTTCTCGATCAGCGTCACCTTGGCTTTCACCGCCGCCGCGATGTAGGCCGTCACCAGCCCCGCGCTGCCCCCGCCGATGACGATGATGTTGCGATCGAACTTCGCCGGCCGGGTCCAGCGCGCATAGACCTTCTTCGCCTTGACGGTGTCGACGATCTTTTTCGCGATCAGCGGAAAGATGCCGAGCAGGGCGAAAGATCCGATCAGCCCCGGCGAGAGGATGCCCGCAAGGCTGCTGATGCCGGCCAGTTGCGTGCCGGCATTCACGTACACGATGGTGCCGGCGAACATGCCGACCTGGCTGACCCAGTAGAAGGTCCAGGCGCGCATCGGCGTCAAACCCATCAGCAGGTTGATCATGAAGAAGGGGAACACCGGCACCAGGCGCAGGGTGAACAGGTAGAACCCGCCCTCCTTCTCGACGCCGGCGTTGATCGCGCGCAGGCGCTCGCCGAAGCGCGCCTGCACCCAGTCGCGCAGCAGGAAACGCGAGGCAAGGAAGGCCAGCGTGGCGCCGAGCGACGAGGCGAAGGACACCAGCACCGTGCCCCAGAGCAGGCCGAACACGGCGCCGCCGGCGAGCGTCATGATCGCCGCACCGGGCAGCGACAGCGCCGTGACGGCGACATACACGACGAAGAAGATCGCCGCCGTCAGCCAGGGGTTGGCCTGGCGCCAGGCGTCGATCGCGGCCTGCTGGCTCTTGAAGGCATCCAGGCTGAACCAGCGACCCAGATCGAATGCGAAATAGGCCACCACGACCATGGCAATGACCAGCCCCAGCAGAACCTTGCGCAACGGCATGCCCTTCTCCCGATTCGAATTGCCGGATGGGCAAATGCCATCCGGTTCCGCCATCAGTCGGCGGCAACCATGGCTACCTTACATTGCTGGTCGGCTTTATGTAAGTCGGCGGTAACGAATGGCAGGACCCCGCCGCATGATCGACCGCAGCTGATGGCCGGACTCAATCCTGTTATTGCATTGCAACAATTTCGCGCTAAGATAGGATAGACAGTACGGGAAACCATGCAATGACCCCCATCGAAACCAGCAATTCCGACTACATCGAAAACCGCACCTTCGACGAAATCCAGGTCGGCGACAGTGCCTGCCTGGTGCGCACGCTGCGCCAGGAAGACATCCAGATGTACGCCATCATGTCCGGCGACATCAATCCGTCGCACGTCGATCCGGAGTATGCGCATTCGTCGATGCTGCGCGAGGTGATCGCCCACGGCATGTGGGGCGGCGCCCTGATCTCGAACGTGCTGGGAACGCAGTTTCCCGGCCCGGGCACGGTGTACAAGGATCAGACGCTGCACTTCGCGCAGCCGGTGCGGGTCGGCGACACGCTGACCGTAACCATCACCTGCGAAAAGAAGTATCCGCGCACCCATCACATGGTATTCGATTGCCTGTGCACCAATCAGGACGGGCAGAAAGTGATCAGCGGCACCGCGGAAGTGCTGGCGCCCACCGAGAAAATCAGGCGCCTGAAGGCCAACCTGCCGGACTTCAAACTCTCGCAAACCCGCAAGGCGCGTTTCGAGCATCTGCTGCAGATCACCAAGGGACTGACGCCGGTGTCGATGGCCGTGGCCCATCCCTGCGACACCGAATCGCTGAGGGGCGCCCTGCTGGCGCGGGATCGCGGCCTGATCATCCCCACCCTGGTCGGCCCCGAGGAAAAGATCCGCCAGATCGCCGAAGGCAACCGGCTCGACCTCTACGGCTGCACCCTGATCAACGTCCCGCACAGCCATGCCGCGGCCGAAGTGGCGGTGTCGCTGGCGCGGGAAGGGCAGGTCGAGGCGCTGATGAAGGGTTCGCTGCATACCGACGAGCTGATGAGCGAAGTCGTCGACAAGGCCACCGGCCTGCGCACCGCCAGGCGCATCAGCCATGTCTTCCTGATGGATGTGCCGACCTACCCGCGCCTGCTGTTCATCACCGATGCCGCGGTGAACGTCGCGCCCGACCTCGCGGCCAAGGTCGACATCGTGCAGAACGCCATCGACCTGGCGCACATGCTCAAGGTCGCCGACCCCAAGGTGGCGATCCTCGCCGCGGTGGAAACCGTCAATATCACCATGCAGGCCACGCTTGACGCCGCCGCCCTGTGCAAGATGGCCGACCGCGGCCAGATCACCGGCGGCCTGCTCGACGGCCCGCTGGCCTTCGACAACGCCATCTCGACCGTGGCCGCGCGGACCAAGGGCATCAAGTCGGCGGTGGCGGGCCAGGCCGACATCCTGCTGGTGCCCGACATCGAATCGGGCAACATGCTGGCCAAGCAGCTGGAATACCTGGCCGACGCGCTGACCTCGGGCATCGTACTCGGCGCGCGGGTGCCGATCGTGCTGACCAGCCGCGCCGATTCCGCCGAAACGCGCACCGCGTCCACCGCCGTGGCGATGGTCATGGCGCATGCAAAACGCAAGAAAGCCTGAGGAGAACCACCCGTGACCGATGCGATCCTGACCCTCAATGCCGGGTCCTCCTCGATCAAGTTCGCCCTGTTCGCCCACCAGGCCGAAATCCCCCGCAGGCCGGAACTGGTCGGCCAGATCGACGGCATCGGCGCCGCCGGCGGCCAGCCGGCGCACCTCAAGGTCAAGGATGCGACCGGCCAGGTCCGGGTCGACAGCGACCTCGATCTCGACGGCAAGGGGCAATCCCCGCACAAGGCGGCGCTGGCCCTGCTCGTCGATCGGCTGCGCGGCAGCGACGCGGGCTGGCACATTGCCGGCGTCGGCCATCGCATCGTG
>JADYZH010000071.1 GCA_020853215.1 Sulfuritalea sp. | reverse complement strand
GGCATAGTCGGCCAGCAGCAGGTAGTGGTCACCGTTCGCGGTGAGGTTGTCGAAGACGGGCTTGTAGCGCTCGCGCTCCTCGGGCGAGAAGAAGCCGTCACGGATCATGTCCAGCGCCTGCTTCAGCTCGTGGTTGCCCTCGTAATACAGCCACGGGTTGTAGCCCTTGCCGCGCAGTTCCGCCACCTCGTCGGTGGTGAGGCCGAAGATGAAGATGTTCTCCGGCCCGACCTCGTTGCGGATCTCGACGTTGGCGCCGTCCAGGGTGCCGATGGTCAGCGCGCCGTTGAGCGCCAGCTTCATGTTGCCGGTGCCCGAGGCCTCGGTGCCGGCGGTGGAGATTTGCTCGGAGAGGTCGGCGGCGGGAATGATGATCTCGGCATTGGACACGTCGTAGTTGGGGATGAACACCACCTTGAGCCGGTCGCGCACCAGCGGGTCGTTGTTCACGATGTCGGCGACGTCGTTGATCAGGCGGATGATCAGCTTGGCCATGCGGTAGCCGGGCGCGGCCTTGCCGCCGAAGACCACGGTGCGCGGCGCGGCGTCGGCGCCGGCGCGCAGGCGGTTGTAGAGCGTGATCACGTGCAGGACATTGAGCAGCTGGCGCTTGTATTCGTGGATGCGCTTGATCTGCACGTCGAACATCGATGCGGGGTCCACCCCGATGCCCAGCCGCTGCTGGATGACGTGCGCCAGGCGGTGCTTGTTGTCGCGCTTGACGCGCACGAACTCGTCGCGGAAGCCCGCATCGTCGGTCAGCGGCGCCAGTTGCCGCAACTGGTCGAGGTCCCTGACCCAGCCCTTGCCGATGCGGCCGGTGATCAGTTGCGCCAGCGCCGGATTGGCCTGGTTGAGCCAGCGCCGCGGCGTGACGCCGTTGGTCATGTTGACGATCTTGTCCGGCCACAGGCGGTGGAAGTCGGCGAAGATGGTTTCCTTCATCAGGCGGGTATGGATCGCGGCGACGCCATTGACCTTGTGGCTGCCGACGATGGCCAGGTGCGCCATGCGGATGCGGCGGCCGGCGCTTTCGTCGATCAGCGACATGCGCTGCCACAGCGCCGGATCGCCGGGGTAATGGTGCATCACGTCCCTGAGGAAGCGGTGGTTGATGTCGTAGATGATCTGCAGGTGGCGCGGCAGCACGCGCTCGAAGAGCTTGACCGGCCAGGTTTCCAGCGCCTCGGACATCAGGGTGTGGTTGGTGTAGGCGAAGGTGCGCGTGACGATGTCCCAGGCGCGCGGCCAGTCCATGTGGTGCAGGTCGATCAGGATGCGCATCAGCTCGGCCACCGCGATCGAGGGGTGGGTGTCGTTGAGCTGGATCGCCACCTTGTCGGGCAGGCTGTCGAGCGCCACGCCGGATTTGTCGAAGCGGTAGAGCATGTCCTGCAGCGATGCGCTGACGAAGAAGTACTGCTGCTTCAGGCGCAGTTCGCGCCCCATCTCGGTGGTGTCGTCGGGGTAGAGCACCTTGGAGAGGTTCTCGGAATCGTTCTTGTCTTCCACCGCGGCGATGTAGTTGCCCTCGTTGAAGTACTTGAGGTCGAAGTCGCGGCTGGCCTTGGCCGCCCACAGCCGCATGTTGTTCGTCGTGCCGGTGTCGTAGCCGGGGATCGGGTAATCGTAGGCCATGGCCATGACGTCGTCGGTCTCGACCCACTGGTAGCTTTTCTTGCCGTGCTCATCGGCGAACTCGACCACGCGGCCGTGGAACTTGACCTGGTAGAGCACCTCGGGCCGCGGGAATTCCCAGGGGTTGCCGTAGCGCAGCCAGTTGTCCGGGTGCTCGACCTGCTGGCCGTCCTCGATGCCCTGGTGGAACATGCCGTATTCGTAGCGGATGCCGTAGCCGTAGCCGGCGACGCCCATGGTCGCCATCGAATCGAGAAAGCAGGCGGCGAGCCGGCCGAGGCCGCCGTTGCCGAGCGCCGCATCGGGCTCGATCTCGGCGATGTTGCCCGGCTTGAGGCCCATTGCGGCCAGCGCCGCCAGCGCGTCCTGGAATTCCTGTCCGGCGCAGATGTTGAGCATGGCGTTGGTCATGCTGCGGCCCATGAGGAATTCCATCGAGAGGTAATACACCCGCTTGCGGTCCTCGACGTAATAGCTGCGCATGGTTTCCATCCAGCGCTCGATCAGGCGCTCGCGCACCACCGCGGCCGCGGCATGGAACCAGTCGCGGTCGGTGGCGGTGATCGGGTCCTTGCCGATGGTGTAGACGAGGCGGTTGTAGAGCGAGCGGCGGATCGATTCGGCGTCGAGCGTGGGGTGGTCGAGTTCGGGCAGATCGGCGGGCGTTTGCATGGCGGGCTCCCGTTTGCGGCAACGGAAACATCATACTCGCGGCGCGGCGAACCGCGCAGGGGGCGGTCAGGCCGCGGTGTCGAGGGCCGCGCGCCAGCGCGCGAGCTTTTCTTCGAATGTCATCCCGGCATGGGCCGGGCTGGTCGAGGGCAGGACCACGGCTTCATAGCCCAGCGCTTCCATCTCGCGCAGGCGCCTGGCCGCCGTGCGTCCGTTGAAGCAGATGCGCCGTAGCGCCGGCGCCAGCGCGGTGCGGCCCTCCGGGCACTTTTTCAGTGCGGTAAGATCGTTGGCGATGGGGTTTCGGATGGCCGAATCGAGGCTGCCGGGGCGCTCGCAGGACGCGTAGATGTCCCAGATGGCGATGCCGGCGGCCAGCACGGTGGCCAGCCGCACGGCGTAGGGCATGTCCTTCAGCGGCTGGCCGATCACCGCGCCCAGCACGCGCCAGAACTGGTTCTGCGGGTGGGCGTAGTACTGGCCCGCGGCCAGCGACGCGGCGGACGGAAACGAGCCCAGGATCAGCACCCGGGCCCGTCGGTCGACTACGGGCGGCAGGCCGGTGAGCCTGGCGCTCATTTCACGGTCAGCAGGCTTTCGTCCCAAGCGGGATGCTTCTCGAAACCGAGCAGGTTCGCCGTGGTCGCGGCGATATTCGACAGGCCGGCCGTTTCGGCCTGGCGCAGGCCGAGCCTGCCGCCGCTGACGTTGTCGTAGAGGATCAGCGGCACCGGATTCAGCGTGTGCGAGGTCTTGGCCTTGTAGCTGCCGTCCGGATTGGTCGCCGGCTGCTTCGTCTTCTTGTCGATCTCGTACATTTCGTCGGCATTGCCGTGGTCGGCGGTTACCAGCGCGACGCCGCCGGCGGCATCGACGGCCGCCAGCAGCCGCGCCAGGGCGAGGTCGACGGCCTCGATGGCCATCGTCGCAGCGCGGAAGTGGCCGGTATGGCCGACCATGTCGCCGTTGGCGAAATTGCAGCGCAGGGTGCGGTACTTGCCGGCTTTCAGCGCCGCGATCATCGCGTCGGCGATCTCGGCGGCCTTCATCCACGGCCGCTGCTCGAAGGGCACCACGTCGCTGGGCACCTCCTGCCAGGTTTCGCCGTCGAACTTGCCGGAGCGGTTGCCGTTCCAGAAATAGGTGACGTGGCCGAACTTCTGCGTCTCGGAGCAGGCGAACTGCGGGATGCCGGACTTCGCGAACCACTCGCCGGTGGTGTCGCGGATCGCCGGCGGATCGACCAGGAAGCGCTTGGGCAGCTTGAGGTCGCCGTCGTACTGCAGCATGCCGGCATAGGCCACGCGCGGCTGGCGCACGCGGTCGAACTTGTCGAAGTCCGCTTCCTCGAAGGCGCGCGTGATCTCGATCGCGCGGTCGCCGCGGAAGTTGAAGAACACCACCGCGTCGCCGTCCTCCACCGTGCCGACCGGCTGGCCGCCGGCGGCGATGACGAAGGGCGGCAGGTCCTGGTCGATGGTGCCCGGATGCTTCTCGCGCAGCGCCCTGATCGCCGTGGCGCAGTCCGGGAACTGCTCACCCGCGCCGAGCACATGCACGCGCCAGCCTTTTTCCACCAGGGCCCAGTTGGCTTCGTAGCGGTCCATGGTGATGTTCTGGCGCCCGCCGCCCGAGGCGATGCGCGCGTCGAAGCCGCCGTCGTTCAGGCCGGCGAGGAAGGCCTCGAAGGGTTCGACGTAGTCGAGCGCGCTGGTTTCCGGCACGTCGCGGCCGTCGAGCAGGACATGGACGCGTACCGCGCGCACGCCCTCCTCCTTGGCGCGGGCCACCAGCGCCTTGAGGTGGTCGATGTGGCTGTGCACGTTGCCGTCGGAGAACAGGCCGAGCAGGTGGATCACGCCGCGGCCGGCGCGTTCACCGTCTTTCGCCGCGGCGACGATCTGGCGCCAGGCCTGCCCGGCCCAGATCGAGCCGGAGGCGATGGCGTCGGCCACCAGCGAGGCCCCCTGCGCATAGACCTGGCCGGCGCCGATCGCGTTGTGGCCGACCTCGGAATTGCCCATGTCCTCGTCGGACGGCATGCCTACCGCCGTGCCATGGGCGCGCAGGCGCACGTTGGGATAAGCGGCGAACAGGCGGTCGAGCACGGGCTTGCGCGCCGCGGCGATGGCGCTGCCGAGTTCGTGCTTCGGCAGGCCGTAGCCGTCCATGATGATGGTGACGATCGGGCCGGCGACGCCGGGAAATAGCGGGAATTTTGGCAGCATGGTGGGTTCCGGAGAGTAATCGGGCGCTGCGTGGATTGTCGCATTTCGCGGCGGCAAACCCAAACGCCGGGACGGATGGGCGTATCACGTCCCCGACAGGCACGGCAACCGGCAGCCATGCCCGAATCCCGCCGGCGATTGGCTACAATCCATGCCATGGACCGGCGCCAATTCCTTCGCTGCCTGCTGCCGCTGCTCGCGACCCTGTTCGCCGCCGCCGCGCCGGCGCAGGTCCATGACAGCGCAAAGCACCGCTTCGTGCTGAAAACGCTGACCGAAGGGCTGGAGCACCCGTGGGGGCTGGCTTTCCTGCCGGACGGCCGCATGCTGGTGACGGAGCGGGCGGGCCGCTTGCGGCTGGTGGCGGCCGACGGCAAACTCGATCCCGTTCCGGTTTCCGGATTGCCGCCGATCGCGGCGGTCGGCCAGGGCGGCCTGCTCGACGTGGTGCTGCACCCGGATTACGCGAAGAACGGCTGGGTCTATTTCTCCTACGCCGCGCCGGGCGAGGGCGGCCAGGGCACCGAGGTGGCGCGCGCAAGGCTCGACGGACGCGCCCTGCGCGACCTGCAGGTGCTGTTCCGCATGCGGCCCAAGACGCGGACCGGACACCACTTCGGCTCGCGCCTGGTGTTCGACCGCGGCTTCCTCTACATCACGCTCGGCGACCGCGGCGAGATGGATCGCGCCCAGAGGCTGGACGACCATGCCGGCTCGGTGATCCGCCTGCATGACGACGGCCGCGTGCCGCAGGACAACCCCTTCGTCGGCCAGGCGGGCGCCCTGCCCGAGAAGTTCACCCTCGGCAACCGCAACATCCAGGGCGCGGCGCTCAACCCGCTGACCAACGAGCTGTGGGCGCACGAGCACGGCCCGCAGGGCGGCGACGAGATCAACATCATCCGCGCCGGCACCAATTACGGCTGGCCGGTGATCACCTTCGGACGCAATTACGTCACCGGCACCAGGATCGGCGAAGGCACGGCCAGGTCGGGCATGGCCCAGCCCATCCACGTCTGGACGCCCTCGATCGCGCCTTCGGGCATGGCCTTCTACACCGGCTCGCGCTTTCCGGGCTGGAAGAACAACCTGTTCGTCGGCGCCCTGGCCCACGAGGTGCTGGTGCGCCTCGAATGGCAGGACAACGGCATCGTGCGCGAGGAGCGCCTGCTGGAAAAATCCGTCGGCCGCGTGCGCGACGTGCGCAACGGACCGGACGGCTACCTCTACCTGCTCACCGACAGCTCGAAAGGCCGCCTGCTGCGGCTGGAACCGGCACCCTGAATGTTTCGGCGCGGCGCTGGCGGAGTCGAAACCCCGCCGACGCAACTCAGCCCTTGAGGGACATCGACAGCATCAGCTCGTTCATGCGCTTGACGAAGGTGGCCGGGTCGTCGAGCTGGCCGCCTTCGGCCAGCAGGGCCTGGTCGAACAGCACCGCGGCCCAGTCGTCGAACTTGGCCTCCTCATACTTGAGGCGCAGCACCACGGGGTGCTTGGGATTGATTTCGAGGATGGGCTGCGCGTTGGGCGCCTTCTGCCCGGCCGCCTTGAGGATGCGCGCAAGGTTGCCGGAGACGTCGTGCTCATCGGCCACGAGGCAGGCCGGGCTGTCAGTCAGGCGATGCGTGACGCGCACTTCCTTGACCTTGTCGCCCAGGCTCTTGCCGATCTTCTCGGTGAGGTCCTTGAATTCGCCGGCGGCCGATTCGGCTTCCTTCTTCTCGGCTTCGTCTTCCAGCTTGCCGAGATC
>JADYZH010000070.1 GCA_020853215.1 Sulfuritalea sp. | reverse complement strand
GCCGAACCGACCCTGGGCATGAACGAACAGCCGATCCACGACGCGGCGCGCATGGGCACGCGGCAGGATGTCGAAAAAATCCTCAAGGCCACGCCGCAGGCGCGCGATGCGCGCACCCCGCTGGGCAGCACGCCGCTCCACTACGCGGCGATGAATGCCGACAGCGGCCCGCTCCAGGCGCTGCTCGCGGCTGGCGCGCCCGTCAATGCGCGCGACAGCGAAGGCCGCACCCCGCTGCACATGGCGGCATTTTCGACGCGCACGGCGAACGGCAAGCTGCTGCTGCAGGCCGGCGCCGATCCGAGCCTGAAGACCGATGCCGGCCGCGATGCCCTGAGCATGGCGCGCAAGGTGCGCGCCGACGAGCTGGCCGGCGAGATGTCGCTGTGGATACTCAAGGGCTGCCAGCCCGGCAAGCCGTGCTGAACAGGCTGTTCGCGCTGCTGCTCGCGGCCAGCGCGAGCGTGCCGGCCCTGGCCGCGGACGACGCCCTGCCGCCGGTCATCGTCTATGCGCCCAGCCCGTGCCTCGCCTGCATCGACTGGGCCGACCACCTGCGCAAGGCCGGCTTCGACGTCGGCATCGAGGAAACGCCGCTGGCCGGCATGCCGAAACTCAAGCGCTGGCTCAACGTGCCGGCGGAACTCGAATCGGTGCATACGGCGAAGGTCGGCAACTACTTCATCGAAGGCCATGTGCCGGCCGAGGACATCAAGCTGCTGCTCAAGGAAAAGCCGCGCGCCCGCGGCCTCGCCGTGCCCGGCCTGCCGCGCGGCGCACCGGGACGTGAAGTGTCCAACCCCTTCTGCGAAACTGCCTGCACCATCCTCGACAACGCCAGCCAGGAGCGCGAAGTGCGGCGCGAGGCCTACAACACCCTGCTGGTCGGGCCGGACGGCAAGACCAGCGTCTTCGCCAGGCACTGAGAACGGAAAAGTCGGCGCTGGCGGGACGGCGATTTAGTCCGTCAGCGGACGCTTGGGTTTCGTGGCTTACCGGCAGGTTCTCGGCCTTATGTTGAGCTCCACATAAGGCCGACAAGCGGCCCGAACAGCAACCGAGGTGAGTAGCGGGTTACGGACCGGCTACGACTCCTTGGTGTCGCCTGGGCATTCCGTGACGCGATGTCGCTCCCGGCCGTCTGAATTCGTTCGCGCACCCTTCCAATTCGGGATCACTTCGTATAACATGAACAGCAGTTATACGCATGGAGTCCGCAATCATGAACTTCAACATTTACCTTGACGACGAGACCGGCGAACAGCTCAACAAGGTTGCCGAGAAGGCAGGGGAAAGCCGGAATGCGCTGGTTCGCCGGGCGGTGAGCGAATGGCTCAAGAGCCGCGGCAAACCTCAGTGGCCCGCCGAAGTGCTGGCGTTCAAGGGTATGGCCGACATGCCGCTGTTTGAAGCCGGCAGGGACCGACTCAAACCGCCTGTTGCCGACCCGCTGGCATGAAGTATCTGCTCGATACCTGCACGGTTTCAGATTTCGTCAAAGGCCAGCCCAAGGTTCTGGCGCGCGTCAAGGCGACAGCGCCGAACCTGATTGCCGTATCCGCACTCACGCGCATGGAGGTTGATTACGGCCTCGCGCTCAACGTCGAGCGTGCAAGGAAACTGGCGCCCCTGCTGGATGCGTTCTTTTCAGCCATCCTTACGCTGCCGTTCGATGCCGCCGATGCGCGGGCCGCCGCGGCAATCCGTGCGGCGCTGAAGAACCAGGGACAACCGATCGGCGCCTACGATGTGCTGATTGCCGGAACGGCGCTGGCACGGGGCTTGGTGGTGGTCACTTCGAACACCGGAGAGTTCAAGCGGGTTAGCGGACTGCAGCTTGAGGACTGGCGGTGAGGTCCCCCCGGCCGCCGAGCTTCTTCGCCCGTCATCGAGCCAGCATTTCCGCGTAAAGCCCCTGCGCCCACTGCCGGTCCTCCCCGCGCGGCTGCGGGTCTTCGTGCTGGCGCACGGCCTGGGCGATCAGGCCATCGCCGCGCAGCCGATACTGCGCGTCGATGCGCAACATCTCCGGCGGTTCGATGTCGGTGTGGACGAAGCACACGCTCTCGGGAAAAGTCGGCGCCGGCACCACGCCGCGCGAACGCGCGGCGATTTCCGCGGCGGCGATGCGGCCGAGCCGGGCCGCCATGTGCGCGCTCTTCGGGTAGTGCCCGAACAGGGGCGAGGCGCGGCCCAGCAGGTCGCCGACGAGGAACACGTGCTCGTCACCGATGGCATGCAGGTGCAGCGGATCGAAGCCGGCCCAGCCGCCCGGCTTGCCTGCGGCATCGGCCTCGACCAGCCCCGCCTGCCGGACGAGGTCCGCCGCCTGCTGCGGGGGAATGATGATCGCATCATCGAAATTCACTTGGTCGAACTCGGTGTTCAGCGTCTTGTTGAACGGGTCGATGGATTTCACCGGGGCGTGGGTCAGGTGCAGGACCTGGTCCTTGTAGCGCTCGGCGAACATGCGATTGAAGCGCTGCATGCCGCCGCCGGCATCGACCAGCACCAGGCGGCCCTTGATGCGGCGCGTCTTCAGCAGCCAGGCGATCATCACCGCGCGCTCGTAGGGTGCCGGCGGGCAGCGCAGGGGCGGCGGCGGAACGGTCATCAGCAGGTCGCCGCCCCTGAAGTCGGCCAGGTTCTGCTTCAGCGCATCCAGTTCATTGGCGAGGAAGCCGGCCGGGTAAAGCCGGCGCGTGGCCTCGATGGCGCGCGCGTCGCCGCCCAGCCACGGGCCGTAGTCGTGGCGGATGCCGGCGGCGAGGATCAGCCAGT
>JADYZH010000069.1 GCA_020853215.1 Sulfuritalea sp. | reverse complement strand
CGCCGCACTTCGGCTTAGGCTACACTCCGGCCCCTCAAGCAGCAGCAGGCGCGTAGCTCAGCTGGTTAGAGCACCACCTTGACATGGTGGGGGTCGTTGGTTCGAGTCCAATCGCGCCTACCAACACCGGGCAACGGCCGCAGGACTTTTCCTGCGGCCGTTGTATTTTGTACCGTCAGTCGTCGATCCGGCTGTGCCACCAGAGTTGGAAGTCGCGACAGAGGCCGTCACCACCGAGTTCGACGATGGCGATGCCATCAAGCGCCAGCCGGGGCAAAGGATCACCGGGCTTGCGCGCCAGCATGTTGGTGCCGGTCGAGGCGGCCCACATCTTGAACATGTCTTCCGACGTCACCTGATACGTGGTGTGCCAGTGGGCGATGCCACCGGTGGCGTGGCGCTGGAGGACTTCGTAGGTGAGCTTGATGTCGGTCTGCAGCTTGGTGCGCTGCCAGTACTGTTTGATGGCCTCGTGTCCCCGCTGGGTTGCGAACGGGGTGTTGCGATAGCTGCCGTCGGTGGTGAACAGGGATGCCAGCAGGTTTTCGTCGCTGGTTTCCCATGCCCGCTTGTAGTTTTCCATGAATCCGTCGATGTCCATGCGCTTCCTCCGTGGATGAGGAACGGAATGATGCCGTAACGCGATGAAGCGCTGTGATAAAATTTGTTCAAATCGATTTGCAGGGCGCACCGCGTGATTTCCGCGTGAACCGTGCGCCCTGTTGCTTTTCTGGAGTAGCGCAATGCCGGTGATCACCCTGCCCGATGGATCGAAACGCGAATACCCGCAGCCGCTGACGGTGGCGGACGTCGCGGCCTCGATCGGCGCCGGTCTGGCCAAGGCTGCACTGGCCGGCCGCGTCGATGGCGTGCTGGTCGATACCTCGTTCCCGATCGAACGCGATGTGCAACTCGCCATCGTTACCGACAAGGATGCCGACGGCCTCGACATCATCCGTCACTCTACTTCGCATCTGATGGCTTATGCGGTCAAGGAGATGTTTCCCGAGGCGCAGGTGACTATCGGGCCGGTGATCGAAAACGGGTTCTACTACGACTTTGCCTGCAAGCGTCCGTTCACACCGGAAGACCTGGAGGCCATAGAAAAGCGCATGGCCGAACTGGCAAAGAAGGATTTTCCGGTCAAGCGGGAAGTCTGGCCGCGCGACAAGGCTGTGGAGTTCTTCAAGTCCATCGGCGAGCACTACAAGGCGGAACTGATTGCGGCGATTCCGTCGGGCGAGGATGTCTCGCTCTACCGCGAGGGTGATTTCATCGACCTGTGCCGCGGCCCGCACGTGCCGTCCACCGGCAAGCTCAAGCACTTCAAGCTGATGAAGGTGGCCGGCGCCTATTGGCGCGGCGACTCGAAGAACGAACAGTTGCAGCGCATCTATGGCACGGCCTGGGCGAAAAAGGAGGAACTCGAGGCCTATCTGCACATGCTGGAAGAAGCGGAGAAGCGCGACCACCGCAAGCTCGGGCGGCAGCTCGACCTGTTCCACGTCCAGGAAGAGGCGCCCGGCATGGTGTTCTGGCATCCGCACGGCTGGACCGTGTGGCAGGAGGTGGAGCAGTACATGCGCCGCGTCTATCGCGACAACGGTTATCAGGAGGTGCGCTGCCCGCAGATCCTCGATCGCAGCTTGTGGGAGCGCTCCGGGCATTGGGAGCACTTCAAGCAGAACATGTTCACCACCGAATCGGAAAGCCGCGATTACGCGGTGAAGCCGATGAACTGCCCGGGCCACGTGCAGATCTTCAATACCGGGGTGCGTTCCTATCGCGAACTGCCACTGCGTTACGGCGAGTTCGGCTCCTGCCATCGCAACGAGCCCTCGGGCGCACTGCACGGCGTGATGCGCGTGCGTGCCTTCACCCAGGATGACGGTCACATTTTCTGCACTGAGGACCAGATCCAGTCCGAAGTCACGACCTTCAACGACCTGCTGCGCAAGGTGTATGCCGACTTCGGTTTCCACGATGTCGCCGTCAAGCTCGCCTTGCGCCCGGATGGGCGGGTGGGCGAGGACCATCTGTGGGACAAGGCCGAGAGCGCGCTGCGCGCGGCGCTGACCGCGAGCGGGTTGGCCTGGGAGGAACTGCCGGGCGAGGGCGCCTTTTATGGTCCGAAGATCGAATTCCACATCAAGGACGCCATCGGCCGCTCCTGGCAGTGCGGCACCGTGCAGGTGGATTTTTCCATGCCCGGCCGCCTGGGCGCCGAGTTCGTCGGCGAGGACAACAGCCGCCATACGCCGGTGATGCTGCACCGCGCGATCCTCGGCTCGCTGGAGCGCTTTATCGGCATCCTGGTGGAAAACCATGCCGGGGCTTTTCCGCTGTGGCTGGCGCCAGTGCAGGCGGTGGTAATGAACATCTCGGAATCGCAATCGGATTACGCCGAAAATGTGGCAAAAATGCTGCGCGAGGCCGGCTTGCGCGTCGAGAGCGATTTGCGCGGCGAGAAAATAAACTATAAAATACGCGAACATAGCTTGTTGAAGCGGCCTTATCTGGTTGTCGTGGGTGACAAGGAAAAAGCCGCTGGGTTGGTCGCTTTGCGTGCCCGGGGCAATCAGGATCTCGGGCAGATGTCCCCCCAGGCCTTGATTGAGCGGCTGCTGCAGGAACAATGCGGCAGAAGCGCAGCGGTCTGATTTTTTTAATTTTTGGAGATTTGAACCATCGCTCAGGATAAATCGCAGCGTCTCAACGAAGAGATCACCACCCCCGAGGTTCGCCTGGTCGGGGAAGGCGGAGAACAACTGGGCATAGTCCCGATTCGTCAGGCGCTGGCGCTGGCCGAAGAGGCCGGTGTGGATCTGGTGGAAATTGCTCCCATGGCGGTGCCCCCGGTCTGCAAGATCATGGACATCGGCAAGTTCAAGTACCAGGAGGCAAAGCGCCAGCACGAGGCCAAGCTGAAGCAGAAGCAGGTTATTGTCAAGGAAGTCAAATTTCGCCCGGGTACGGACGAGAACGATTACCAGATCAAGCTGCGCAATGTGATCAAGTTTCTGGGCGAAGGCGACAAGGCAAAAATCACCTTGCGTTTTCGCGGACGCGAGATGGCCCACCAGGAAATCGGCATGCGCATGCTGGAGAGAATCAAGACCGACCTCGAGCAGCAGGCGATGGTCGAGCAGTGGCCGAAGATGGAAGGACGACAGCTGATCATGGTGCTGGCGGCCTCCAAGAAAAAGCCGCATTAAGCAGTTGAGTTAGTTTCGAATTTGTTCCGCATGCTTGCATGCGGAAACAAGAAGTGGTTGCGGGTCACCAAGCGTTCCCGAGGCGGGAAACACCTGGCAGCCATGTAATAGGGAGATCTTCGATGCCGAAGATGAAGACCAAGAGCGGTGCCAAGAAGCGCTTCATCGTGCGCGCTTCCGGCGGCATCAAGCGCGGGAGTGCGTTCAAGCGCCACATCCTGACCAAGAAAACCACCAAGAGCAAGCGCCAGCTGCGCGGCGTGCACGAAGTGCATGCTTCCGACGCAAAGTCGGTGCGCGCCATGCTGCCCAACGCTTAAGGAGAGCCACCATGCCAAGAGTAAAACGTGGTGTAACGGCGCGCGCGCGCCACAAGAAGGTTCTCGACCAGGCCAAGGGTTACCGCGGCCGGCGCAGCAAGGTCTATCGCATCGCCAAGGAAGCGGTGATGAAGGCCGGGCAATATGCCTACCGCGATCGTCGCCAGCGCAAGCGGCAGTTCCGTGTGTTGTGGATCGCCCGCATCAACGCGGCGGCCCGCGAGCTGGGCATGAAGTACAGCACCTTCATGAATGGCCTGAAGAAGGCCTCGATCGAAGTCGATCGCAAGGTGCTGGCGGATCTCGCCGTGTTCGACAAGCCGGCATTCGCCGCCCTGGCCGCACAGGCCAAGGCCAAGCTGACGGCCTGAGTCCCGCCGCACCCGGAGAAGGAGGCCCAGGGCTGTTGGGGGCCTCCTTTTTTACTCCCGCTCCTTCTTCCTGATCAATGGATAACCTGGATCAACTCGTAGCTGCCGCGACGTCCGATTTTGCCGCTGCCACCGAGCCCGCCAAGCTGGAGGACGCCAAGGCGCGCTACCTCGGCAAGGAGGGTTCGCTGACCGCGCTGCTCAAGGGTCTGGGCAAACTGCCGGCGGAAGAGCGCAAGAGCGCCGGTGCCGCCATCAACATCGCCAAGGAGCGCATAGAGTCGGCGCTGGCGACACGGCGCGATGCGCTGAAGAATGCCCAGCTCGAAGTCCAGCTTGCGACGGAGGCGCTGGATGTGACGCTGCCCGGACGCGGCCTGTCGCGCGGCAGCCTGCATCCGGTGACCATCAGCCTCGATCGCATTGAGCAACTGTTTCGCTCGGTCGGGTTCGAGGTCGCCGACGGCCCCGAGATCGAGACCGACTGGCACAATTTCACCGCGCTCAACACGCCGGAGAACCACCCGGCGCGTTCGATGCACGACACGTTTTATCTGCGGGGCGAGGACGGCAGGGTCGAGGAGAAAGTACTCTTGCGTACCCACACCAGCCCGGTGCAGATCCGCGCCATGCTGGCGCACACCGAACGCCATCGCGATGCCGATATCATGCCCGAGCTGCGGGTGATCTGCCCGGGCCGCGTCTACCGCGTCGATTCCGACGCCACGCACTCGCCGATGTTCCACCAGGTCGAAGGCCTGTGGGTCGGCGAGAAGGTGAGCTTTGCCGACCTCAAGGGCGTGGTTGCCGATTTCCTGCGCCGCTTCTTCGAGTCGGACGACATGAAGGTGCGCTTCCGTCCGTCCTTCTTTCCCTTCACCGAACCCTCGGCCGAGATCGACGTCGCCTTCATGGGCGGTGCGCTCGAAGGGCGCTGGCTGGAGATCGCCGGCTGCGGCATGGTCCATCCCAATGTCCTGCGCTGCGGCGGCTTCGATCCGGAAAAATACACCGGCTTCGCCTTCGGCATGGGGCCGGACCGCCTGACCATGCTGCGCTATGGCATCAACGACCTGCGCCTGTTCTTCGAGGGTGATCTGCGCTTCCTGGCGCAGTTCAAGTAAATCATGCAATTTTCCGAATCCTGGCTGCGCAGCCTGTGCAATCCGAAGCTCTCGAATGCAGAGCTGTGCCACCTCCTGACCATGGCCGGCCTCGAAGTCGAGGAGAACGAACCCGTCGCGCCCGAGTTCTCCGGAGTCGTCGTGGCCCACGTATTGACCGTCGACAAGCACCCGGACGCCGACAAGCTCAAGCTCTGCTCGGTCGATGTCGGCGAGGCGGCGTCCTTGCAGATCGTCTGCGGCGCGCCGAATGTCGCGGCGGGCATGAAGGTGCCCTGTGCACGGGTTGGCGCGAAGCTGCCCGGCATCGAGATCAAGAAGGCCAAGGTGCGCGGCGTCGAGAGCCACGGCATGCTGTGCTCGGCGCGCGAACTCGGCCTGTCGGAGGACCACGGAGGGCTGCTGCCGCTGGCGGCCGATGCCGTGGTTGGCAGCGATATCCGCAAACACCTGGACCTGGATGACCGCAGGATCACCATCAAGCTCACCCCGAACCGCGCCGATTGCCTGTCCGTGCTCGGCATTGCGCGCGAGCTTTCGGCCCTGACCGGGGTGCCCTTGAGTGTTCCCGAGATCAGCCCGGTGGCAGCCGCGATCGACGACCAGCGCGCGATCCAGCTCGATGCGCCGACATCCTGTCCCCGCTACTGCGGGCGCATCGTGCGCGGCGTCAATGCCAACGTGCCGACGCCGGAATGGATGAAGCGGCGCATCGAGCGCAGCGGCATCCGCTCGATCTCCTTCCTGGTCGATGTCACCAATTACGTGATGCTGGAAATCGGCCAGCCGCTGCATGCCTTCGACGACGCCGAACTCGCCGGGGCGGTTCATGTGCGCCTGCCGACCCCCGGCGAAAAGCTGCTGCTGTTGAACGAGCAGACCGTCACGCCGACTGCCGATACCGCACTGATCGCCGACGACGAGAAGCCGCTGGCCATGGCCGGCATCATGGGCGGCGAGCACTCCGGAATCTCGGACTCGACGCGTGACCTGTTCCTTGAAAGCGCATTTTTCCCGCCGGCGGCGATCGCCGGCAAGGCGCGCGCGCTGGGCTTTTCTTCCGATGCCTCGCATCGCTACGAGCGCGGCGTCGATTTCGAACTGCAGCGCCGCGCCATCGAACGTGCGACGCAACTGATCCTGGAAAGCTGCGGCGGCCAGCCCGGCCCGGTGGTCGAGGCCGTGGCGCCCGAGCACCTGCCGCAGCGCCGCCCGGTCACGCTGCGCAGCGCCCGCGTGGCCCGCGTGCTCGGCATCACGTTGCCCGACGAACGCATCGAGGGCATGCTGAAGAGCCCGGGCCTGCAGGTGGAACGCCTCGCCGAAGGCTTTCGCGTGACGCCGCCGAGTTTCCGCTTCGACATCGAGATCGAGGAAGACCTGATCGAGGAAATCGCCCGCATCCACGGCTACGACAACATCCCTTCGCTGCCCCCGGTGGCGCGCATGGCAATGATGCCGGCCAACGAATCGCAAAAGTCGGCGATGGCGCTACGGCGCCAGGTCGCTGACCGCGATTACCACGAGGTCGTCACCTACAGTTTCGTCGAAGCCGCCTGGGAAGCCGACTTCGCGGCCAATGCCACGCCGGTGGTCCTGGCCAATCCGATCGCCAGCCCGATGGGTGTGATGCGCTCGACCCTGATCGGCGGCCTGGTCGGCACGCTGGCGGCCAATCGCAAACGCCAGATCGACCGTGTGCGCGTGTTCGAGGTCGGCCGCTGTTTCAAGCGCGAAGCCGGCGCCGGCCCGGTTGACGGGTTCGCCCAGCCCCTGCGCCTGGGTGGCCTGGCCGCGGGCCCGGCGCAGCCCGAGCAATGGGGCGCGGCCACACGGCGCGTCGATTTCTACGACGTCAAGGCCGACGTCGAGGCCTTGTTCGCGCCGCGCCGGCTGGAGTTCGTCAAGGCGGCGCATCCCGCACTCCACCCCGGGCGTTGCGCCGAGGTCAGGCAGGATGGCGTCAGCGTCGGCTTCATCGGTGAATTGCATCCGCGCTGGGTGCAGAAATACGAACTCGGCACGGCGCCGGTGATTTTCGAGCTCGAATTGCCCGCCTTGCTGGTGACGCCGTTCCCGGCCTATGCCGAGGTGTCGCGCTTCCCGGCCGTGATCCGCGACCTGGCCCTGGTGGTGCCGCAGAACCAGGCTTTGGCACCGTTGCTGGCAGGGCTGCGGGCAGCGGCGCCGGCCATCGTGCGGGATGTGACGCTGTTTGACGTCTATCACGGCAAAGGGCTGGCTGAAAGCGAAAAGAGCCTTGCCTTTCGGATAGTTATGCAAGATACTCAACGTACTCTCGAGGATGCGGAAGTGGAGGAGGCGATTGCCGGAATGCTGGCTGTCGCCACCCGTGACTTCAATGCATCCTTGCGGGGCTGAATGCAGGCGGAGCTGACATGACATTGACCAAGGCGGAACTCGCCGATCTGTTGTTCGAAAAAGTGGGCCTCAACAAGCGTGAAGCCAAGGACATGGTCGAAGCCTTTTTCGACGAGGTCCGCGTCGCCCTGGAAAAAGGCGACAGCGTGAAGCTTTCCGGGTTCGGGAATTTCCAGTTGCGTGAGAAGCCGCAGCGCCCCGGGCGCAATCCCAAGACCGGCGAGGAGATTCCGATCACGGCCCGCCGCGTCGTCACCTTCCACGCCAGCCAGAAGCTCAAGGCGGCGGTCGAGACTTTCCCGCGTGGCGACAAGCAGCAATAGCCGCGACGAATTGCCGTCGATCCCGGCCAAGCGCTATTTCACCATCGGTGAAGTCAGTGAATTGTGCGGCGTCAAACCCCATGTCCTGCGCTACTGGGAGCAGGAATTCACCCAGTTGCGTCCCGTCAAGCGGCGCGGCAACCGGCGCTACTACCAGCACCACGAAGTCCTCCTGGTGCGGCGCATCCGCGAATTGCTTTACCAGGAAGGTTTCACCATCAGTGGTGCGCGCAATCGCCTCGAGGACGGCCCGGTCAAGCTGAGCGAGGCTCCCGAGGCACTGGTGCCGGAACCACAGGCCGGCGGGTCACCGGTGTCGGTGCGTGCCGAACTCGCGGCAATCATTGAAATTCTGCGCAGCGCCTGATCGCCTTCAGTACGGCGCAAATCGCTTGCCGCAAAGCGATCGGTGGCGATTCCTTTGTTATAATTCGCGCAGTCGGGGCGTGGCGCAGCCTGGTAGCGCACTTGCATGGGGTGCAAGGGGTCGCGAGTTCGAATCCCGCCGCCCCGACCAGTAATACCAAGGGTTTCCAGTCACAAGCTGGAAGCCCTTTTTCCTTGTTGTGCGTGTTTACGGGCAATTGCTCATCAACTCGCCTGGTTATCGACGAGTCACGCTCGGCAATCTGACCCATGACGAATCAGACCAAGTACTGTTACCACTGCGGCAGCCATCATCCGGTCGATGAAATGCGCCAGATTGAAACCAAGGCCGGCAAGCGTTGGCGCTGTATTCGCAGTATTCAAGCCACGCACAAGACGGCCGCGGCGCGGGATGCCTTCGGTCGCGAGGTCTCGGCAATGAATACGGCGGAAGCCAGGAGCCACGCCCGGCGCATGAACGAACTGCGTCAGGACAAATAAGTCACCGCCGCCACTGTCGCTGGTGCGGTGACGGTCACCGGGCTGGATACGGTCCGGACGATTTGGGAAGTCGAAACAAAAGGGAATTCCTCGTCAATTTCGGGATTACATGCCGGCCCTCCCGAGCGCAGGATGATGCCGTATCCAGCCTCAAGAGGAAATCCCATGCGTATCGAATCCGTCCAACTGGTTGCACTGCCCAACGCCCCGGCCTGGCAAGAGAAGGTCTATAGAGCGCACCTCGATACCGGGGAAGACATGGATTTGTTCCAGCAGCACTGGGATGTGCCCCTGCCGCCGGAAAGTCTGGTCGGGCTGACGGTCGAAGAGGCGCGCAGAAAGCGCAATGATCGGATGTTCGCCATTGCCTCGGGAAACCGCTAGGCCGCTCAGCATCGCTGCCGGCTGGATCAAACCGACCGCTTGAAGGGCAGGTGGGCCGCGGTTTCCGCCTCGTAGTCCTGCATCGCCGAATCTTCCCGGGCGATGAAGTCGGCCACGGCGCGGCGCATGCCCGCATGGGCGATCCAGAAGGCTGACCAGGTGGGCATCGGCTCGAAGCCGCGGGCCAGCTTGTGTTCCCCTTGCGCGCCGGGCTCGAAGGTTTTCAGGCCGTGGCGGATGCAGTAGCCGAT
>JADYZH010000068.1 GCA_020853215.1 Sulfuritalea sp. | reverse complement strand
CATCCACTACACCAACCGCACGGGCGTGCGCGCGATCTGTTCCGATTGTCACGTACCCAAGGACTGGACGCACAAGATGATCCGCAAGATCCAGGCGAGCAAGGAAGTCTGGGGCAAGATCACCGGCATCATCGATACGCCGGAGAAGTTCGAGGCGCACAGGTTGCAACTGGCCGAGAACGAATGGGCGCGGATGAAGGCCAACGATTCGCGCGAATGCCGCAACTGCCACAGCTTCGATGCCATGGATGTCGAGAAGCAGAAGCTGCGCGGGGCCAAAATGCACAAGATCGGCATTGCTGAGAAGAAAACCTGCATCGATTGCCACAAGGGTATTGCCCACACCAAGCCGAAGGGCATGAAGGAAGACGAGGACGAGTAAGTCAACGTCCCGACCTGGCCTGCGTTATATTTCGTACCTATCGTTCGAGAGGAGCAACAAATGAACAAGTTCAGCGTTTCCACAGCCGTCGCCGGCGCCCTGCTGGCGCTCGCTTCCCAGACAGCCGTCGCTGCACCCGACTGGGGCAAGGTGCCCAAGCGTGACATCAATGTCTTCCATGCCGGCGCCACGCCGATCGAATGGGCGACCAAGAAATCCGACCACAGCGGCTCCGCCGGCATGCGCAAGGGTGAAAGCTGCGCCGGGTGCCACGAGGAAAAGGGCACGCTGAACTTCAACTTCAAGCGCCTGGCGGACAAGGAACTGGAACCCAAGGGGGCGCCCAAGACCATGATGTTCCCGGTCAGCGTGCAGGCTGCGTACGATGCCGCCAACCTTTACATCCGTCTTACCTTCAAGGCGCCGTCCGGCGGCGCCGACAAGGGCGACAAGGACAACGAAGTCAAGGCCACCGTTTTGTTCGCCGACGCCAAGGTGCCGCAGGCCGACCAGTATGGCTGCTGGCAGAGCTGCCATGCCGACGCGCGCACCATGCCCGGCGCCGACGACAAGAAGACCAAGTACGCCAAGGAAGGCGCCTACGAGCTGATGCAGTGGGCGAGCAAGGGCAACAAGGTTTCCGACGGCAGCGTCACCACCGAACGCAAGATGACCGGCGGCACCACCGGCGCCAAGGCCGAAGCCAGCAAGAGCGGCGACACCTACACGGTGACCTTCACGCGCAAGAATCCGGGCGAGGGCAAGGCGGTACCTTTCGGCATCGCCGTGCATGCTGACAATGCCAGCGGCCGTTTCCACCATGTATCACTGGGTTACAAGCTGGGCATCGGTGCCGACGGAGACGTGAAGGCGACCAAGCAGTAAGGTCCGACCGAGTCCGGAGATGTCGATCGCCGGTCAATACCTGAAACGAGTGCCAGCTTTCCTGGCGCTCGTTTCTTTTTATGTCCCCGGCGTCCTCGCCGGGGACGGTATCCCCCGGCGGGATGCGGCACTTGCCCAGCAGACGGTCGAAGTGACGATCCAGGACTACAAGTTCCAGCCTGCCGAAGTTCGCATCAAGGCCGGTGACACGGTGAAGTGGATCAACATGGAAAAACGCACCAGCCACTCCGTGCTGTTTCCGGCCGAGAACGGCCTCGAATCGGAGCGGATGTTTCCGCAGGAACATTGGCAGCGGACCTTCGTCAAACCCGGAAGCTACAGCTATCGCTGCGGTCCGCACGAGGAAATGAAGGGACTGGTCCTTGTCGAATAGCACGACAACTGTTTCGCTACTTGCCGCGCTGCTGCCGGGCCTTGCTGCACTGCCGGCGGTGGCCGAGCCGTCCGCGGCACGGCAGAAGGAGCTGATCCACCTGGTGCGCCAGGATTGCGGCTCCTGCCATGGCATGACCCTGCAAGGCGGGCTGGGCCCGGCGCTGTTGCCGGCAAACCTGGCCGACAAGCCGGCGGAAAGCCTGGTCGCCACCATCGTCCATGGCCGTCCGGGCACACCGATGCCGCCGTGGCATCGCTTCCTCGCCGAGGACGAAGCGCGGTGGATCGTGGCCAAACTGATGGCCGGTTTTCCCGAATGAGGCACGGGCTGCAATTGCTGCTGCTCGGCCTGCTGGCGCTGCTGCTCGGCGCCTGTGCCGGCACATCCGTGCGCGGTACCGGTGATCTCGGCCTGGTCATCGAACGTGCCAGCGGCCACGTCACGCTGGTGAATACTTCCACGCGTTCCGCCTATGCGCGCATCGGCGGACTCGGCGACCTCTCGCACGCCTCGGTGGTGTACTCACGCGACGCGCGCTATGCCTATGTCTTCGGCCGTGACGGCGGCCTGACCAAGATCGACCTGCTCGACGCGCTGATCGTCAAGCGCGTGATCCAGTCGGGCAACGCCATCGGCGGTTCGATTTCGCAGGACGGGCGCATTGTCGTCGCGCAGAACTACGCACCGGGCGGAATCAAGGCCTTCGATGCGGAAACGCTGGAACTGCTCGCGGAAGTTCCCGCCGAATACGCACCGGGAAAATTCTCCAAGGTGGTCGGCCTGGCTGACGTGCCGGGGAACAAGTTCGCCTACGCGCTGTTCGATGGCGGCGAAATCTGGGTCAGCGACTTCTCAGAGCCGAAGAAGCCCGTCACCAGGCGCTATCCGGCCGGCCAGCAACCTTATGACGGCCTCGTTACGCCCGACGGCCGCCACTACCTGGCGGGGCTGTTCGGCGAGGACGGCGTCGCGCTGCTCGACCTGTGGCAGCCGGAAAGGGGCGCGCGCAAGATCCTCGAAAAATACGGCCGCGGCGAGGAAAAGCTGCCGGTGTTCAAGATGCCGCACCTGCGCGGCTGGTCGCTAGCGGCGGGTCGCGCCTGGCTGCCGGCGATCGGGCGCCACGAGGTGCTGGTGGCCGACGCGGCGACCTGGCAGGAAACCGGCCGCGTCGCGGTCAAGGGCCAGCCGGTGTTCGTCATGGCCAGCCCGGACGGACGCCAGATCTGGGTGAACTTCGCCTTCCCCGACAACGGCTGGGTGCAGGTGATTGATACGCTTTCCGGCAAGGTGGTACACACCCTGCAACCGGGCAAGGCCGTGCTGCACATGGAATTCACGCCGCGCGGCGAGGCCGTCTGGCTCTCCGCGCGCGATGACAATCGCGTGGTGATCCACGACACGCGCAACTTCGCCAAGCTGGGCGAGATTGCCGCCGAAGCGCCCTCGGGAATCTTCTTCACCAGTCGCGCTGCCCGCATAGGTTTCTGACATGGACTCGCCCTACACGCCGCTCGAATTTTCCCTGCTCAACGACTGGCAGCGCGACTTTCCCGTTTGCGCACAGCCGTTCGCCGAGCTTGCGGCAAAAGTCGGCGCTGACGAGACGGCGGTTCTTGACGCGCTCAAGCGCCTGCAGGCGCGCGGCGCCATCAGTCGTGTCGGCGCCGTGCTGGCGCCGCGCCGGATCGGCGCCTCGACGCTGGCGGCGCTCGCCGCCCCGGTCGCGGAGATCGAGCGCATCGCCGCGCTGGTCAGCGCGCGGCCGGAGGTCAACCACAACTACCAGCGCGAACACCGCTATAACCTCTGGTTCGTCGCCACCGCCGCCGATCAGTCCCTGCTGGACCACGCCTTGCGCGAAATCGAACGGGAGACCGGCTGTGCCGTCATCGCGCTGCCGCTGGAGCAGGAATATCACATCGACCTCGGCTTCGACCTGAACTCCGCGCACAAGCACCCTGTCAGGCTCCCCGGCCCGCCGGCGTGCGTGACCGATGCCGTCGAGCGAAAACTGATCGCCGCGTTGCAGCCCGGCCTGGAACTGGTGCCGCGTCCCTTCGTGCGTCTCGGCGAACGCGCGGGCATGAGCGAGGAGGAGATACTCGGGCGCATCGCCGGCTGGCTGGACCAGGGCCTGATCAAGCGCTTCGGCGTCGTCGTGCGCCACCACGAACTGGGCTACCGCGCCAACGCCATGGTGGTGTTCGACCTGCCGGATGCCGAGGTCGATCGCATCGGCCTGCAACTCGCGGCGGAACCCGGTGTCACGCTGTGCTATCGCCGCACGCGCAGCCTGCCGGAGTGGCCCTACAACCTTTATTGCATGGTGCATGGCCGTTCGCGTGAAGAGGCGCAGCCGGTGATCGAACGCCTCGCTGCCATGGCCGGCGCGCCGACCACGGTGCTGTTCTCGACGCGCCGCTTCAAGCAATGCGGCGCGCGCTATTTCGCCGACGAGGCCGCGGACCGTCGCCGGAGCGAGCCCACGCATGCCTGACGGGACCAGCGGCGCGGCAAAATTCGACGAAACCGACCGCCGCATCATCAACGCCTTGCAAGGCGATTTTCCTCTGGTGCCCGAGCCATATCGCCAAGTCGCCGCGGACCTCGGTATTGCCGAAGGGGAGTTGCTCGTCCGCCTCGATGCCTTGCTCGAGCGTCGCGTGCTGACGCGCTTCGGACCGATGTTCCAGATCGAGCGCGCCGGCGGCGCGTTCGTCCTCGCCGCGATGAAGGTGCCGGAGGCGGATTTCGAGCGCGTCACGGCGCAGGTCAATGCCTTCCCCGAGGTAGCCCACAACTATCGCCGCGAGCATGCCCTCAACATGTGGTTCGTGCTGGCGACCGCGACGCCCGAAGGCATCGCCAGGACCGTGATCGCCATCGAAGCGGCAACCGGGTTGCCGGTATTTGCCTTCCCCAAGGAGCGCGAATACTTCGTCGAGATGAAACTCCATGCCTGAACTCGACGCCCTCGACCGGCGTCTGATCGTCGCCACCCAGGCCGGCCTGCCGCGCGTGTCGCGCCCTTACGATGCCATTGGCGGCGAACTCGGCATCGGCGGCGAGGAAGTCATCGCCCGCCTGCGGCGCATGCTGGAAACCGGTGTGATCCGCCGCATCGGCGCGGTGCCGAACCACTACGCGATCGGCTACACGGCCAACGGCATGTCGGTATGGGACGTCGCCGACGAACGCATCGATGAACTGGGGGCGAAGGTCGGCGCGCTGGCCTTCGTCACGCATTGCTATCGGCGCCCGCGCCGCCTGCCCGACTGGCCCTACAACCTGTTCGCCATGGTGCATAGCCGGAGCAGGGACGAAGTTGCCGCCCGCGTCGCCGAGATAGATATCCTGCTGGGCGATGCCTGCCGGGGGCACGACGTTCTCTACAGCACAGCGATCCTCAAGAAGACCGGCCTGCGGATTGCGGCCTGAGGGCCGCTACTGCTGTTCCTGAAGGGTGGTGATGTAGGCCAGGATGTCCTGCATATCCTCTTCCTTCAGCTTGTTGAGCAGTCCGCCGATTCCTTCCTCGTCGTGCGGCCGCTCGCCTTTTACGTACTTTTCCATCTGCCGTTTCAGGTAGCTTGTGTATTGGCCGGCCAGCATCGGAAACATGCCGCGCCCCAGCCCGGTCTTGCCGTGGCAGGTGACGCACTGCTTCTGGTACAGCGCTTCGCCGTTGGCCAGGTTGCCCGGCACGCGCGGAATGATCATGACGCGCTCGGTCATGGTCAGGCGCGTCAGGGCGTCGTCGCTGTCCTTGAATACCGGCCATTTGGTCGGCAGTTCGATCGAAGCCAGGTAGGCGGCGACATCCCTGATGTCCTCATCCGGCAGTTCGCGTTCCTGGGTGTAGGGGTACATCGGAATATTCACCCGGGTCCGGGCGCGAAACGCCTTGAGTTGCGACTCCAGATACTTGGCGCCCAGGCCCGCCAGCCGCGGGTATTCGCCGCGCGAGCCGCCCTGGCCGAACTCGCCGTGGCAGCCGGCGCAGGTTGCGTTGATCTCCTTGCCCTTCTCCAGGTTCTGGGCGTGCCCGGCGAGGCTGAAAAGCATGGTCAGCCCGAGCAGTCCAAGTCGCAGTGTCATGTCGGTCGTTTCGCGAATGCCGTGATGCGACGCATTGTCGCAGGTCCCCGGCATGATTTTCCTTGATCTGTATCGGATAATCCGTGCATGGCCGAGCCTAGTCCTGCTGAAGACGCTTCCAACCTGCGCCTGAACCGGCGTCGCGCCGTGATCCTGCGCTGGTGGTTGCTGGCCGCCGTGGCGATCGCCGTGTCGTCGGCACCGACTTTGCTGGACATCGCCCTGCCGCGAGTGCCCATGTTCGCCGTACTCGCGCTCATGGCGGGGTTCAACGCCTTTCTCGAATGGCGTGCGCGAAAACAGGAAGCGGTGGGCGCCGGCGAACTGTTCGGCGAGCTGTGCGTCGACCTCGCGGCGCTGGCCATCCTCCTCTATCTGTCGGGCGGTGCCGCCAATCCGCTGATCTCCTTCCTGCTGGTGCCGGTTGCCGTCGCCGCGCTGTCACTCTCCGGCATCCTCACCGCCGCGGTCGCCGTGCTGGCCGTTGCGCTGTATACGCTGCTGATGTGGCAGTTCCTGCCGCTTGCGGTGGGCGATGCCGAGCGCGCCGCGCGCCTGCATCTGGCCGGCATGTGGCTGACCTTCGTGGTTTCCGCAGCGATGATCGCGTGGTTCGTCGCGCGCATGACGGCATCGATTCGCGAGCGCGACAGCCGTCTGGCCGCCGCGCGCGAGCAAGCGCTGCGCGACGAGCGCGTGGTGGCGCTGGGCGCGCTGGCTGCCGGTGCCGCGCATGAACTGGGCACGCCGCTGGCGACCATTGCCGTGCTGGTCGGCGAACTGGAGCACGACCCCTCGCTCGATGCCGATGCGCGCGCAGACCTGGCGCTGGTGCGCGACCAGGTCGTCCTGTGCAAGGGCATCATCAGCGGCATGGCGGCACGCGCCGGCGTCCTGCGGCCGGATGCGCTCCAGGCCCGGGAGGCGGGTGCCTGGCTGGAGGGCGTTCGCGCGCGCTGGCATGCGATGCGGCCGCATGCCGTCAGTCGCCTGACGCTGGAGGGTACCGCCACACCCTTGATCGCGACCGAGGCCACGCTGGAGCAGGCCTTGGTGAACCTGCTCAACAATGCGGCGGATGCCGCAAATACGGAAATCGGCATCACGCTGATCCGCGATCCGGCGAAGCTGGTGATCGTGATCCGCGACGGCGGCCCCGGGTTTGCTGCCGACGTGCTGCGCCAGGCCGGTCGCGCACCCCTGCCGGCGCGCAGCGGTGGCGCCGGCATCGGCTTGCTGCTGGCGTTTTCGGCGGTCGAAAGGCTGGGCGGGCGCATCGTGCTGGACAATCCCGTCGGCGGGGGCGGCCGTGCCACCATCGAACTGCCGGTCGCGGATCTGGGCGGAACATGAAACATCGAATCGGAATGCCATGAACGAAAGCATCTTGATCATCGAAGACGACGACACTTTCAGCGCAACGCTGGTGCGGGCATTGAAACGACGCGGCTATGCGGCGCTGGCGGCGAAAAGCGTACCGGTCGCGCTCGACATGGCCGCGGCAAGGGCCCCGGACTGGGTGGTGCTCGACTTGAATCTCGACGGCGCCTCGGGGCTGACACTGATCCCGCGCTTGCTCGAAATCAATCCCGCCTGTCGCATCGTGGTCCTCACCGGCTACGCCAGCATCACCACGGCGGTTGATGCGATCAAGCTAGGCGCCGTGCAGTATCTGGCCAAGCCGGTCGACGTGGATACCCTGCTGCGGGCCTTCGGCCATACCTTGCAGGCCAATGCAAGCGCATCCGCCATGGCGGCGCCGATCGCGGCGGTGCCGATGTCGGTGGATCGCATGGAATGGGAACACATCCAGCGCATCTTGCATGAGCACAAGGGCAACATCTCGGCCACCGCACGGGCGCTCAACATGCATCGCCGCACCTTGCAGCGCAAGCTGCTGAAACGACCTGCCCGGCAGTAGCTTTGCGGCGGATCATCCGGAGTGGCTTTGCCCGCGTCGTTTGCGGGCTTAGCCCACTCCGCAGGGGCATCATCAGTGCCCCACATCGAAGCGGTAGGGCACGGCGATCCGCTGCCGGCCGGTTTCGATGATGACCGTCGCGACCCAGGTCATGCTGCCGGAGACGCATACCGGCAGTGCGGCCTCTCCGACGTAGCGGCCCGCGCCCGCCGCGGGGAATTCGCTCCGGTTGTAACCCATGTTCATGCTCTCGCCGGCGAAGTCCACTTCGACCTTTCCGGGCTCGACGCCGGAAACGGTCACTTCAACGCGCAAGGTCTGGAGAAAGGGAATCGGCCTGGGCGT
>JADYZH010000067.1 GCA_020853215.1 Sulfuritalea sp. | reverse complement strand
GGGCTGCGCGCGGTCTATGTCGATCGCGTATTCGGCACCGGGCTGGTGCCGGCCGATTTCGGCGCCTCCCGGCGCCAGCGCCGGCGCTGGGCGCAGGGCGCGAAGCAGATCTTGCGCCGCCATGCCGGCGCGCTGTTCGGCGATTCGCCGCTGCGCCCCGGGCAGCGCTACCACTTCATCGCCGGCTGGCTGCCGTGGATCGGCGACGCCCTGCACCTGATCTTCAGCCTCGCGGCGATGGCATGGACCCTGGGCTTTCTTTTCGCACCGCACCGGTTCGGCCTGCCGACCGCGCTGTTCGTGGTGCCGCTGGCGGTGTTCTTCCTCGCCCGCCTGGTGCTCGGCCCGCTGCTCTACTGGCGCCGCGTGCCCTGCTCCGCGGCGGGCATTGCCGGCGCGGCGCTGGCCGGCATGGGCCTGTCGCACAGCGTCGCACGCGGCATCATCGCCGGACTGCTCGGCCGCCGCGCCGTGTTCCATGTCACGCGCCGCGTTGCCCCGGCGGCGCCGGCGGAAACACCGGCGCCGGCAGGAAAACGCGGCTGGCTCGCCGACGTGCGCGAGGAAGCCGCGCTGCTGCTCGGCCTGCTCGCCTGCATCGCCACCCTGGCCGTGCACCGCGAACCCGGCGACACGGCCTTGGCGATGTGGATGCTGGTGCTCGGCGTGCAGTCCCTGCCCTACGCCGCCGCGCTGGCCTGCGCCCTGCAGTCGCGCCTCGACAGCCGGCCGGGCTGAGCACGAGGGCAACCGCAAAAAGTCGGCGCCCGCGCTACGGCGGCTATTTGGCTTTCGACGCCAGCCTGACGGTTTCTCCGGCGATCATGAAATGGCCACGGCCGCGGTGGTGCAGGGTGCGCGGGTCCTTGCAGGCGGTATCGATCCAGGCCTGCTGCACTTCGAGCACGAAGAAGTTGTAGCAGTTCACCAGCCGCGTATCGGCCACGCGGCATTCGAGGCTGGCGTAGCACTCGGCGATCAGCGGCGCGGCGACGGTCTTCGCCGGCAGCGGCGTCAGGCCGAAGCGCCGGAACTTGTCTACGCGGCGCCCCGAGGTATTGCCGCAGCCGATGACCTTGTCCGCGATGTCCGCGGTGGGAATGTTGATAACGCATTGCCGGGTCGCCATCAGCGCCTCGAAAATCAGGTGGCGGCCGCTGACGAGGCAGCCGACCAGCGGCGGCTCGAATTCCATCATCATGTGCCAGGACATGGCCATCACGTTCAGCTTGCCCTTGTGGGCCGTGCTGAGCAGCACCACGGGGCCCGGTTCGAGCAGGCCGTAGACCTTCGACAGGGGATAGGCGCGCCTGGTCATGCGGCGAGTTTAGCGGTATCGCCCGCGGCGTGCGCTGGTATGCTGCCGATCCGTCCGATTCCGCGAGACCCTGACCATGACCGACTTGTTCACCCCGCTCCAGCTCGGCGCGATCAGCGCGCCCAACCGCATCCTGATGGCGCCGCTGACGCGCTGCCGGGCCGGCGCCGGCCACGTGCCGACCGCCCTGATGGCCGAATACTATGCGCAGCGCGCCAGCGCCGGGCTGCTGATCGCCGAAGCCACCATGGCCATGGCCGGCAATTCGGCCTTCTGGCATGAACCGGGGATCCATTCCGCCGAGCAGGTGGCCGGCTGGAAGCTGACCACCGACGCCGTGCATGCCGCCGGCGGGCGCATCTTCCTGCAGATCTGGCACGGCGGGCGCGCCTGCCACCCGCTGCTCAACGACGGCGCGCAGCCGGTGGCGCCGAGCGCGCTTGCCATCACCGGCGACGAGGTACATACGCCGCAAGGCAAGCAGCCCTACGTGCTGCCGCGCGAACTGCGCGACGACGAACTGCCCGCCATCGTCGCCGGATTCAGGAAGGCCGCCGAGAACGCCAAGGCGGCGGGATTCGACGGCGTCGAGGTGCATGGCGCCAACGGCTACCTGCTCGACGAGTTCCTGCGCGACGGCGCCAACCAGCGCGGCGGTCCTTACGGCGGCAGCGTGGAAAACCGCGCGCGGCTGCTGTTCGAAGTGGTCGAGGCGGTCAGTGCGGTGTGGGGCAGCGATCGGGTCGGGCTGCGGATTTCGCCGCTGAACAGCTACAACAGCATGATCGACAGCGATCCGGTCGGCCTCGCCACGTTCCTCGCCAAACGGCTCAACGATTGCAAGCTGGCCTACCTGCATGCCATGCGCGGCGATTTCTTCGGCCTGCAAAAGGGCGACGTGATGACGCCGGTCCGGGCACACTACCGGGGCGTGCTGGTCGCCAACATGGGCTACTCGCCGGCCGAGGCGGCCGCGGCGGTGGCCGCCGGCAAGGTGGACGCGGTAGCCTTCGGCACGAGTTTCCTCGCCAATCCGGATTTGCCGGCGCGGATCCGGGCCGGCGCGGCGCTCAACGCGCCCGATCCGAAGAAGTTCTACAGCCCCGGTCCGGAGGGCTATACCGACTACCCGACGCTGGCCGCGGCCTGATCCGGCAAGCGGCGGCGTGACGGCCGCGGTCAGGCCGTCATCTTCTCCCGGCGCCGGGACTTGCCCCTGCCCGTTTCGGAATCCTCGGTCGCTTCATCGTCTGCGTCGCTGAAGCGGACGATATGCACGCCGGCCGGCAGATCGGCCTTGCGGCGGGAAAGCTCCCGCAGCCAGTCGTTTCCGGGGGGTGCGAGAACGTCCATCAGGCTCATGGCGCGCCGGGTCATTTGTTGCTCCTTTGCTTCCTGGATCAAGTGCGAGGCCGGAATTGGCGTGTCCGGGGTCACGTCCGCCCGATTCACTGGCGACATAAAGGCGAAGGCGCCACCGAAGCGACGCCTTCGGGCGGCTGGAAGGGGAGGACCAGCCGCCGGGGGAAAAGCGTCAGCGCGCCAGGTAAAGGCGCGAATCGGCGAGAAATCTGAGGATTGCTTCGGCTTGCATGTTCGGCTCCATTGCGTTTTCCATTGTGGCGTGATCCGGTTGCATGCCCCTATAGATGGGGCCCGGGTCCATTGGTTCAATGGGCTTCGCTGGCGAATTGCAACAACTTGTTTCGTGGCGGTCGGGCGCCGCCGCTCAGGCGTCCCCGACCCGGCCGCGGCCCGCCTTCAGCCTGCCGCGCAGGACCTTGCTGTCCACGCGGCGCTGTTGCGAACCGCGCGTCGGCTTGGTGGCGCGGCGCGGGCGGGGCACGAAGGCGGCCTGCGCGATCAGTTCGCGCAGGCGCTCCAGGGCGGCGAAGCTGTTGCGCTCCAGGCTGCGGAATTGCTGCGCCTTGATCACCACCACGCCCTCGGCCGTGATGCGCTGGTCCTTGAGTTGCAGCAGGCGGGCCTTGAGGTCGTCCGGCAGCGAGGAGGCCCGGATGTCGAAACGCAGGTGCACCGCGTTGGAGACCTTGTTGACGTTCTGGCCGCCGGCGCCCTGGGCGCGTATCGCGGTGAACTCGACTTCGTCCTCGCGCAGCAGGGATGCGGCTTCGGCGGGGATCATGGCGCGGGAGGCAAAAAGTCGGCGCTGGCGGTACGGCGCTGCGGCGCTCAGCCGGCGCTGTCCTGCAGCAGATGCACCTTGACCCGCTTGCCCTTGAGCGTGCCGGCCGCGAGCTTGCGCACCGCTTCGCGCGCGATGCCGCGCTCGACGGCGACATACGTGGTGGTGTCGGTGACATTGATCTTGCCGACCTGTTCCTTGCTGAAACCGGCCTCTCCTGTCAGCGCGCCGAGCACGTCGCCGGGACGGATCTTGTCCTTGCGCCCGCCGAGGATCTGCAAGGTGGCCATGGGCGGCAGCAGGGGCGGCCGCGACTTGCCCGGCGGCTTCTGCAGTTCGCCCAGGGTATGCCATTCGATCTCGTGGCCGAGGGCCTTTTCGATGTTGTCGACGCGCGCCATCTGGTTGCCGCTGACCAGGCTGAAAGCCCAGCCGGCCTGGTCGACACGCCCGGTGCGGCCGATGCGATGGACATGTACCTCGGTGTCCGGCGTGACATCGACGTTGATCACCGCCTCCAGCTGGTCGATGTCGAGGCCGCGCGCGGCGACGTCGGTGGCGACCAGCACCGAGCAGCTGCGGTTGGCGAACTGGATCAGCACCTGGTCGCGCTCACGCTGTTCCATTTCACCGTGCAGGGCGAGGGCGATGAAGCCTTCGGCGCGCAATTGGTGCAGCAGATCGCGGCACTGCTGGCGCGTATTGCAGAACGCCAGGGTGCTGACCGGGCGATAGTGGTGAAGCAGAAGGCCGACCGCAGCCAGCTTCCGGTCCGCATCGACCTCATAGAAGCGCTGGCGTATCTTGCCGGCCTCGTGCCGCTCAGGCAGGGTGATGCGCTGCGGCTGGCGCAGGAAAGCCTGGCTGAGCCTGGCGATGCCTTCCGGATAGGTGGCGGAGAAGAGCAGGGTCTGGCGCGTCTTCGGGCAGGCCTTGGCGACGGTGGCGATGTCGTCGTAAAAACCCATGTCGAGCATGCGATCGGCTTCGTCCAGCACCAGGGTGTCGAGCGCCGACAGGTCGAGGCTGGCGCGCTGCAGGTGGTCCAGGATGCGCCCCGGCGTGCCGACCACGACGTGGGCGCCGTGCTCCAGGCTGGAAATCTGCGGCCGCATGGTGCTGCCGCCGCACAGGGTCAGCACCTTGATGTT
>JADYZH010000066.1 GCA_020853215.1 Sulfuritalea sp. | reverse complement strand
GCGGACCAGGGGTTGCAGGTCGTACAGCCCGGAAATGCAGGTCGCGCCGCGCAGCAGGTCCCGCGGCAGGTCGCCCGCCATCAGCGGCCAGTCGGCCGCCAGCATCATGGCGGCAAGATGCGCGCCGGCGGAATGGCCGGCCACCGCGATGCGGCGCCGATCGATGCCGAGTTCCGCTCCGTGGCGGTAGAGCCAGGCCATGGCACGCAGCATCTGCCGCACCATCTCGGCGATCGGGGTGGCCGGGGCCAGGCCGTAGTTCGGCATGGCCAATGCGACGCCGGCTTTTACGAAGCCAGGCGCGAGGAAGGAAAAATCCTGCTTGTCCAGGGAACGCCAGTAACCGCCGTGAATGAAAACCAGCAGCGGCGCATTCGGCACGGCGGCGGGATAGAAGTCGAGTGTTTCCGCGGGCGAGGAGCCGAAATGGCAGTCTGCTTCCCAGCGAAGCCCGTCGCAAGCGAGGCGCGAGTCGGCGCGCCACCGCTCGAAGATCTCCGGATGGTCCGGGATCGCGGCACGGGCGTTGTACTGATGGTCGAGTTCTTGTGGGGTCAGCATGCGTAAGCCTTGCCGATCCGCATTCCGGTCGGCTGCGCCATAGAATAGCCGTCCCGCGAAAAAAATGGAAACGGCCGCAATGGACTACGCGATGCTCGGCAGCAGCGACCTTCGGGTTTCCCGGATCTGCCTTGGCACCATGACCTTCGGCACGCAGAACAGCGAGGCGGATGCCCATCGGCAACTCGACGTTGCAGTGGCCCATGGCATCAACTTCATCGACACGGCGGAAATGTATTCCGTGCCGCCGAACGCCGAAAGCTATGGCAGGGCCGAGACCTGCATCGGCAACTGGCTGAAGCGCCAGGCGCGCGACAGGATCATCCTCGCCACCAAGATTTCGGGGCCCGGGCGCAGCCTGAACTGGATCAGGAACGGCGACCTGGCCTTCAACCGGAAGAACATCCGCGCCGCTATCGAAGGCTCGCTGGCGCGGCTGCAAACCGATTACGTGGACCTGTACCAGTTGCACTGGCCGGACCGCAACACGCCGATTTTCGGCCAGTATCGATTCGATCCCGGGAAGGAGCGCGACTTCGTGCCGCTGGAGGAAACCCTGGCGGCGCTGGCCGAACTGGTCAAGGAAGGGCGCGTGCGCCATGTCGGGTTGTCCAACGAGACGCCATGGGGCGTGATGGAGTTCCTGCATCAGGCGGAGAAGCACGGCTTGCCGCGCGTGGTTTCGGTACAGAATGCCTACAGCCTGCTGAACCGGACCTGGGAAATGGGCCTGGCGGAAATCGGCTTTCGCGAGAACGTCGGCCTGCTGGCCTATTCACCGCTGGCCTTCGGCCTGCTATCGGGCAAGTATCTGGCCGATGCGCGGGCCAGGGGGCGCCTGACCCTGTTCCGGGGCTTTGCCCAGCGCTACTCGAAGGTCAATGTGCAGCCTGCTGTCGCGGCCTATGCGGACCTGGCACGCGGCAACGGCCTGACACCGGCCCAACTCGCCCTGGGATTTGTCGCCAGCCGTCCCTTCGTGGCCAGCACCATCATCGGCGCCACGACGCTGGAACAACTGGGGGAGGATATCGCCGCTTGCGCGGTATCGCTCGGGGATGACCTATTGCAGCAGATCGAGGCGCTGCATCTGCGTTACAGCAATCCGGCGCCTTGAGGTACGGCGGCGGATTACCTCTTCACCGCCACCTTGGTCGCGCTGGCCTTGAGGACCGCCAGCAGGTCGTAAAGCTGGTTGCGCTGTTTCTCGTCCATTCCGGCGAACAGCTGAACCACCCAGGTCTCGTGGGCCTCGGCCATCTTGCGGAAGCTGCGGCGCCCTTCCGGGGTCAGCTTGACGATGTAGGCGCGACGGTCATTCGGGCTGTCTTCGCGCACCACCAGCTTCTCGGCGACCAGTTGGTCGGTGATGCCGGTCACGTTGCCGCCGGTCACCATCATGCGCTTGGACAGCTCACCCATCTTGAGGCCATGCGGGGATCGCTCCAGCTGGGCCATCAGGTCGAAGCGCGGCAGCGTGATGTCGAATTCGGCACGCAGGCGCGAGCGGATGTGGTTCTCGATCAGGTTGGTGCAGGCCAGCGTGCGCAGCCAGAGCCGCAAATCGGGCGCATGCTCGGAGGTGGCGCGGGTTTCGGTATCGGTGGCGGCGGATTTTTTTGACATCGGTATATGGCGCTGGAATGCGCTACCCGGTTGATATATCGATGTCTAAAGTATCAAAAGCAGGCGGTTTCCGCAACCGGTATCCGCTCCGGCGCCGGCGCCGGACCCAAAAGATCAGGCGAAATCCGGGTTGATCACCGCGCGCAGTACGGTTTGTGTCGCGCCGTCGCGTTCTCTGCCGGCGAACCACCAGACGCCGCCTTTCTTCACGGCCCAGTCGGCCTCCTCGCCAGCAAGCAGCAGCGCGGCGACGCGCCCCAGGGTGGGCTGGTGGCCGACGATCAGCACCGTGCCATCGCGGTCCGGCCAGCCGGCGGCTTTCAGCAGGTCGCCGGCGCAGGCTCCGGTGCCGACGCGCGGCTCGATCTCGTAAGGCAGTTCCAGCGCGTGCGCCGTTTGCTGGGTGCGGTCGGCAGGGCTGACGAGGACCGTCCGCTTGCGCGGCAGGTTTCGCTGAAGCCAGAGCGCGACTTTTTTGGCCTGCTTTTCTCCGCGGGCGGTAAGGCGCCGTTTGCCGTCGGGCAGGCTGCCATCGCCTTCTTCGGCTTCGGCGTGGCGCCAGAGTATCAATTCCATGGTCGTGTCTCCAGTTTGCGGCAGATCATGCCGTCCTTTTGTTGCGAACCCGTTAACCGGCCGCAAGCGGCGGCAGCTGCAGCCGGGCGAGGCGACCGAGTTCGGGCGTGATGCTTTCGAGCAGGGCCGCGTAACGCGGTCCGTGCCAGCCGCCGATCAGGGTGACGGCCTCGCGCAGGCGAGGATCGTCTCCCGCACAATCCATCAGCAGGGCGCCGGCATTGGCCAGGTCGTTGAGCTGGCCCAGCGTGTCCTGGATCGCGACAAGCCGCTGCAATGCCGGCGCGAAGGCGCGTTCGCGAGCCAGCGGCGCGAAGAATTCCAGCGCATAGCGCAGGCGCTTGACGCCGATGCGCAGGGCATGCAGCGTGGCTGGTTGCTCGAGCCTGGCTGCCGCAGCGAGCCGCAGCAGCTTCTTGCGCAGGCGCCGCAGTCGTTCCGTGGCGAAGCTTTGCAGCGGGATCTCGTCGCAGGCAGCCTCCGGCTCGGGGTGCAGCGACTCCAGCGCGGCGAGCAGCGTGCGGCCATAGTCGGGCGCCGCCAGCAGTGCCAGCGCTTCTTCGCGCGCGGCGTAGCGGCGGTTGGTGATGTCGCTGGCCAGCGCGGGCAATCGTGGCTCATTGGGCAGCGCAGTCAGTACCGGACTGACAATCTCGCTCAGCAGTACGTCGAGGTCGCGCGCATGGCCGAGCTGGGTCATCATGGCGGCGAGCGGCAGGTGCAGGGCGTCGGCCAGGCCGTCGGGCAGGACCGGCGCAAACAGCCGCAGCGCCGCGCGCAGCCGGCGCGTGGCTACGCGCATCTGGTGGATGTATTCCGGATCATCGCTGGTCAGGGCGCCGTGATGGTTCTGTTGCAGATGTTCGAGGCAGGACAGGGCGATGCGGCGGAAGGCCTCGCAGGGCGGCATGGACGCCGACAGAGCGACCGCTGCGGCCTTGAACGGCGTCGGCGGCGTGCCGAGGTGCAGGCGATAGCCGCGCTCGGCCTTGGACAGAACCGAGGGCGTCATGGCCACGCGCCCGGCGAGTTGCGTGGCTATCGCGAAGATGGAATGCACCGGCGCCCCGGCGAGTTCCAGTTCAACTTCGGAAATCGCTTCGCGGCGGCCGTTGGCGACGATCCAGCCGCGATCAAGCGTCAATAGCACCCTGCCCGGGGCGGCCGCAAACTCCCAGGTAATGCGGCGGAAACGTGTTTCGCAGATGGGCACGATGCGCGCCAACAGTTTCGGCCGCTGCAGCCATTCGCGCACCGCCGGCTGTTCGATCGCGGAAAAATCGAAGTGCCCGGTGTAGGGGGTTTCCCACTCGGGCCGGCTCGACAGGCCGGCGGCCGAGGCACCGGCCAGCTTCACGGTTTGCAGCCAGAGGTGCCCCTTGCGGCGCAGGCGCAGGGCGATGCCGCGGCGACGCAGGGACAGGTCCTCGGTGTCGTAATAGATGTTGTCGAGGTTCTCGACATGGCGCCGCAGTGCCTGCTTCAGCAGCGGGTGCCGCAGGAAGCGCACCTGGTGCTCTTCCGCCAGGGCCAGCTTGAGTTCGACTTCTTCAGCCATGCGTTCTCCGCTTACTCGTAGCGCAATGCTTCGATCGGCAACAGGCGCGAGGCCTTTCGTGCCGGGTAGTAGCCAAAAAACACGCCGATCGCTCCGGCAAAGCCCGCCGCGAGGACGATCGAACCGCCCGAGAGCTCGGTGCGCCAGCCGGCGAACTCGGCGATCGCCGTGGCGCCGCCGACGCCGAGCAGGATGCCGATGGCGCCGCCGATCAGGGAGAGCGTGACCGCCTCGACCAGGAACTGGGTCAGGATGTCCCGCGCACGCGCGCCGACGGCCATGCGCAGCCCGATCTCGCGCGTGCGCTCGGTCACCGAGACCAGCATGATGTTCATGATGCCGATGCCGCCCACCAGCAGCGACACCGAGGCGACCGCCGCCAGCAGCAGCGACATCACCTTCGAGGAGGCCTCCTGGGCCTGGAGGATTTCCGACAGGTTGCGCACGAAAAAGTCGTCGTCCTGCCCCGGTTGCAGGCGATGGCGCTGGCGCAGCAGTTCGCGCATGCGCTGGTCGGCCTGGTTCATGTCGGCGCCTTCGCGTACCTTGACCATGATCGAGGAGACGCTGCGCGACTTGGCTTGCGTCGCGCCGAGGATGCGCTTCCGGGCGGTGGAGATCGGCATCAGCAGGATGTCGTCCTGGTCCTGGCCGGTCATGCTCTGGCCCTTGCGCTCGAGCACGCCAACGATGGTCAGCGGCACCTTGCGCACACGGATCACCTGGTCGATCGGGCTGGCATCGCCGAACAGGTTCTTTGCCACGGTTTGGCCGATCAGGGCGACCTTGCCGGCGCCGCTCATTTCGGCCGGTTCGAAGCCACGGCCCTCGACAATGGACCATTCGCGCACTTCGAGGTAGTCGGGTGTTATGCCGTAGAAGACAGACGACCAGTTGGTGTTGCCATAAACTGCCTGCCCGGTGCCGCGCAGGGTGGGGGCGGCCGCCTGGACTTCCTCGATTTCGCGGCCGATGGCGTAGGCATCGTCCTCGAAGATGGTCGGGCCGGAGCCGATGCCGCCACGCGCGCCGCCGGAGGTCATGGAGCCCGACAGCACCATGATGATGTTGGAGCCGAGGCTGCGGATCTGGTCCTCGACGCGCGCCTGCGCCCCGCCACCCACCGCGATCATGATGATGACGGCGGCGACGCCGATGATCATGCCGAGCATGGTCAGCCCCGAGCGCATCTTGTTGACGCGCAGCGCGAGCAGGGCGATGCGCAGGGTGGCGGCGAAGTTCATGATGTCGCCGCCGCTTCCTTGGCCGCATTCGTCCGGTCCTCGACCACCTTGCCGTCGCGGAAGGAAATGATGCGCCCGGCGAAATTTGCGATGTCGTGTTCGTGGGTCACCACGACGATGGTGATGCCCTCGCGGTTGAGCTGCTGCAGGAGGGCCATGATCTCGACGCTGGTGTGCGAATCCAGTGCACCGGTGGGTTCGTCGGCGAGCACCAGTTGCGGATCATTGACCAGCGCACGGGCAATCGCCACGCGCTGCTGCTGTCCGCCCGAGAGCTGCGCCGGGTGGTGGTCCATGCGTTCCGCGAGGCCGACCTGGGCCAGGAATTTCGCGGCATGATCCCCGCGCTGCGACGGCGGCATCGGGCTGTAGAGCAGGGGCAGGGCGACATTGTCTAGCGCCGAAGTGCGGGCCAGCAGGTTGAAATGCTGGAAGACGAAGCCGAGCTTGCGATTGCGTACGCGCGCCAGTTCGTCGCCGGACAGCTGCGAGATTTCCTCTCCGTCCAGCCAGTAGCGTCCGCCGCTGGGGTGATCGAGGCAGCCCAGCAGGTTCATGAAGGTCGACTTGCCGGAGCCGGACGGGCCCATGACCGCGACGAACTCGCCGGCCGCGATGTCGAGGCTGACGCCGCACAGGGCCGGCACCACGTTGCTGCCCATGACGTAATCCTTGGTCAGCTGCTCGACCCGGATCAGGGGAGCGTTCATGCCGGAATTCCTAGGG
>JADYZH010000065.1 GCA_020853215.1 Sulfuritalea sp. | reverse complement strand
GGGGTGTCCTGTGGTCGGGTTTGCCCGGATTATGACTCAGACCGTGCCTTCGCCAGCCTGCGAGGTTGGCTTCCGCGGTACGCTATGGCCATGGAGGCCATTCAGGAATGCCGTTGACAGGCGACGAGACGGGCGCGGAGGCCCCGGAATCGGCTTGGAATCCCGGGGTCGGCACGGGCATCCCGGCGGAGTTCCGCGCGCTGGAGACGATCTTCCGGCCGCAGTGCGTGTGCGCCGGCATCGAGGAAATCGACGAATTCGCCGCGCTGACCGGATTGCCGCAGCAGGAGCTGACGGCGTTCCGGCCGCAGCGCCTGGCGCTGCATGAAATCATCATCCGCGTCACCGCCGACATCACCGTTGCCGAAGGCGACGAGGAAGAGGATTTCGGGCGCAATTTTCGCCGCATCGCCTCGAAAATCCACGACGACCATGTGCTGCCGCACATGGATGGGATCGCGGACGCCTGGGCGGACCTCGGCCGGCGCAGCGACGCCCTGGTGCGCCAACTCCTGACCGAAATCCTCTTCGCGCCGCCGCCGGCAGTGCATCGCGGCTGGTTCAGCCGCTGGCGCGCGCACAAGCGTCCCGCCGCAAGGGAGGAATCGGCCGCCGAGCGCGACTACCGGATCGTCGCGGCCTGCAAGGCCATGGGCCTGGCGGAGCGCGATCCCTTGCGCCGCGCCGCATGCAAGAGCCTTTACCGGGTGCTCGGTGCGATCGCCGGCAAGTGCGGCCGCCTCGGCGCCGACAGCGACCTGCTGGCGAAACTGGTCACGCGCCACGTCTGCAACAGCCATGGCAGCCGGGTGATCGGCCAACTGATCGCGCCCATGGTCGCCGCCGCCATCGAGCGGGAAGGCTACGTGCGCGTCGCCACGCAGGAGAAGCCGGTGCTGGTCAGCCTCAAGGGCGCCTCGGCGGCCGGCAAGAGCTCGCTGCGGCCGATGCTCAAGCAGCTCCTGCGCGAGCAGGGCATGGCCGCCGACGGTTATGCCACCATCAGCCCGGACGTCTGGCGCCGCCTGCTGCTCGATTACGAAACGTTGGGGCCGGCGCGCAAATATGCCGGCCACCTGACCAGCCGCGAGCTGATGGTGATCGACGGCAAGCTCGACCGCTACATCCGCGACCAGGCCGATCGCATCGGGGCCATTCCGCACCTGCTGGTCGATCGCTTCCGCTTCGACAGCTTCACCGCCGAGAAGGTGGGGCGGGTGCTGCACGACACCTATGCGCGCTACGTGGACACGATGTACATGTACTTCATTGTCACGCCACCGGAGGAGACCGTCGAGCGCGGCTGGCAGCGGGCGCTGGAGCGCGGTCGCTACAAGGCGGTGGAGGACTTCCTGGCGCACGGCGTGGAAGCCTACCGCGGCATGCCGAAGCTCCTGTTCAAGTGGCTGGCCAGCCCGCGGCCGGAATTTCGCTACGTGTTTCTCGACAACCGCGTGCCCAGGGGCAGCTTCCCGAAGACCATCGCCCGCGGCGACCGCGACGGCATGGTGATTTACGACCCGGTCGCCCTGGTCGACATCGAGCGTTACCAGAAGATCGACATCCACGCTGGCTCGCCCGCCGAGGTGTGTCCGCCGGCGGCGGACCTGGCGGCCGCGGCGAATTGCGGCTTCCTCCGGGAATGCGTGCGGCGCATCCCGCGCATCGAACTGGTCGAGCCCGCCAGCGGGCTTGCCTACCTGCGGGTTGGCCGGGACAGTGTCGAGGTCCTCGATGCCGAAGCGCTGGCGCGGGCGCTCGGCAATGCGGAACTCGCCGCGGCGCTGGCCGCGATGGCGCCGCCGGTTCGCGCGCTGTGCGAAAAGTCGGCGCCGGCGAGACGGCAGAATATGCCTGCCTAGCCGGTTTCGCTGCCGACCCGCTGGTCGCCACCGCAGAGCAGCACGGGAACGTCGGCGCGCTCCAGCACGTCATTGCTGACGCTGCCCATGAGCGCGCGGCCGAGGCCGCTGCGGGTATGACGGTAGAGCACGATCAGGTCGGCGCCGGCATCCGCTGCAGCAGCGAGGATGGATTCGGCGATGCGTCCGCCGCGGATCACGTGTTCGGCGCTCACGCCCTCCAGCCTTGCAGCCGCCAGCGCGAGTTCGACTTCGTCGGCAATCGCCGGGGGCAGATTGCCTGCGCGGTCGACGGCCGAGAACAGCGTCAGGGGCAGGCGCATCGGCTTGGCGATCTGCAGCGCGAAGGCGAAGGCACTCTGCGCTGCCCGGCTGCCGTCGAAGGCGACCAGGATGCGGCGCGACCAGAGTTTGCCGTTCTCCGGAACCACCAGTACGTTGCATGGCGCCGCGGCGACGATGCGCCGTGCGCCCGGGGCGACAGCCGCGGATGTTCCCGGCATCGCGCAGCGCCCGACTACCAGCAACTGCGCGTCGGTGTCGAACGCAACGCCATGAACCTCCGATGCAGGATCCTTGCCCTGACGGCGATGGAACTCCGTCGGCACGTCGGCGATCATGGCTTCGCGTTGGATGGCAAACAGGCGTTCCCCGTAGCGCTCCTCGCCTTCCTCGGTTCCGCGCACGGCGGCGATGTCGAGCGCGACGCCGAGGCTGCGCGCGAGGGCTATCGCCGTCGCGGTCGGGTAGCGTGCCGTGTCGTCAGCGGCGGCGGCGAGCAGCAGTCGCAGGCGGCGGTCACCGTCCGGCAGCCGGCCGCTGTGGCAGGCGGCAAAGATGCGCGTCTTGCAGTGGCGGCAAACCTCCGGATCGAGCGTCCAGTAGAGGGCCTCGGTAGGTTTCGACTTCACCGGGAAGAAACCGCCTTCGCCGATCTCGTGCACGTAATTGCCCTGGCGCAACAGGCGATAGGGTTCGTCCTTCATCCGGTAGAAATACAGCCCGCCACCGAGGCGCTTGCGCCGTCTTGCTTCCTGGGCGAACATTTCCGCGCCGGCGACGTCGATGAAATTCATTCCCAGCGAGACGATCAGTACCGACCTTTGCCGCGGGTTGTCGGCATCGATCTGTTGCAGGGCATTCCGGATATGGTCGACGGCGCCGAAATAGGCCGAGCCATTGATCCGCACGATGCGCAGTTGCGGGCATTCCGCCTTGCCGCGCGCGTCGACAAAGTGGTAGCCGCCGGCATCATCGATCGGCACCAGCGGCTCGATGCCGGGCCTTGAAGTGCGATTCAGATAGAGTAGCAGCGACAGCAGCACCCCGGCGACGATGCCGGCCTCGAGGTCGAGCAGGGTGCCGAGGATGGTGATCCAGAGGATGGCCGATTCCTGCCCGCTGGTGTGCCAGATCGCACGGATGTGATGGAAATCGACCAAACCCCAGGCGACCAGGAACAGGATGCCGGCCATCGCCGCATGGGGCAGGTAAGCCGCCAGCGGCGCGACCGCGAGCAGGATCAGGACCAGGAACACCGAGGCGAAAATCGTCGCCAGCGGCGTACGCGCACCGGCTTCGTAATTCACGCCCGAGCGGTTGAAGGAACCCGACGAGGCGTAGCCGGAAAAGAAGGCGCCGGTGATGTTTGACAGCCCCTGGCCGATGAATTCCTGGTTGCCGTCGATGCGCTGCTCCGAGCGCACGGCGATCGCGCGGGCAATCGAGACAGCCTCGGTCAGGGCCAGCATGGTGATCACCAGCGCCGGGCCGAAGGTCTTCTTCAGCGCGGCAAGCGAGAAGTCCGGCAGCGACAGAGGCGGCAGACCGGCCGGCAGCGCACCGACCGTGCGGATGCCGGTCGCGGCCTGGCCCATCAGCTCGTTGAGGGCGAAGGCGACCAGGCTGCCGACCAGCATCGCGGCGATCATGTAGGGAAACTTCTTCCACCAGCGGCGCGTGGCCATGCCGGCCGCCAGCGTCGCCAGGCCAACGGCCGTGACCCACGGATTGATGCGGTCGAACTGGAGTGCGAACTGGTGCAGGATTTCGTAGAAGGGCAGGCCGCGCGCGATCTCGACGCCGAAGAAGGCGCGGATCTGGCTCGCTGCGATCAGCACCGCGGCACCGGTGGTGAAGCCGATCACCACGGTATGCGAAATGAAATTCACCAGCGCGCCCATGCGCGCCAGGCCCAGCGCCACCTGGAAAATGCCGACTTGCAGCGTCAGGGTGAGGATCAGCCCGACATACTGCGGTGTGCCCGGTTCGGCCAGGTGGTGGATGGCGGCGTAAATGGCGATCGAGATCGCCGTGGTCGGTCCCGACACCAGGTGCCACGAGGAGCCGAACAGCGCGGCGACTACCGCCGGGATCATCGCCGCATACAAGCCATACTCCGGCGGCAGGCCGGCGATGGTGGCAAAGGCCACGCCCTGCGGCAGCACGATGAGTGCGCCGGTCAAGCCGGCGAGCAGGTCCTCGCGCAGAGACTGCCGTGTGACCAGCGGCCACCAGCGCAGGAAGGGAAACAATTTGGCGAGGAGGCCGGCAGGCAGTTTCATCGGTTGCGGCGTGGGGGCATCGGTGGCAGGCCGAGGCAGGATCGAGGCCATGAATATTAGCAGATTGTGATTTATGCGGACGCCAGCGGAATAAGCCTTTCCATGGGCGATCGGGGCAGGAGGATGTTGCATTGCCGGATATGCCGGTCTGATTGCGGAATAAAAACCTTGTTGCCCTCGCTGTATTTGGCGCTGTTAGTATTTGGAGCTTCCACAAGAGAGCGTCAAGAACGGGCGTGCACAGCGCTCCGGGACGCATGGAATGAATTCCGCGACATGAGCATTCCGCCCGCGCTGTACCGTTTCCTGCCCTTCTTGGGCTGGCTGCCCTATTCCGGGGCGGCGCTGCGCGCCGACTTCATCGCCGGCCTGACGGTGGCCCTGGTGCTGGTGCCGCAGTCGATGGCCTATGCCCAGCTGGCCGGCCTGCCGCCGTATTACGGGCTCTACGCCGCCTTCCTGCCCGTGGCGGTGGCGGCGCTCTGGGGCTCGTCGAAGCAGCTCGGCACCGGGCCGGTGGCGGTGGCCTCGCTGCTCACCGCCTCGTCGCTGGCGCCGCTGGCGGCGCCCGGCTCGCAGGCCTTCGTCGCCCTGGCCATCATGCTGGCTTTGCTGGTGGGTATCTTCCAGCTCGTGCTCGGCGTGTTCAAGCTCGGCGTGGTGGTGAATTTCCTCTCCCATCCGGTGATCGTCGGCTTCACCAACGCCGCGGCGATCATCATCGGGCTGTCGCAGGTGAACAAGCTGATCGGCGTGCCGATGGGGCGCTCCGAGTCCTTCGTCAACGACATCTGGGGCGTCTTGCAACTGGTCGGCGACACCCATTTGCCGACACTGGCCATGGGCGTGGCGGCAATCGCCATCATGTGGGTGATCCGCAGCAGGGCGCCGCAATTGCCCGGCGTGCTGATCGCCGTGGTGCTGACCACGCTCGTGTCCTGGCAGACCGGTTTCGAGCGCACGGCGTCGGCGACCATGGACCAGATCGCCGACGCTGAGGCCCAAGCCCTGCTGACCGATTTCGTGCGCACCGAAGCACGAATCGGGGAACTCACCGCCGCGCTGGTGACCACCCGCGGCGACCTGAAGAAGCTGCAAAACACGTCGGGCGAAACCGCGCACGCGGCGGCGACGTTGAACTACGAGATCGAGCTGCTGCGCCTGCAGCGAAAAGACCGCGAGGACGAGAACCGAAAACGCAATCGGGCCTTGCGCAGCTTCGTTTTCGAGCAGGTACCCGGCGCCGCGGGCGAACCGGCGACGTTCTTCGCGGCGGGCAAACTGCTTTCCGGTGCGCAATCGGACGGCCGCCACTGGCACATCGCCAGGATCGGCGACGGCAGCCTCCAGCTGACCGGCGGCGGCGAAGTGGTCGGCAGGATTCCCGAAGGCCTGCCGTCCATCGGCCTGCCGAAGTTTTCGTGGGACATGATGGGCAGCCTGCTTTCCGCCGCCATCGTCATTTCGCTGGTCGGCTTCATGGAGGCGATTTCCATCGCCAAGGCCATCGCCGCCAAGACCAGGGACAAGATCGATCCCAACCAGGAACTGATCGGTCAGGGACTGGCCAACCTCGTCGGCGCCATGACGCAGGCTTTTCCCGTGTCCGGTTCCTTCTCGCGTTCGGCGGTGAATATCAATGCCGGGGCCAGGACCGGCATGTCCTCGGTCATCACCGCCGCCTTCGTGCTGCTGACGCTGCTGTTCCTGACGCCCTTGCTTTATCACTTGCCGCAGGCGGTGCTCGCCGCGGTGATCATCATGGCGGTGATCGGGCTCATCAACTTCGGCGCCGTCAAACATGCCTGGCAGGCCAACCGGCACGACGGTATCGCCGCCGTGGCCACCTTCGTCGCCACCCTGGTGGCGGCGCCCCATCTCGACAAGGGCATCCTGCTCGGCGCCGGCCTGGCCATCGGCCTGTATCTGTACCGCACCATGACGCCGCGCGTGGCCATCCTCGGTCGCTATCACGACGGCACGCTGCGCGACGTCAAGGTCAACCATCTGCCCGAGTCGCAGGTGGTGGTTGCCGTGCGCTTCGACGGCCGCCTCTACTTTGCCAATGTGTCGTACTTCGAGGACACGATCCTCGAGGCCGTGGCCGGCAACCCGCGGATCGCCTATCTGCTGATCGTCAGCGACGGCATCAACGAGCTCGACGCATCGGGCGAGGAGGTGGTGCGTCATCTGGTCGAACGCCTGCGCGCTGGCGGCATCACTGTGATGTTCTCCGGCCTGAAGAAGCAGGTGATCGATGTCATGCAGGCCACGCACCTGTTCGCCGGCATCGGCCAGGAAAACATTTTCGCCACCGCCGACCTTGCCATCGAGGCCGCCTACGCGGCGGCCACGGCGGCGGGCAAGGCGCATGCGTCGACGCTGCTGAAGCAGCCGGCATGACCTCGCCGCGTCCATCTGGCCCGTCACGACGCACCGGCGCCGTGTCGCCGGCGCCGACTTTCAACCTGCCTTGCATATTCTTCAGAGTCCAGCCATGAAAAAGCCACCGCCAAAAATCCTGATCGCCGCCATCGCCTTCCTGCTGATCTGGGCGGCAGCCGCCACGGTGGCGCCGGGCATCGAGGTAAGCGCGGTGCTCGGCATCCTGCTGCTGACGGTATTTTTGTTCGCCTTCGAGGTGGTCGGGGTGGACGTCGCCGCCGTCAGCATCATGGTGCTGCTCGGCCTCATCAGCCATTTCGGCGGCCTGCTGGGATTCTCCAAGCCGCTGGTGCCCTCGTCGGAACTGTTCCGCGGCTTTTCCGGCAATGCGGTGATTTCGATCATCGCGGTGATGATCATCGGCGCCGGTCTCGACAAGACCGGGCTGATGGGCAAGCTGGCGGTCACCATCCTGAAGTACGCCGGTCGCACCGAGGCGCGCGTGATTCCGGCGATTTCCGGCTCGGTCGGCTTCATTTCCAGCTTCATGCAGAACGTCGGCGCCGCCGCGCTGTTCCTCCCGGTGGTGAGCCGCATCTCGGCGCGCACCGGGCTGGCGATGTCGCGCCTGCTGATGCCGATGGGATTCTGCGCGATCCTCGGCGGCACCATCACCATGGTCGGCTCGAGCCCGCTGATCCTGCTCAACGACCTGATCCTGACCTCCAACAAGGCGCTGCCGGCGGCGCAGCAGATGCAGACCTGGTCGCTGTTCTCGGTGACGCCGGTGGGCCTTGCGCTGCTCGGCACCGGCATTGCCTATTTCGTCTTCGCCGGCCGCTACGTTCTGCCCGGCAAGGCCAAGGAAGATGCCGTCAGCGGCGGCGACGCGATGGATTATTTCCAGAAACTCTATGGTCTCGACTACGCGGTGTATGAGATGGCCGTGCCGGCAATCAGCCCGGTGGTCGGCAAGGTGCTCAACGATATCGAGGGGCCGAACCGCCTGCGCGTGATCGCGCTGATGCGTGGCAGCGATGACCTGCGCATGGGTCCGGCGCGCGACATCGAGATCGCCGCCGGCAGCGTGCTCGGCGTGCTCGGCGCGCCGGAGCGCCTGCGTGAGTTCGCCGCGGCCAACGGACTGCAACTGCGTGATGAACTGGAAACCTTCGCCGAGCAACTGTCGCCGGCCAAGGCGGGCATCGCCGAGGTGGTGATCCCGCCTGGCTCGGAGCTGATCGGCAAGAGCGCGCGCGACGTCTGGATGCGCAAGACCTACGGCATTTCGCTGACCGCGCTGCATCGCGGCGGCAAGACGCTGCGCGAGGGCGACGGCATCCGCGACATGCCGCTGCAGGCCGGCGACGCGCTGGTGGTGCATACCGGATGGGAAGCGCTGGCGCGCCTGGAAAAGGATCGCAACTTCGTCGTCATCACCACGGAATATCCGCACGAGGAGCTGCGCCCGAACAAGGTCAGGCCGGCGCTGCTGTTCTTCGGTATCACGCTGGTACTGATCCTGTTTACCGAGATCCGCCTGTCGATCGCGCTGATGGCCGGCGCCATCGGCATGATCCTGTCCGGCGTACTGAAGATCGAGGAGGCTTACCAGGCGGTGAGCTGGAAATCGGTGTTCCTGCTCGCCAGCCTGATCCCGCTCGGCCTGGCGGTCGAAACCAGCGGTACGGCGGCCTGGATCGCGCAACAGACCCTGACCCTGCTCGGTGGCACGCCGGTGTGGGTGATCCAGCTCGCCATCGCCGTGCTCGCCACCTTCTTCACGCTGGTGATGTCCAACGTCGGCGCCACCGTGCTGCTGGTGCCGCTGGCCGTGAACATCGCCATCGGTGCCGGCGCCGACCCGGCGGTGTTCGCGCTGACCGTGGCGCTGGCGACCTCGAACTCCTTCTTCCTGCCGACCCACCAGGTCAATGCGCTGATCATGGGCCCGGCCGGCTACCGCGTCGCCGACTTCATGCGGGCCGGCGGCATCATGACCGTTTTGTTCATTGCGGTACTGATGGTGATGATGAATATCGTGTTCTGACGCGACGACCGCCGTGCCGCCAGCGCCGACTTTCCGATCGCGGAGACCTCCGAGTCCCTATAATCCCGATCTGACATGTCGCCCCTCCTGCCCATCGACACCCTGCTGATTGCCGCCTGCGCTTGGCTGGCGATCGGGTTGGCCGGACTGGTGGCGCCGCGCAACATGCGCTTCGTCAGCAAGACCTTGTTCCCGCTCGGCGCGCTGGTCGGAGTGCTGGTGGGGCTGGTAGCCCTGGGTTCACTCGGCGGTCCGGCACAAACCGCGGTGCTGGTCATCGGCCTGCCCGACCTGCCCTTCCATCTGCGGCTCGACAATCTCTCCGCCGTGTTCGCCCTGCTGCTGGGTTTCGTCTCGGTCGGAATTTCCATCTTCGCCGCCGGCTATTTCAGGAAAGGCGAGGGCACGGCGCCCGGCTTGATGTGCCTGCAATACCATTTCTTCCTCGCCAGCATGCTGATGGTGCTGCTGGCCGACGATGCCTACGCCTTCATGGTGGCCTGGGAGACCATGGCGCTGTCGTCCTTCTTCCTCGTCACCACCGATCATCGCCACGAGGAGATCCGCCGCGCCGGATTCCTGTATCTGCTGATCGCCCACATCGGCGCCATCGCCATCCTGCTGTGCTTCGGCGTCATGACCGGCGGCGCCGGCGATTACAGCTTCGCCGGCATGCGCGCGCAGGAGCTGTCGCCGTTCTGGGCGTCCGCCGCCTTCCTGCTGGCGCTGGCCGGCTTCGGCGCCAAGGCCGGCCTCGTTCCGCTGCATGTCTGGCTGCCGGAGGCGCACCCGGCGGCGCCATCACCGGTGTCGGCGATGATGAGCGGGGTGATGCTGAAGACCGCCATCTACGGTTTGCTGCGCGTCAGCTTCGACCTGCTGCATACGACGATCTGGTGGTGGGGTGTCGTGGCGCTGGCGATCGGCCTCG
>JADYZH010000064.1 GCA_020853215.1 Sulfuritalea sp. | reverse complement strand
TGAGGATGTCGTAGTAGTTGCGGATGTTCTCCACCATGATCACCGCCTCGCCGCCGCGCGCGGCGCCGCTTTTCAGCCGGGCATAGACCTCCGGCCGCGCCAGTTGGGGCAACACCTGCTTCATTTCGTACCAGACATCCGGGTTGCGTTTCATGCCCTTGGCGATCGCACGGGCGCCGCGAAAGTGGCCCATGCCCAGGTTGTAGGCCGACAGGGCCAGCCACTGGCGATCCGGAAGTTCGGCACCGGGGATCTGGTCCATCAGTAGCGCCAGGTAGCGGGCGCCGGCGCGGATGCTTTCCGCGCCGTCGAGGCGATTCGCGACACGCAGGAAGTCGGCCGTGTCCTCGGTCAGCATCATCATGCCGCGCACGTTGGTGTACGAGGTCGCCAGCGGATCCCATTTCGATTCCTGGTAGGCCAGCGCGGCCAGCAGCCGCCAGTCGATGCCGGTCAGGTCCTGTGCCGACTGGAAGTAACGGCGCCACTGCGGCAGTCTGGTCTTCGCGTCATCGAGGAACTTCGCGATGCCTTCGGCATTGATGCGCTTGATATGGCCGAAATAGCGGTCATGCAGTCGCGCCAGCATGCCGTTGGCGCGGGCGCCGGCGATGAAGGCGTCGGCCTTGTCGCGCAGCCCCCCCGCGTCCTTGCCGCCGAAGGCCCAGCCGAATTCCAGCTTGCCCGGCAATTGCACGCGGGCGTCCAGTTCCGGATGGAAGTTGATGCCCAGGTCGAGATGGATCTCGTGTACCGCGACCAGCTCCGCCTTGCGCTCGGCGACGCGGGCCAGCAGGTCCATTTCCGTGACACCCGCGACTTCGACCACCTGCGGACGCGATTGTTCGTCCAGCCCGCGCAGGGTATCCGCCAGCGCCGAGCCCGCCACCACTTCGACCGCGCGGCCGGCCAGGTCGGAGAGCCGCTCCGGCCCCGCCGCATCTTCGTGGCTGACCACCCATTGCTTGACGCTGCGGATCGGCGTCGAGTACTGCAGCGAGGCGTTGCCCAGCGGCATCGAGGCGGCCAGGTGGACCCGGCCGGCCAGCGCCAGTTCATTCAGTTCCTGGAAGTCGGTGGCCTTGATGAACTGCACCTTCAAGCCCTGGCTCGCGGCGAAGGCCGTCACCAGGTCATGCTCGAAGCCGCTGGTCGTGGCATCCGCGCCCTCCTGGAAGAAGGCCGGCGTCTCGCGCACCGCGACGACCAGTTTGCCTTCCGTCTCGGGCGGCTCGATGCGCGTGCAGGCGAGCGGGCCGGACAGGACAAGACAGCAGATCAGGCGAAGCAGTTTCGGCAACGCTTTCCCTCCCTGTGACGACCGTCGCTTCGCGGGTATAATCCGCGCCTCGCGGAGAGGTGGCAGAGTGGTCGAATGTACCTGACTCGAAATCAGGCGATGTCGCAAGGCATCCGTGGGTTCGAATCCCACCCTCTCCGCCACCTACCTATTATTCATGCGCCTTTCGGGGCGCTTTTTGTTGGTACCTATCACTGCGCCCCGCAATAGGCGGGGCGCTTGCCAATATCCTTGGCTTGATTATCGCCGCTTGCCGGGACTACCTGCAAGCGCCCCAACTCGACAGCGGATCGCCGTTCCATCAGCACCGACTATCGGCCAGGCACATGGCGAGTCCGGGGGGCGGGTCGAAGCCCGGCGATTGAGTCAGCGGGATTCGCTTGTCCTCGCCAAACGCGCCCCCCGATCACCACAATTTCACGCCGATGGCCAGCAGCACCGCCGCCAGCATCCCGCGCAGCAGGGCATGCGGAAGCCGGGCGGACAGCATCGCGCCCAGCAGCACCGCCGGTATCGAGCCGAGCAGCAGGTTGCCGAGCAGGCCGAAGTCGACATTGCCGATCAACAGGTGGCCCGCCCCGGCGAACATCGCCAGGGGGATGGCGTGCGCGATGTCGGTGGCGATCAACCGCGGCGGCGTCAGGCGCAGCGGGTAGAGGTAGCTGAGGAACACGGCGCCAAGCGCCCCGGCCCCCACCGACGTCAGCGTAACCAGGATGCCCAGCAGCGCGCCGGCGACCACCGTCAGCGGCCCCTGCAAGGCCTTGAAATTGTCGCCGTCGCTGGTCCGCAGCGTGCGGCCCAGCGCGTGCAGGGGCTTCTGGAACAGCATCCCGAGTGCGGTGAGCACCACCGCCGCGGCGATCGCCGCCTTGAGCAGGGCGACGGCGGTTTGGTCCACCGGGTACAGCTTCATGAATGTCAGGGTCGCCGCGGAAGCGGCGAGGCTGCCCAGCCACAAACGCCTGACCACCGGCCAGTCGATCAAGCCGTGGCCATGATGCACCCGGGTGGCGAAAAGCTTGGTGATCGCGGCAAACCACAGGTCGGTGCCGATGGCGGTCAGCGGCGCCACCCCGAACACCAGCAACAGCAGGGGTGTCATCAACGCCCCGCCGCCGACACCCGTCAAACCGACCAGCAGGCCGGTCGCGGCGCCCGCCGCGATCAACAGCGGATCCATGCGTCAGTCCAGGGCTTGTCGAATCGATTCGATGCAGGCCTCGGGCGCCTCCAGGTCGGTGCGCAAATGGATTTCGGGAGACTCGGGTGCCTCGTAGGGGCTGTCGATGCCCGTGAAATTCTTCAGCTCGCCGCGCCGGGCCTTGGCGTAAAGGCCCTTCACGTCGCGGCGCTC
>JADYZH010000063.1 GCA_020853215.1 Sulfuritalea sp. | reverse complement strand
TCGGCGACGGCATGTTCTTCGTCTCCTCGGTCGAGCAAGTCGTCCGCATCCGCACCGGCGTGGCGAACGAAGCCGCGATCTGATCGCGGCTTCGTTCGCCTCGCCGTCGGCAAACTGGTGGGCCTATCCCCCGGCCCCTTTCCCAAGGAAAGGGGTGACTGAATCAACTCGCTGCGCTCGATTATTTGGGAGCGGCGAGCAGCACTACCACCGCACCGGCGCCGCCTTCGACGGTGCGCGCCTGGCAGAAGGCCAGCACCTCGCTGCGCTGGGTCAGCCAGCCCAGCACCAGCTTCTTCAGCACCGGCTCGCGGCCGGGCGAACTGAGGCCCTTGCCGTGCACGATGCGCACGCAGCGGTGGCCGCGATGGCGGCATTCGCGCAGGAAGCTGACGACGGCGTGTCGCGCCTCATCGCGGTTCATGCCGTGCAGGTCAAGTTTCCCCTGGGTCACCCAGCGCCCCCGGCGCAAATCGCGCAGCCAGGCGCTGGATACGCCGTCACGCCGCCAGGCGGCTTCGTCGCCACCTTCCAGATAGAGATCGACCAGCGCCGGGCCGCACAGGGATTGGTCGAGCGCGGCCTTTTCGTCATGCAGGCGCTGGCGCGGAATGGCGGGAGGCGGGGGCGGTTCGTGATGGACGCGGTCGCTCGCGAGCGGCACTGCGTCGGTCACCGCCTTGCGGAACAGCTCCGAGTCGCTGGAAGGAAAAGGCTTTTTAGCCACAGAGGGCACAGAGGACACAGAGAAAAAGCTCGGTTTGTCCCTGCTCTGTGCCCTCTGTGGTTAACAGGTTTTCAACCCAGGCTGTCGAGGTACTTCTCGGCGTCGAGCGCGGCCTGGCAGCCGGTGGCGGCACTGGTCACGGCCTGCTTGTAGATGTGGTCCTGCACGTCGCCGGCGGCGAACACGCCGGGGATGCTGGTCGCGGTGGCATTGCCGTTGCGGCCGGCCTGGGTGACGATGTAGCCGCCTTCCATTTCCAGCTGGCCGACGAAGAGGTCGGTGTTGGGCTTGTGGCCGATGGCGATGAACACGCCCATCAGGGGGATGTCTTCCGTGGCGCCGGTTTTCACGCCCTTGACGCGCATGCCGGTGACGCCGGACTTGTCGCCCAGCACCTCGTCCAGCGTGTGGTCCCACTTGATGGTGACCTTGCCCGCCTTCTCCCTCTCGAACAGCTTGTCCTGCAGGATTTTCTCGCCGCGGAACTTGTTGCGTCGATGCACGACCGTGACATGGCTGGCGATGTTGGCCAGGTACAGCGCTTCCTCCACCGCCGTGTTGCCGCCGCCGATGACGGCGACCGGCTGGTTCTTGTAGAAGAAGCCGTCGCAGGTGGCGCAGGCCGAGACGCCCTTGCCGGAAAAGGCTTCCTCGGAGGGCAGGCCCAGGTACTGCGCCGAGGCGCCGGTGGCGATGATCAGCGCGTCGCAGGTATATTCGCCCGAATCGCCGACCAGGCGGAGCGGCTTTTCGGTCAGGGCGGCGGTGTGGATGTGGTCGAAGATGAGTTCGGTCTGGAAGCGCGCGGCGTGTTTCTCGAAGCGCGCCATCAGGTCGGGGCCCTGCACGCCGTCGGCGTCGGCCGGCCAGTTGTCGACGTCGGTGGTGGTCATCAGCTGCCCGCCCTGGGCCATGCCGGTGATCAGCACGGGCTTCAGGTTGGCGCGGGCGGCATAGACGGCGGCGGTGTAGCCGGCAGGACCGGAACCGAGGATGAGGAGGCGGGCGTGGCGTGTGCTCATGGCGGCAAGATCCTGTGTTGAAAGTCACGCCGATTATATAGACTGGAACAGGACCCGACTTGCGCGGCTGTTTGTGGCTTGGGCACCCCGGTCGCCGGACATAATTTGCCAGTGTCCGTCATTCCGGTTCGCGCGCCGTCGCGGACCGGCTTCTGCCCATGAATGCCGCCAGCGTCCCCCAGCCCCCCGCCGCCCCCCTGCCGGAAAAACTCGCCTTGCTGGTGCATGAGGCGCGCTGGCTGCTGGTCGGCCTGGCCGGAATGTACCTGGCCCTGGTCCTGTGGGGTTTCGATCGCGCCGATCCGGGCTGGTCGCATGCAGCCGCGGCGGACCACATCGCCAACCCGGGCGGGCGCGTCGGCGCCTGGCTGAGCGACCTGCTGTTGTACCTGTTCGGGTTTTCCGCCTGGTGGTGGGTGGTGCTGCCGTTTTTCCTGGTGGCGTGGGGCTATCACCGCCTGAGCCACCTGTTCGGCGGCGGCCGCCGTCCGCTGCTGATCGCCCTGACCGGCTTCCTCCTCCTGCTGCTGGCGAGCTGCGGCCTCGAAGCCATGCGCTTCTGGAGCAGCAAGGTGGCGCTGCCGATGGAACCGGGCGGCATGCTCGGCTTCGAAGTCGGGCGCCTGGTCGCCCTGTTTCTAGGTTACACCGGCGGCACGATGGTCCTGCTGGTGCTGGCCATGATCGGCTTCAGCCTGTTCACTGGATTGTCGTGGATCACGGCGGCCGAAACAACGGGAATACTGATCGAAGGCGCCGTCGTCGGCGCGCGCAGCCTGTGGGAAGGCTGGCAGGACAGGCGCTATGGCCGCGCGGTGGCCGAACAGCGCGAGGAGGTGGTGGAATCCGAGCGGCGCAAGGTCGAGGAAAGCCCGGTCCGCATCGAACCCGTCGAAATCGTGGTCCCGGTGGCGCCCAAGGCCGTGGCGCGGGCCGAGAAGGAGCGGCAGGCGCCGCTGTTCTTCGACGCGCCGGGCGGCGCCCTGCCGCCACTGCACCTGCTGGCCGAGCCGTCGCACAATCCTGCCGACCTGCCGGCCGCCGAGACCCTCGAATTCACCTCGCGCCTGATCGAGCGGAAACTCGCCGACTTCAACGTCGAGGCCAAGGTGCTGACCGCGCATCCGGGGCCGGTGGTGACGCGCTACGAGATCGAGCCGGCGGTCGGCGTCAAGGGCAGCCAGATCGTCAATCTCTCCAAGGACCTGGCGCGCGCGTTGTCGCTGGTGTCGATCCGCGTGGTCGAGACGGTGCCGGGCAAGTCGTGCATGGCGCTGGAACTGCCCAATCCGCGGCGGCAGATCGTGCGCCTGTCGGAAATCATCGGTTCGCAGGCCTACCACGGCATGCATTCGCCATTGTCCGTGGCGCTGGGCAAGGACATCGGCGGCCAGCCGGTGGTGGTGGACCTGGCCAAGATGCCGCACCTGCTGGTGGCCGGCACCACCGGATCGGGCAAGTCGGTCGGCGTCAATGCCATGATCCTGTCACTGGTGTACAAGTCCGAACCCAGGAACGTGCGCCTGATCATGGTTGACCCGAAGATGCTGGAACTGTCGATCTACGAAGGCATCCCGCACCTGCTGGCGCCGGTGGTGACCGACATGACCAAGGCGGCCAACGCGCTGCACTGGTGCGTCGGCGAAATGGAGCGGCGCTACAAGCTGA
>JADYZH010000062.1 GCA_020853215.1 Sulfuritalea sp. | reverse complement strand
TGCTCTAAACTTGGAGCGCGCCGCTCGTTCCAAAGGAGAAAGCCCATGACCATCGCCGAACAAATTGCCCGTATCGCCGGCACTCTGCCCGAATCGCTGGCAAGGGAGGCGCTGGATTTCGTCCGCTTCCTGCAGGCGCGCGAGCGCGGCGAACTCGCCGACTGGCAGCAGGCGCAGACGGTTTCGCTGGCGCATGTGTGGGACAACCCCGACGACGAGGCCTGGAATGACGTTCCGCTGCGGTGACATCGTCCTGGTGCCGTTTCCCTTCACCGACCTTTCCAGCGCGAAGCGTCGCCCCGCATTGCTGTTGCGCAGCTTGGGCGAGTTCGGCGATTGGCTCTGCCGCGGGGCGCGCATCGGGAATGCCTGCCGCTGCGCGATGAAGACTTCGTCGACGTAGCCTTGCCCCATTCGAGCTGGGTCCGTGTCGATCGGCCAACCGTGCTAAGCGAATCGATCATGCTGGGCCGCGCCGCCACCCTGAAGCCCGCCATGCTTGCCGGTATCCATCTTTCGCTATGCCGGGCGCTTGGCTGCGGGCAGCATGCGGTCATGGAAGCGGCGACGGAGGCTTACGAAAGGGCCGCCGGCCAATAACAGAGCACTGCCTCGTCGTGCTGCCGTGCCGCCAGCGCCGATTTTTCTGTGTACACCAAGGACGAAATGGATGACCTGAGCGCCGACGAACGCAAGGCGCTCAAGGCGTTGCTCAAGCGGGAACGGGAGGCACGACAATGAAAAAGCGGAACCTGTTTGCCGAGATCGCGGAAGGCTTCGATGCCCTGGCCGAAGAACGGGCCGGCAAGCGTACCTTGCGCACCCATGCGGTCGAGACCCTGCCGGCGCCGGACGTCAGCGCCGGGGAACTGCTCGCCCTGCGTGAGCGCCTGCGCCTTTCGCGGCCGGTGTTCGCGCGTTACCTGCGGACCAATCCGCGCACGCTGGAAAATTGGGAGCAGGGCCGGGCGAAGCCGAACGCGCAAGCGGCCTTGCTGATCCGCCTGGGCGCGCGCTATCCGGATACGGTGGAGCGACTGGCGGCCGTGTGAGGGTGTGGGGCGCCGATTTGTTTCGCAACCCGGGCGACGCCCGGAGCAATCCCTGCCTGAAGCGCCCCCAAATGCCGGCGCGGGGATGGCCTCGCCATGGCGTGCTGTCTATTCCCGATGCGTGTCGGGTTCGTGCATCCACGCCGGGATGTCGCGCTGGCCATGCAGCACGCGCCAGACGTCGACGTGGTCGGTACGTTCGATGTAGAAGACCAGGTGCGGATAGCGTGCCAGCGGCCAGAAACGCAGGCCGGGAAGATTCAGCTCGTGTGCGTAGCGGGGTGATCCGGTGGCCGGATGGCGACCAATGTGGGCGTAGGCCTGCGCCAGGGCGTCGATGAAGCCCGACGCCGCGTTGGCGGCGCCCTCGCTCAGGTAGTAGGCGACGGCCTCATCCACATCCCGGTTGGCCAGCTCGCGCGGGATGACGGGCTTGGACTTCACCCCCGGGGGCGTTGGCGGACGCGGTCGCGCAGCATGGCGAAATAGGCGTCATCGGCGGGTGGCGCCGCCGCCGATTCGGCGCCGGCCAAGAGCAGGCTTCGCAGATGCAGCCGATCCTGATCCTTGCGGATCAGTTCCCGCACATATTCGCTGCTGGTGCCGTAGCCGCGCTGGTCGACTTGCTCATCGACAAAGGACTTGAGCGAATCCGGCAAGGAAATGTTCATCGTGCTCATGCGGTCAGACTAGATCATTTGGCAAAAATTGGCAAGAAATGTGTGGCGACTGTTTGCCGGCGCCGTGCCGCCAGCGCCGACTTTTGCCGCCAGGGCGGAATGGCGTGACGTAGCACCGGTGTGCTACAGTGAGCGGATGTTCCAATCCTTGGAGAAAGCCATGTCCACGACAACCATACGCATGCCGGAAGAACTGAAGGCCCGCGTCGCGGCGGCGGCGAAACGTTGCGACACAAGCACGCACGGTTTCATTCTCGAGGCCATTGCGGAAAAGGCGGCGCAGGAGGAGCTGCGCGCCGATTTCGACGCAGTGGCGGAGGAGCGTTATGCCAATATCGTTGCCTCGGGAAAGGCCGTACCGTGGCAGGAAATGCGTGGCTATCTGGAAGAGCGACTCGCCGGCAAGGCCGCAAAGCGTCCGACCGCGCGCAAATTGGTGCGCTGATTTTGTCAGGCATCGAATTGGCGCCGGAGATCGGGGACGATTTCGATCGCATCCTCGATCACCTTGCCAAATATCAGGTTGAAAATCCCGGGCTGCGCATCCGGGAGATCATCGAGGCGCTCAACGTGCTGGAACACAATCCCCTGATTGGTCGTCCCGTCAGTAACGACAAGCGGGAGCTGGTGATCGGGCGTCGCTCGCACGGCTATGTGGCCCTGTACCGCTACGTTGCCAAAATCGATACCGTGTTTGTCCTTGCCGTGCGTAGCCAGCGCGAAGCAGGCTACGCCGAGCGAGGCGGCCATCGGCCATGACCCGGGCCATGACCCGGGCCAAGCCCGGGGAATTTGTTACCTGAAGCGTTCCCAACTGCCGGCGTGGTGATGCGCCGGTTGCCGTTCGGCCCAGGCGGCGAGGCGTTCCATCCAGCTAGTGCGCGGCGCGCTTGCGACCGTGCCGCGCGCGCGGCTGGCGGGGCGCCGCGGAAGATGCGCAAGGCGCGGAAGGTGGAAACTGAATCCGTGATCTGCGATGTGCGTGGCCATGATGACTCCCGTTATCGGTGGCGTACCGGGATATTCCGGTTGCCGGGTGTTGGATGGACTATAGAACTTGGCGTTAACGCACGCAATATGTAACAATGCACTTCTAATGTGCAAAAAAGCAAGCAGCCATGTCAGCACTCGACTGGGATGACCTGAGGTATGCGCTGGCGATCGGCACCGCCGGGTCGCTGGCCGGGGCGGCGCGCACGCTGGGCGTCAACCACACTACGGTGCTGCGCCGGCTTGACGCGCTGGAAGCCCAGCTCGGCACCCGCCTGTTCGACCGCAAGCGCGGCGGCTATCAGCCCACCGAAGCCGGCCTGGCGTTGGTGGAGCAGGCGCGCCACATGGCGACGCGCGCCGACGAGGTGGAGCGCCAGGTGCTCGGCCGCGACCGCGAACTCACCGGCGTGCTGCGCGTGACCACGGCCTTCGTGTTGATGGACCACCTGCTGCCGCAGCCGCTGGCGGACTTTGCGCGCGCCTATCCGGGGATCGAGGTCGAGGTGATCGAGAACGCCTTCCTGGTCGACCTGTCGAGCCGGCATGCCGACCCGGAGCAGAACTGGACGCGGCGCGAGGCCGACGTGGCGCTGCGCCTGTCGGAAAACGTGGCCGAGCACCTGGTCGGGCGCCAGCTCGGCATGACCCAGTGCCGCGTCTATGCGCTGCGCGGCGCGGCGGACCTGCCGCAGCAGGTGAC
>JADYZH010000061.1 GCA_020853215.1 Sulfuritalea sp. | reverse complement strand
TTCTTCGGCGCCTCCTTCGTGTACATCATTTTCGAGGATGGCACCGACATCTACTGGGCGCGCTCGCGCGTCCTTGAATATCTGAATTTCGCCTCCAGCCGCATGCCGAAGGGCGTCACGCCGTCGCTTGGACCGGACGCCACCGGCGTCGGCTGGGTTTACCAGTATGCGTTGCTCGCCAAAGACAAGACGCTGGCCGAACTGCGCACCATCCAGGACTGGTACGTCCGCTATCAACTGACCAAGGCCCATGGCGTCGCCGAAGTGGCTTCGATCGGCGGCTTCGTGCAGACCTATCAGGTCACGGTCGACCCGGTCAAGCTGCGTTCCTACGGCATCCCGCTGATGAAGGTGGCGCAGGTGATCCGCGACTCGAACCGCGATGTCGGCGGACGCGTCGTCGAGATGGCAGAAACCGAGTACATGGTGCGCGGCAAGGGCTACTTGCGCGGCAAGAGCGACCTCGAAACGCTGGTCCTCAAAAGCGACAAGGGCACGCCAGTGCTGATCCGCGACATCGCACGCGTCGAACTGACGCCCGACGAACGGCGTGGCCTGACCGAACTCAACGGTGAAGGCGAAGTCGTGTCGGGTATTGCCATGGCGCGCTACGGCGCTAACGCGCTAGAAGTCATCCACAATCTAAAAATCCGGATAGCCGAAATTGGTCCCGGCTTGCCTGAGGGCGTCACGGTGCAGACGGTGTACGACCGTTCTGAACTGATACACCGCGCCATCGACACGCTGAAACGGACGCTGATTGAGGAGGCAATCATCGTCGCGCTGGTCTGCATCATCTTCCTGATGCACGTGCGCAGCGCCCTGGTCGCCATCCTGATGTTGCCGGTCGGCGTGCTGATCGCTTTCATCGCCATGCGCTCGCTGGGCATGAATTCCAATCTAATGAGTCTGGGAGGCATTGCCATTGCCATCGGCGCCATGATCGACGCCGCCATCGTGATGATCGAGAACGCCCATAAGCACCTGGAGCGCCTGCCCGAGGAGCACACCAAGGCCGAGCGCGCCGACGCCATGCTCGCCGCCTGTAAGGAAGTTGGCCCAGCGCTGTTCTTCTCGCTGCTCATCATCACGGTTTCCTTCCTCCCGGTGTTCGCGCTGGAAGGCCAGGAAGGGCGGCTTTTCTCGCCGCTCGCCTTCACCAAGACCTTCTCGATGGCCGGCGCCGCGCTGCTTTCGGTGACGCTGGTGCCCGTCCTGATGATGCTGTTCATCCAAGGCAAGGTCATGCCGGAAGCGAAAAATCCGGTGAATCGTTTCCTGATCTGGGCCTATCGGCCGATCATCGCCAGCGTCATGCGCTGGAAGAAAATGACCATCGTTGCTGCCGTCGTTGTCTTGGTGGCCTCAATTTATCCAGCCTCTCAACTCGGCTCGGAGTTCATGCCGACGCTCAACGAAGGCACCTTGCTCTACATGCCGGCTTCGCTGCCCGGCATGTCGATCACCAAGGCTGCCGAGTTGATGCAGACGCAGAACAAGATCATCAAGAGCTTCCCGGAGGTCGCTTCGGTTTATGGCAAGGCTGGGCGCGCCAACACGGCAACCGATCCAGCGCCGACGGAGATGTTCGAGACGGTGATCAATCTGAAGCCGGAATCCGAATGGCGCCCGGGCCTGACCACCGACAAGCTGATCGCCGAACTCGACAAGGCGCTGCAATTCCCCGGCGTCGCCAATGCGTGGACGATGCCGATCAAGGCGCGCATCGACATGCTGTCCACCGGCATTCGCACGCCAATTGGCATCAAGGTCTTCGGCAAGGATCTCGGCGAGATGGAAAAAATGGCCAAGGAAATCGAGGCCGTGGTCAAAGCCGTGCCCGGCACGACCAGTGCCTTCGCCGAGCGCATCACCGGCGGCTTCTACCTGAACATCGAGCCGGACCGCGAGCAACTGGCGCGCTACGGCCTGGCCGTCGGCGACCTGCAGGACGTGATCGGCACGGCGCTAGGCGGCGAGATGGTGACGACCACGGTCGAGGGTCGCGAGCGCTTCGGGGTCACCGTGCGCTACCCGCGCGAACTGCGCTCCGATCCGCAGCAGATCGCCCGCGAGGTGCTGATCCCGACCATGGACGGGGCGATGATTCCGCTCGGGCAACTGGCCAAGGTCGTTGTCGCCAAGGGCGCACCCAGCATCCGTACCGAAAACGCCCTGCTCTCCGCCTATATTTATGTCGACATCCGCGACCGCGACATTGGCAGCTACGTGGCCGACGCCAAGAAGGCGGTCGCCGAACAGGTCAAGGTCCCGGCCGGCTACTACGTGACCTGGAGCGGCCAGTTCGAATACATGGAACGGGCCATCGAGAAAATGAAGATCGTCATCCCGGTGACACTGCTTTCGATCTTCCTGCTGCTCTACCTCAATTTCAAGCGCATTACCGAGACACTAATCGTCATGCTCTCGGTGCCTTTCGCGCTGGTCGGCGGCATCTGGCTGATGTGGCTGCTCGGCTACAACCTGTCCGTCGCGGTGGCAGTGGGTTTCATTGCCTTGGCGGGCGTGGCAGCGGAGACCGGCGTGGTGATGCTGATCTATCTCGATCACGCCTGGGAAGCCGTGAAGGCGACGTGCCGCGAGAGTGGCCGCAGTCCGAACGTCAGTGACCTCTACGCAGCGGTGATGGAGGGCGCTGTCGAGCGCGT